>DKIB01000065.1:0-26792 GCA_002454015.1 Proteobacteria bacterium UBA6729
CAGCACAAGCCCCCCGACGCATCAGGGCAGCCCGCAGAGCCCTGTCATCACCGGGCTCTCCACAGCCCGGCATACCCCGATACAAGGCTGCGCGTTGCCGCTGCCCACAATCCCATCGCCAGTCATTTCCCACACCACAATGAGCCCAAAGCAGAGACGCGGAACCGGTATTCAAGTCACAAGGCCAAGGCATGATTCACTCAGACGGATTGACCCTATGTGACGTGGCCTGTGAGCCCTACACGCGGAGGCGCACCCACCCCCCGCCAGAGGGCTTGAACTTCCACGGGTATTCAGAAGGGCAGAGCGGTTGGTCAACGCTGCCTTTCCCCCCCAACGGGGGCATGAAGGCAGCCGGAGGCTGCGGACTTCTCCGCAACAAAGCAGAGCTGCCCCTACAGGGGCGTGCTCAGGCAGTGAGTGGAATAACTCCTGTCTCGCTCTGTTCCTCTGCCGAGCTACTTCGTTATCGCTGAGGGTGTAGGCATCCAGTTGCAAGACCTTGAATAAGAACCCTGATTCGACTATAATCCCCGCTGACCTCAGGAAGACCATGGTCTGCAAGGGGCTTCTTCGGGGCCGGCTGCACATTGTGCTATACTTCTGGACATCNNCATCATGGACGCCAAACTCCCAGTTTCTTTGGTCTGCTCATTTGAGCAGAACCGGGAACCTCTGTGACACTTGGATTCACCGAGTAGTTGGTCGCGCCTGTGGTTTTCAGTATGGTGAGCCTGATCCGATGCTTCCCATGATCGGAAGACTCACTCACCTACCCCCCCTAAGCAGGTATAAACCCGGCAGGCGACTGACTTGGCACACCGTGCCAGTCCAGTCCGTATCCCGGCTGTTCTGTGCATGGGGATTCTTAATCGCCATGATTTACGAACGGCCAGGAAATTATGCCCGCTACCGTGGCAAATTTCTGTCTAACCTACAGGGTGCCCAACTATAACCAGCCATAATCGGCTTGACCAAGTGAGGTTGCAAATATGAAAGGTCTTATAAAAGGTTTTATGATTGCGTTGTTAGTGCTGTTTGCATTGCCTGCAATGGCAGTATGTGGATCATCTTCAGGTTCCCTGCAGAATGCTGCCTTTCGTGGTGATGCAGTGGCGGTGGCTTCTCAGATTACAAGAGGTAGAAACTTGGATTACCAAAATACGAATAGGGGATCGGATCGCAATACAGCCCTGCACTGTGCTGTACTTGGGAATAATGCAAATATAGTAACAACCTTGATCACAGCGGAGGCAGACCTGGACATTCAAAATGATAGAGGCGATACGGCCCTGTACCTTGCTGTGAGTAACGGACATACATCAATAGCAGTAGCCTTGATTGATGCAGGTGCAGACGTGGATATTAAGGGTAATCTGAGCTTTACGCCCCTACACTGGGCTGCGTATCGCGGAAATACATCAGTGGCAGCAGCCTTGATTGATGCAGGTGCAGACTTGGACCCCCGAGACCGCGATGACGGGACACCCCTACACGGAGCTGCAGAAAATGGCCATACGTCAATAGTAGCAGCCTTGATTACAGCAAGTGCAGGCGCAGCCCGGTATTTGAACCTCCAAGCTACCAATGGCGATACGGCCCTGTACCTTGCTGCGAGTAACGGACATACATCAACAGTAGCAGCCTTGACTGCAGCAGGCGCAGACTTGGATATTCTGTATACCAACAAGGACGGTCCACGCCCACGCCAAGGATCATTGCCTAAACACACAGTCCTACACAAAGCTGCTGGTGATGGTTATGCAGAGATGGTAAAAGTCTTGATTGATGCAGGTACGGCCCTGGATATTCAAGATGACAATAGCAGGACAGCCCTGATGGAAGCTGCGGCTGGCGGATATATAGAGGTAGTAGTCGCCCTGGACGTAGCAGGTGCACACTTGGACCTTAGGGATAAAAATGGCTGGACAGCCCTACACTGGGCTGCCAGTAGCCGGCATACAAGGACAATGAAAACCTTGATTGGTGCGGGTGCGGCCCTGGACATTCAAGATGACAATGGCAGGACAGCAAACCTGGACGCTAGGGACGGCAGTGGCACGGCCCTATACCATGCTGCCTTTGATGGTGATGCAACGGTGGTAAGAGCCTTGATTGATGCAGGTGCAAACTTGGACAGCTATGCCCTGCATGGAGCTGTAAATAACGGACATACATCAATAGTAGCAGCCTTGATTACGGCGGGTGCAGACTTGGATTTCCGAGATCAAAGAAGTGATAACCAGACAGTCCTGATTGTAGCAATCAGGGAAGGCCATACAGATATAGCAACTGCCTTGATTGATGCAGGTGCAGACTTGGACAGAAGGTACAATCCGGATGGCAATACAGCCCTGCATTATGCTGCCCTTGAAGGGAATACAGATATAGCAACGGCCTTGATCACAGCGGGTGCGGCCCTGGATATTCAGGATCATGGTGGCAAGACAGCAAACTTGGACCTCCGGGATAGCGATGGCAGGACAACCCTGCACAGCGTTGCCTTTGATGGCAATACAGATATAGTAACAGCCTTGATTACAGCAGGGGCAGCCCTGAACCTCCAGGATAGCGATGGCCAGACGGCCCTGATGGTAGCAATTGAGCAACGCCACACGTCAATAGTAACAGCCTTGATTACGGCAGGCGCGAACTTGGACCTCCAGGATGGCGATGGCCAGACGGCCCTGATGGTAGCAATCAGGGAACGCCGTACGCCGACAGTAACAGCCTTGATTACAGCAGGGGCAGACTTTGACCTCCAGGATAACGATGGCCAGACGGCCCTGATGGTAGCAGTCAGGGAACGCCATACGCCAATAGTAACAGCCCTGATTGCAGCAGGGGCAGACTTTGACCTCCAGGATAACGATGGCGAGACAGCTCTACACAATGCTGCGTCCAGCAAACAGGCCTCAATTGTAACAGCCTTGATCACAGCAGGGGTAGACCTGGATCTCCGGGATAACGCTGACCAGACAGCCCTGCATAATGCTGCATTTGAAGGTAATACAGACATAGCAACAGCCTTGATCACAGCGGGTGCAGACTTTGACATTGATATAACCGGGGATTCTATCATAGATATAAAAGACGCAAAAGCAATTTACTATCGGTTTTTGTTTGCTGATAATCTATCCAGTCTCCAGATCCGGCCTGCCTTTTTGCCATTATTCAGCCGTTACACAATGGAACAGGGAATAGCGTTAATAGATGCTTATATCGCCGGAGCTCCTGATTATCTGAACCTTAACAGAGATGATGTAGTGGACATCCAGGATGCGACAATCTTTCTTTATTCCCGGATAATGCCAGGTTCATTAGGCAATGGACAGTCGCACACAGGGTATGTTGCAATACGTAGAGATATACTGGGATGGCTGTTCCCAATCGGGGCAACCGATGCGACTATCCGCGCCGGGATATCGAAGGCAGCAACATTGGTTGAGTAAGGGGTCTTCAGGCTACTGCGTGGAAGTAAACGTAGGAGCACCAGTCCGCATTGCTGAATGGGGACCCTACCCCCCTGCGTCGGTATCAAAGGGGTGCTCGTTGATGATGGTTTCGTTGCGATCCGCTCCGGTGGAAACCAGCTGGATGGGGAGTCCTACCTGCTGGCTGATGTATTGCAGGTAGGCAGTGGCGTTGGCGGGCAACTCCGTCATGCGGGTGATGCCGAGTGTGGATTGTCGCCAGCCGGGCAGTTCCTGGTAGACCGGTGTACAGCGGGCCACGGCCTCGGCTGTGATGGGCAGGGTATCCAGCAGGCGGCCGCCGATGCGATACCCGGTACAGACATGTATGGTCTCCAGTTCATCCAGCACATCCAGCTTGGTGATACACAGCCCGGTGAGGCTGTTGATATCACGGGCGCGGCGCAGGGCCACGACATCAAACCAACCACAGCGCCGCGGGCGCCCGGTGGTGGCACCAAACTCTGCACCACGCTTGGCCAGCAACTCCCCCATCTCATCAAACAGTTCGGTGGGGAACGGTCCTGAACCTACCCGGGTGGTATAGGCCTTGGTGATGCCGAGGATGGCAGTGAAGGCGCGGGGGCCGAGCCCGGTGCCGGTCGCGGCACTACCGGCGGTGGTGTTGGATGAGGTGACAAAGGGATAGGTGCCATGATCGATGTCCAGCAGGGTACCCTGGGCACCTTCAAACAGGATGTTGCAACCCCGGGCGCTCAGGCGGTGCAGTTCAATGGCGACGTCTCCTGCCAGGGGCAACAGTTGCTCGGCCTGTTGCAGCAGCTCATCGAGCAGCTGGCTGAAGTCTACGGTGGGACGCTTGTAGTAATGTCGCAGCTGGAAGTTGTGAAAGTCCAGCACCTCGCCGAGTTTGGCGGCGAAACGTTCCCGGTGATACAGGTCCTCCACGCGCAGGGCACGGCGGGCTGCCTTGTCTTCGTAGGCCGGGCCGATGCCACGACCGGTAGTGCCTATGGCTGCCGGACCACGGGCATGCTCACGTGCCAGATCCAGTTCTACATGGTAGGGCAGGATCAGCGGACAGGCCGCACTGATCAGCAGGCGCTCGCGGGCGGCTACGCCACTCTGTTCCAGGGCCTGCAACTCCGCAAGCAGGGCAGGCGGGCTGATCACCACGCCGTTGCCGATCAGACAGCGCACGCCCTCACGCAGGATGCCGGAAGGCAACAGGTGCAGCACGGTGCGATGCCCATCGATCACCACGGTATGACCGGCGTTGTGTCCGCCCTGAAAGCGCACTACGGCATCGGCACGTTCCGTCAACAGATCAACGATCTTGCCCTTGCCCTCATCGCCCCACTGGGCACCGATTACGACTACGCTTTTGCTCATTGGATGTGCTCCCAAACCCCTTGACGGCACGGGCCGGATCGTACACCGTCGGGAGCAGCTCCGTCACGACTGCACGGCACCGTCAGTCTACACCCCCGGGCGGCCGCCCTGCAAGCCATGGTCCGGTGCTATACTGCCGAATCATGAGCACCAATCGCTACAGTGCGCGCATCACCCAGCCCCGGATACAGGGGGCCTCGCAGGCCATGCTCTACGGCACGGGGCTGACCGAGGCCGAGATGGATCTGCCGCAGGTGGGCATCGCCAGCGTCTGGTACGAAGGCAATACCTGCAATATGCATCTGCTGGAACTGGCCGCTGCGGCCCGGCAGGGGGTACGGCAGGCCGGGCTGGTCGGCTTCCGCTTCAACACCATCGGGGTAAGCGATGGGATCTCCATGGGCACCGAGGGGATGAGTTACTCGTTGCAGTCACGTGATCTGATCGCCGACTCGCTGGAGACGGTGATGCGGGCGCAGTGGTACGATGCCCTGCTCGCCCTGCCCGGCTGCGACAAGAACATGCCGGGGGTGATCATGGCCATGGCCCGGGTCAACCGCCCGGCCATCATGCTCTACGGGGGGACCATCCTGGCCGGGCGGGTGGATGATACCCGGGTGGATATTATTTCGGCATTCCAGAGCTACGGCGAGTATCTGGCGGGACACATCACTGATGAGCAGCGGCATCGCATTGTGCGTAATGCCTGCCCGGGTCCCGGTGCCTGCGGGGGCATGTACACCGCCAACACCATGGCCGCCGCCATTGAAGCCATGGGCATGAGCCTGCCCTACAGTTCCTCCACCCCGGCGGTGGACGCGGACAAGGCGACGGAATGCCGCGCGGCGGGAGCGGCTATCCATCGGTTGCTGGAGTTGGATCTCAAGCCACGCGACATCATGACCCGGGCAGCCTTTGACAACGCCATGGTGCTGGTCACCGTGCTGGGGGGTTCTACCAATGCCGTACTGCACCTGATTGCCATGGCGCGGGCCGCGCGCCTGGAGCTGGGGCTGGACGACCTGCAGAAGATCAGTGCGCGCACGCCGCTGCTGTGTGATCTCAAACCCAGTGGTACCTATGCCATGGAAGATCTGCATCGGGTTGGGGGCACGCCGGCGATTATGAAATACCTGCTGCAGCATGGCCTGCTGCATGGGGATTGCATAACGGTAACCGGTCAGACGCTGGCCGGGAATCTGGCGGATGTGCCGGAGCTGCAGGCGGGCCAGCGCATCGTCCGCCCGCTGGACCGGCCGATCAAGGCGGAAGGACATATCCGCATCCTCTACGGCAATCTGGCACCCGGCGGGGCCGTGGCCAAGATTACCGGCAAGGAGGGGGAATACTTCAGTGGTCCTGCACTGGTGTTTGATTCGGAGGAGGCCATGTTGCAGGCCCTGGAACAGGGCCGGGTGCAGGGGGGTGAGGTGCTGGTAATCCGCTATGAAGGTCCGAAGGGGGGCCCGGGCATGCCGGAGATGCTGACCCCGACCTCCGCGCTAATGGGTGCCGGACTGGGCGACAAGGTGGCGTTGATCACCGATGGTCGCTTCTCCGGCGGCTCACATGGATTCATCATCGGCCATGTGGTGCCGGAAGCGCAGGAAGGCGGCCCCATCGCGCTGTTGCAGGATGGGGATCAGATCACCATTGACGCCAGACAGAACCGTCTGAATGTGGCCCTGGATGATGCCGAACTGCAGCGCCGCCAGGCTGCCTG
Source organism: Proteobacteria bacterium UBA6729 (assembly GCA_002454015.1). Taxonomy (GTDB): domain Bacteria; phylum Pseudomonadota; class Gammaproteobacteria; order Porifericomitales; family Porifericomitaceae; genus UBA6729. The sequence goes on from DKIB01000065.1 coordinate 6,550, forward strand.
GGTACAACCCCCCTACAAGGTCAGCCGGGGTACCCTGTACCGATACATCAAAACGGTCCGCAGCGCAGCGGAAGGTTGCGTCACCGATGAGTAGGGCTCAGGGGGCGTGTACCTGGTCAGCGATAAAGGTGGGGCCGACCAGGGACAACACCAGCGCATAGCTGAACCTGGGAAAGCTGCGGAACACCATGACGGTGCCGCGCGGTGAGCCGGGAATGTCCACCGTCTCCGGACGGCCGGCAATGGGCACGCCCACCACCTTGTCAAGGCGCAGATTCCCGATACGCAGGAACAGATCACGGGTATCCGTGAAGATGCTGCTCAGGATGCGGTCCACGGCGGAGTTCGCTTCGTGTTCAAAGCGCACCCGGCCGGCCCTTGCGCCACGCAGGGCGGTCTGTCTGGCCGCGATGGAATCCTGCGTGCGCCAGCCACGGGTGCGGATCCCCAGCACCGTGCCTGCATCCACCCCGTCCTCCACGCCGATATCCAGCAGCAATACCTGATACTCGGATACCTGCAACCTGCCATCGGCTACGGACAGTATGCGACCGGTGACATCGGCACGCTCCGGTGCATGGGGGATCAGCTGCTGGTCTGCATCGTCCAGATAATTGACATCGGCGGAGGGATAGAGGCGATCCCCGGCGCTGAGCTCGCGCTCGGAGCGGGTGACGATGGCAATGGTCGGATCCCCATGCTCAATGATACGCACCTCACCGGTGTAATACACCTCGTAGACAGCAGCCACGCCCGGCCTTTCCGGATCCTCGTGTTCGGCCTTCAGGGTGAATACGGTATAGTCATTGATCTCCGGATCCAGATCTCCCCGTATGTAGACCCGATCCCGCACCGCCCCGTGGCGGATGTAGGTGCGTGTGCCGATGTCCAGTATATAGGGCCGCAGCTCAAAATCCCGGACCTCTACCAGCATGGGGAATTGCAGGAATTGCTGGATATGTTCCAGGGGCAGGGTCGGGATCCCACTGCGCTGGTGCACCTGCAGCTGCGGCTGCAATCTCAGCTCGCGCCCACCCGACGGTCCTTGTTGCACGCGGGGTGCGGCCGCCGGGTCGCTGCTGGCGGTAGTGGGGGTATCGGCACCTGTTCCCCGCTCTACCGTCAGTTGGGGCTGGCCTGCCTCGTAGATCAGGCGCACCGTATCACCGGGGTAGATCAGGTGGGGATTGTCGATCTGCGGGTTGAACTTCCACAGTTCCGGCCAGCGCCACGGCTTGACCAGAAAGCGACCGGAGATATCCCACAGGGTATCCCCCTTCTGCACCACATGGTGATCGGGGTGCCCCGGTGCCAGTTGCACGGTATCCGCTGCCACAGGCGCTGTGGCCAACAGGGTGAGCAGCGCCAGTAGCGCAGGTCTGATTGTCAGGTCTGTCATGTACATATCTCCAAGCCAGGAACAACTCGTGTTATCCTGCGTAGTATAATGGCATTCGGCCACGTATTACAACATTATTCAGGTTTGTGAGGTAACAATATGTCAACACTGGAGATTTTGCAATTTCCTGACCCCGGATTGCGGCATCGGGCGCGGCCCGTGGTCGAGCTGGATACCGCCGCCCTGCGCGGGCAGGCCCAGGACATGCTTGAAACCATGTATAGTGCCAGTGGCATCGGCTTGGCAGCCATTCAGGTGGGTATAGACAAGCGATTGATTGTTATGGATATTTCGGAGGATCGCGGGAACCCCGTCGTGCTGGTAAATCCGGAGCTGCTGGTGCGCAAGGGACGACGCAGCATGACCGAGGGCTGCCTGTCCGTACCGGACTATACGGATACCGTGGAGCGGGCTGACCGAATCCGCTACCGTGCCCTCAAACTGGATGGCAGCCCCGTGGAGGAATGGTGTGATGGCCTGCTGGCAACCTGTATACAGCACGAGATCGACCATCTGGACGGGCGCCTGTTCATAGACCGCCTGTCGTTGCTGAAATCCCGGCGGGTCCGCAAAAAACTGGAAAAGGCCCACCGCAGTGGTGTCCCCCAGCCACTCCCTGCAGGAGTACAGTCGGCTGTCCTGTGAACCTGCCGTGCCTGCGGATCGGCTTTGCTGGCAGTCCGGACGCCGCCTGTCTGGTTCTGCAGGCCCTGCTGGACGCTGACACACACCGGGTGGTGCTGGTCCTGACCCGACCGGACCGACCACGGGGTCGGGGACGCAGGCTTGGCGGTGTCCCGGTGCGGACGCTGGCCGAAGCGCGGCACCTGCCCCTGTTGCAACCGGAGGATATTGCCACCGTTGGACCGCAGTTGCGTACGCTGGATGTACTGGTGGTGGTGGCCTATGGACAGCGGTTGCCGGACAGCTGCCTGTGGGCACCACGGCTGGGCTGCATCAATCTGCACTTCTCCCTGCTGCCGCGCTGGCGCGGGGCCGCACCGGTGCAGCACGCCCTGTTGCAGGGGGATACACAAACCGGGGTCAGCGTGTTTCAGATCGATGCCGGGATGGATACCGGCCCCATCCTGCAACAGCTGTCGGTGACCATTGCTGCCGGGGAGGACGCGGCCACACTGTTGCCGCGCCTGAGTCGCATCGGCGCAGACTGCCTGTTGCAGGTTATCGATGCCCTGGCACTGGGTCGCGCCTGCCCGCAGGCCCAGGATGAGCGTCTGGCCACCCGGGCTCCGCGCATCTCCCGGCAACAGGCCGGGATGGACTGGCACCGCCCTGCCCTGGTGCTGGAGCGGATGGTGCGGGCCTACAATCCGGAGCCGATGGCCCATGCGGTGGTGCAGGGCACGGCACTGCGTGTGTGGGCCGCCCGGGCGATGCACCCTGCCCACTGCAGCACCCCCGGGACGATACTGGATGCAGGCCCGCAGGGACTGGATATCGCGGCGGGGGAGCAGACCGTACTCAGGCTGCTGCATGTACAGCCCGCAGGACGCAAGCCCATGTCGGCTGCCGACTTTGTCAATGGGCGCCCCGAGTTTCGGCAGAGCGCCTGAAACCGGAGCCCGGGCATGAGCAGGCACGTACCATGGATGTAGCAGCCGTAGCCACCCGGGTGCTGATGCAGGTGCTGGAAGAAAAGCTGCCACTGACGCAGGCACTGGTACGGCAGCGCGAGCAGCTGAGTGACCCGCAGCGACTGCCACTGCTACAGGAACTCTGCTACGGTACACTGCGCTTTATGCCCCGACTGGAGGCCGTCATGGAGCTGCTGCTGGCCCGCCCCCTGCCCCGGCTGAACCGGGAAGTTGCCTGCCTGCTGGCAACAGGCCTGTATCGTCTGGAGCACATGAACATCTCCGACCATGCCGCAGTCAACCTGACGGTAGAGGGCTGCAGTGCGTTGCGCAAACCCTGGGCACGCGGTCTGATCAATGCCACATTGCGGCGCTACCTGCGGGAACGCGAGCGCATCAAACAGCGACTGCGTGACTCACAGATCGCCCGGCATGCCCATCCCGCCTGGCTGATCGCCGCCATCCGGCAGGCCTGGCCGCAGGACTGGGAACAGATCCTGGAGACCGGTAATACACAACCGCCCCTGACGCTGCGGGTCAATCGACGGCGCGGCACTCGGCAGGCCTACCAGCAGCAACTCTGGCAACAGGGGATACGCTCCACCCCGGTGCCACACTGTCCTTGCGCCCTGCTGCTGCACGAGGCGGTGCCGGTGGCCCGACTGCCCGGGTTCAGTGCGGGGGCAGTATCGGTGCAGGATGCCGCTGCCCAGCTGGGCTCCCTGGTACTGGATGCCACACCCGGAGAACGGGTGCTGGATGCCTGTGCGGCACCCGGGGGCAAGGCGGGGGCGATTCTGGAACAAAGCCCGGGGGTGAAACTGTGGTGTCTGGACCGGGCCGCACCGCGCCTGGAGCGGGTCCGTGAGAATCTGCATCGCCTGGGTCTACACGCACTGCTGGTCGCAGGGGATCTGCTCAAGCCGGGGGACTGGTGGGACGGACAGCACTTTGATCGCATTCTGCTGGATACCCCCTGCAGCGCCACCGGGGTGATTCGGCGTAACCCCGATATCAAACTGGTGCATACCCCGGATGATATTGCCGGACTGGCCACCCTGCAGACCCTGCTGCTGACCGCCGCCTGGGCGCTGCTCAAGCCCGGGGGACGGCTGGTATACGCCAGTTGCTCCATCCTCCCCGCTGAAAACACCCGACCCGTTGGCGATTTTCTCAGGCAGCACGCCGATGCCTGTGTGGAACCCATCCGTGCCCCCTGGGGGCGCAGCTGTGGACCGGGTCGGCAGATCCTGCCCGGCTGGCAGAATATGGATGGTTTCTACTACGCCAGCCTGCACAAGACTTGTGGTTACAGGGTGTAACATGGTACACTGGCCGGAGCCGTGCAGGATTGCGCTGACCGCAGCCGCCCTGTTGGTGCTGGGGGGCTGGGAAAACCGTGAGCACAGTCAGGTGCAGGTGGTGCAGGCCGGGATCGATCCCTGTGGCGCGGCTTGGTGTCTGGATGCCTATGTGGAGTATCGGCTGAGTGCCACGCTCCATGAAGCCCTGCATAATGGAGTACCACTGGAAGTGCTGACCGATGTCATCGTCTACCGCAAACGTCGTTTTATCTGGGATCCGGTCGTCACGGCTCGGCACCTGCGTCACCGCCTTGAATATCTGGTGCTCGACAAGCGGTACAGACTCAGCATGCCCGGCACCTCCGAACGTCGCCTGCGTTTTGATACACTGGAGGCCGCCCTGGATGAAATGGGTCGCATCCGTGCCCTGCCCCTGCAACTGCAGACTGCCACAGTGGCACCACACTCACACCATGTGCGCCTGCGCTCCAGGCTGGATATCAGGGCTCTGCCCGGCCCACTCAAGCTGGTCGCCTACCTGCAGGATCGCTGGCAACTGCTGAGCCCCTGGAAACAGCTGGATATAGACTGATGCAACCCAGCAACAAGGTCATCGTCCGCTTTGGCATTATCCTGTCTGTGCTGACCCTGGGCTCGCTGGTGTTGACGAACCAGGCCACCCTGAACTCACAGCGCTTCGGCAGCCTCTACCTGCCCTTGCTGATCATCAATGCAGTGGGCCTGTCCTGCCTGCTGGCACTGATCGTTTTCAATATCCATCAGCTGGTACGACAAGTCAAGGCCGGGGCCGCCGGTGCCCGCCTGACCATGCGTATGGTAGCCATGACCGCGGTGCTGGTTATTGTCCCGGTTGGACTGGTGTATTATTTTTCGCTTGGATTTTTGCGGCAGGGTATAGACAGCTGGTTTGACCTGAATGCCGAGCAGGCCCTGGAAGACTCACTGGAGATGAGTCGACTCGCCATTGATGTACGTAACCGTGAACTGTTGTCGGAGAGTCGCAATCTGGCCATCGATGTCGCCGGGCTGGCCGCAGAGACCGTGCCGGTGGAGATGGATGCCATGCGCGAACGTTCCGGCGCCTCGGAGCTCACCCTGCTCAGCAGTCAGGGGGAGATCCTGGCGGCAAGCAGTGCAGACCCGGGCAGCCTGCTGCCCCACCGATTTGAAGATTCCATGTGGCTGCAGCTGAAGACTGAAAACAGCCATCTTGCCGTTGAGGAGACCGAATCCGAGGGGCTGGTTACCCGCATCGCGGTCAATGTACCCGACAGCGATATCAGTGCCAGCGGCCGGGTGCTGCAGTTGCTGTTCCCTGCCCCTGAACGCATCAATGAGCTGGCAGGGCGCATTCAGAGCGCATTTACGGATTACCAGAGACTGGCCTTTATACGCACCCAGCTGAAAGACAGTTTCATCATGACCCTCACCGTAGCACTGCTGTTTGCCCTGTTCAGCGGCATCTGGGCGGTGTTTTTCATGGCGGGTCGGCTGGTGAAGCCCCTGCGTGATCTGGCGCACGGTACCCGGCAGGTCTCGGCCGGAGACTATCACACCCGGTTGCCATTGCCACGAGGCAATGATGAGCTCAGCTTCCTGGTGGCATCGTTTAACGAGATGACTCGCAATATCGGCAGTGCTCGCGAGGATGCCGAGCATAACCGACGCCGGGCCGAGGCGCAGCATGCCTACCTGCAAACCGTGCTTGAACACATCTCCTCGGGTGTGCTGGTATTTGATTCCGGGGCGCGGCTGCGGGTCTTCAATGCCTGTGCCGGACGGATGCTGGGGGAACCCATGAGCGATGCGGACATCGGGCGCAGCCTTGCAGAATTGGCAGCACGAAACCAGCGCATCCGCACCCTGGAGCAGAGCCTGCGGCCACATCTGGGCAAGCGTGAAGGCGCGTGGCAGGAACAGCTGAGCTGGTTCAGCGCCGATGGCAGACGCATTATCCGCTGTGGTGGCGCACACCTGGATGAGGGCAGCACCCTGCACCCCGGACATGTCATCGTACTGGAGGACATCACCGCACTGCTGCGAAGCCAGCGGGATGCGGCATGGGGAGAGGTAGGGCGCCGACTGGCTCACGAGATCAAGAATCCGCTGACGCCGATCCAGCTCTCTGCCGAACGACTGCGCCACAAGTATCTGGGCACCAACGGCGGGGATGATACGATGCTGGAGCGCCTGACCAGTACGATCATCGGTCAGGTGCAGACCATGCAGGGCATGGTGGATTCATTTACAGAATATGCCAGTCCTCCCGCACTGAATCTGGCCCCCACCGATTTGAACGCACTGATACTGGAGACCCTGGATTTGTATCAGGGTCTCAACGGCGGCACCGAATTCCAGACCCGGCTGGAGCAGTTGCCGCTGGTCCGCATTGATGCCTGTCGCATACGACAGGTGCTCAACAATCTCATCAGCAACTCCATTGATGTCTGTCATGACAGCAAGATCAATGTCAGTAGCGAACTGCAGCACCGCCAGGATGGTCCCTGTGTGTGCATCAATATCCGTGATGCAGGTCCCGGTCTGTCCGTAGAGGTGCAGGATCGTTTGTTTGAACCATACGTCACCACCAAGACCAAGGGCACTGGCCTGGGGCTTGCCATTGCACGCCGTATCGTTGAAGATCATGGCGGTATTGTCCGCCTTGCCAACAATCACCCGCCGCCGGGAGCCAATGCCCTTATCGAGTTACCGGTGCATCCCGTTACCCCGCCGACGGGCCCTGCCGGGCCACCAGAACCAGTATGAAAGAGAGCACCATCCTCATCGTTGACGACGAGCCGGATATCCGTAACCTGCTCCAGGAGATCCTTGAGGATGAGGGCTTCAGTGTGCGGGTCGCGACCAGTGCCAGTGATGGCCGCAAACAGGTTGCCGAGGCACCGCCCGGCCTGATCCTGCTGGATATCTGGATGCCTGGTGTGGATGGCATCACGCTGCTGCGAGAATGGCGCAAGCATGACAAACTGCCCTGCCCAATCGTGGTGATGTCGGGACACGGCACCGTGGAAACGGCGGTGGAGGCAACCCGACTCGGGGCATACGATTATATTGAGAAGCCACTATCCACTGCCAAGCTGTTGCTGACCGTGCGCCATGCCCTGGAGACGGCCTCTCTGCAAAATGAAAACGTCAACCTTAAACGCCGCCGTCAGGTATATGATTTTCCGGCAAGCAAGAGCCGTTGCATGAGCGAATTACAACAACAGATCAAGCAGGTGGCATCACATGATACTCCGGTATTGTTTATCGGTGAGCCCGGCAGTTACAAGGAACTTTATGCACGCCGCCTGCATGCACTGTCAAAACGCAGCGACCAGCCCTTTGTAACGCCTGCCGGTGCCCCGGCAGGCAACCCGCTCAGTGTGGAGCAGCTGACCGATCTGATCAGCCGCACCGGGGCCGGCACACTGTTCCTCAAGTATCCGGCGGATCTCACGCTTGAGGTGCAGGGCGCACTGCTCAATATGCTGGAAAGGCCGGGTCTTGAGCAGCAGGGGCAGCGCTGCCGCCTGACGGTGGCAACGCGCCAGCAGCTGGAAGGTCATGTGCGGGATGGCCACTTCCGTAATGACCTGTTCTTCCTGCTGAACGTGGTGCCCGTGCGGGTTCCACCACTACGCAAACGACAGGAGGACATCCCGCAACTGCTGGAATTCTACGTTAACCTGTCCGTAGAGCAGGATGGCCTGCCGTATCGACATTTTGGCGTGGCGGCACAAAATCGGCTGCATGGCTACCACTGGCCCGGCAACTTGCGTGAACTGCGCAACCTCGTACAGCGCCTGTTGATTATGGGTGGCCCGGAAACCATTGAGGTTGCAGAGATTGAACGTTGTTTGTTGCAGGATGATGTGGTGCCTGATGAGGGGGCACAGGCCCTGTTTCATATGCCGTTACGCAATGCCCGCGAACAATTTGAGAAGCATTATCTGGAGTATCAGCTGGAACGCCACCACAATAACGTTTCCAGAATGGCTGCCGCTATCGGCATTGAACGCACCCACCTGTACCGCAAGATGAAGCTGCTCGGTATCAAGGTAAAGCATTAATGCCCACATCATCGCTACAGCAATGAAGATCATTATACTGGGTGCCGGCCAATTTGGCACCTCGCTGGCTGCCAGCCTGATCAGCGAGACCAACGATATTAACGTGGTGGATCTGAATGCTGCCAAACTGGACACCTTGCAGGAACGCTACGACCTGCGTACCGTGCGCGGTAACGCCTCACACCCATCGGTACTGGATCGTGCGGGTGCCAGCACCGCAGATATGATGATTGCGGTTACCAACAGCGATGAGACCAATATGTTGGCATGCCAGATCGGCTACACCCTGTTCCACATTTCCACCAAGATCGCACGGGTCCGCTCCAGTGAATACTTTTCCTACAAGAATCTGTTTGCACAGGAGGCCCTGCCCGTTGATCTGCTGATCAGCCCGGAAAGCCTGGTGGCGGAATATGTGGAGCGGATAATTGCTTTCCCGGAGGCACAGCAGATCGTCGGGTTTGCCGGGGGCCGTGCACAGATGGTCTCACTGCGCTGCACCACTGCATACGGCCCGGTCGGGCGCAAACTGAGCAGCTGGTTACCCGATGTGGATTACCGTTGCACGGCGATCTTCCGGAATAAAGAATCCATGGTGCCCAACGGGGATACCGTGATACAGGCTGGCGATGAGATGTTTCTGCTCGGTGACCCCCAGGCCATGCGGCAGATTCGTGCGGAATTCAGCGAGGCTCAGCAAAATAGCCGTAGCATCCGCAGAATCGTACTGGCCGGTGGCGGCAATATCGGCAAACGGCTCGCCAGCCATCTCGGCAACGACTATCATGTGAAACTGATCGAGATTAACCCGGAACAGGCGCGCCAGGCCTCGGAAGAGTTAAACAACGTGATCGTCCTGCAGGGCAGTGCCACTGACCGGGAACTGCTAATCAATGAGAATATCGATCAAACCGATCTGTTCTGTGCCGTCACCGAGAGTGAGGAAACCAACCTGGTTACGGCCATGCTGGCCAAGGAGCTGGGCGCCACCAGAACCATCGCCCTGGTCAACTCCCCGGCATTTGCAGAGATAGCGAACCGTCTGCACATTGACAAGTTGATCATCCCCACGCAAATTTCCATCAGCGCCATGCTGGGCTACCTGCACCGCGGCGATGTCGCCGTTGCCCATTTCCTGCATGGTGGTACGGCCGAGGCACTGGAAGCAGTGATTCATGGTGATCACGATTCATCCAGGGTGGTCGGACGTACACTGGCAGAGATCGAACTCCCCAAACATACCAGCATCGGGGCCATCGTCCGGGGTCAGAATGTGCTTATCGCCCATCATGACCTGCAGATACAGACCGGGGATCACGTCATTGTTCTGGTATCAGACAAGCATGAGATTCCGGCAGTGGAAAGCCTCTTCAGGGTAGCTGCGACCTATATCTGAAACCCTGTAGCCTGATGCACGCCGCAGTTCTCAATGTCCTTGGCATATTGCTGATGCTGTTCAGCCTTGTCATGCTGCCGCCCCTTGCCATTGCCCTGCTGAATGGCGACGGCACCAGCACCGACTTCCTGCTGGCAGGGTTCATAACGCTGAGCTCCGGGGTGCTGCTATGGGGATTGGCAGACGAGAGCCGGACCCGAGAACTCAAATTGCGTGACGGCTTTGTCATCGTGGTAATGTTCTGGGTGTTGCTTGGCCTGTATGGTGCCCTGCCCCTGCTGCTCATCCCGTCCCTTGAGCTGACACTTACCGATGCCGTGTTTGAATCCTTCTCCGGGATCACCACAACCGGTGCAACCGTAATTACCGGACTTGACAAACTGCCAACCTCCATTCTGTTCTACCGACAACTGCTGCAGTGGCTCGGCGGGATGGGGATCATCGTCCTGGCGATCGCAGTGATACCGATGCTCGGCATCGGTGGCATGCAGCTCTATCGGGCGGAGAGCCCCGGGCCCAGCAAGGAAGCCAAGCTCACGCCCCGCATTACCGAGACAGCCAAGTCGCTGTGGCAGCTATATCTGTTTCTTACCATCCTCTGCAGCCTGTGTTACTACATGGCAGGCATGAGCCTGTTTGATGCCGTGGCGCATGCCTTCAGCACCGTATCCATAGGCGGCTTCTCTACCCACGATGCCGGATTCTCATATTTTCAGGGTGATGCCGTAAAGCTGGTCTGCACTCTGTTTATGCTGATTTCCGGCGTCAACTTTGCCCTGCATTTCGTTGCCATCCGCAATCGCTCCGTGAGCCATTATCTGCGTGATGCAGAATTCAAAACCTATATCATCCTGCACGCCATTATCATCCTCGTCTGCTACAGCTACCTGTACAAGGTCGGGCGTGATTACAGTTTTGTGGATGTTGCCTTCCAGGCCGTGTCATTCGCAACCACCTCCGGCTTCTCCGTGGTCAGCTTTGAAGAGTGGCCGGAATTCATCACGGTGGGATTGCTGCTGGCCAGTTTTGGCGGTGCCTGCGCCGGTTCCGTGGGGGGTGGCATCAAGCTGGTCCGTTTGCAGCTGATGTTCAAACAGGGCAGACGCGAGATCGTTCGCCTGATCCACCCGAATGCAGCGCTGTATATCAAGATGGGAGCACATACCCTGAGGAGCGAGGTGCTGGATGCGGTGTGGGGATTTTTCTCCGCGTATGTACTGATATTTCTGGTGTTGCTGCTGTTACTACTGGCCATTGATGTTGATCAGGTCACCGCCTTCTCGGCCATTGCTGCCTGCCTGAACAATCTGGGCCCGGGGCTCGGTGAGGTCAGCAATGGTTATGGTGCCCTGAGTGCATCAGCAAAATGGATACTGATCAGCGCCATGGTATTTGGACGCCTGGAGATATTCACCATACTGGCCCTGCTGACAATGGCCTTCTGGAGAGAATGAGCACCGGGCCTGCGCCCTGCGAGCTGCTGACCCGTCATGCCGGGCTGCTGCCGGAGCATGGCCATGCCCTGGATCTGGCGTGTGGCCTGGGCGGTAACGCCCTGTTGCTGTGCCGACATGGTTTGCAGACCACTGCGGTGGATGACTCAACCGAGGTCATCCGGCAGGCCCGGCAGCGTATGGCACAAACCGGGCTGTCGGTAGAATGGATCCGGGCCGATGCCGCCACCGTACTGCAGGCAAATCGCTATGCTGTCATTACGGTCAGTCGTTTTCTGGACCGGGGCCTGGCGCGGGCCATCGAACGTGCCCTGCGTATGGGCGGACTACTCTACTATCAGACCTTCACGGTAGCGGTGCCTGCAGGCCGCGGGCCTAAAAACCGCAACTATCTGCTCCAACGCAATGAACTGCCCGGCATGTTTCCGGGGCTGAGCGTGGTCGCCTACCAGGAGGCCATGCAGCGTGACCCGTACCAGGCCGGTCTGGTGGCCTGCCGAGTCGCTTGAGGGGTTCTGGTGCAGGGGGCCGCCGGTGGCGGGCCTGCCTGCACCGCGGCATACTGCTCGGCAGCGCCCTGTGCAATGCCGGCTGTGGTGGCAGCGGCAGTGTCACCGGCACAGCATCCTCCGGGCCTGTAGACCCACCCATCATCGTGGCTGCCACCATCGGCAACACGCACAGCTTTGATAACTTCATCCACTCCAGGCAACCCCGGCTGCAAAACCTCTACACCCAATTGCCAACCCCGCAAACACCAGCCAGGGCCCTGATCATTGACTCCGACACGGCTTTCCCTGCCGGACATGCCAGCCAGGTCATCAGCGTACTGAATGCCTTCAGTTATGCATCCCATGTGGAGCTGTACTGGTGCGATATACGCAGTGATTCCTTCGCCAATGTACGGGCCTGCCTGCAGGCCTACGCGGTAGAGAAACCGCAGGTGATCAACTATTCCCGGCTACTGCCTGACGAAACAGCAGAACCTCTGGAGGTTGGCCTGCTACCGGATGACGCACTGCTGATCTTCCCTGCCGGGCAGGTCGGTGCCCCGGGAAACGTCGATTTTGCAATCAGTAGTGCTCTGCTACAAAGCGGCAGGGCACTGCTGGTCTCCGGTGAAAACAATGCGGGGACCGGCTTGCACCCGAGTGCCTACCCTTGCGGGGAGGGCCAGAACCACTGCCTGCTGGCCCCCTACGAGGTGCGCCCCGACAGTGGCCCGACATTACAGGGCACATCCTTTTCCGCCCCGATAGTCAGTGGGTTGGCAGCCATGCTGAGGGCCTCCTGGCCCACACTGAGCGCAGCCCATACCGCCGACCTGATACTGGGTTGCGTGCGCCAGGCGGGGGGCCTGGTGGAGACCAGTGCGAGAACCGGGCGCGGCCTGATATCACAGCTGGATCTACCCTGTGTGCTCGGTCCCGCCGGCACACTGCGTATTCAGGGGCTGCGTGCCGGGGAGGGCCTGAGTGGCCAGCTGCTGAGTGCCGGATCCTTTCAGCTGAGTACCCTGACCGCCTACGATGACTATGGCCGCAACTTTGCGGTGCAGCCCGGGCACCGACCATTACCCGGACGCAATACCTTCCTGCAGGGGTTTTTTGACGTGGCTGCACAGATTCACGAGCAGCCGCAGGGTTGGCTGCAGCGCGGCCTGATCAATCCTGCGCAGGGGAGGCTCAGCTGGCAGACCCCGTTCGGGCAAACTCGCCTGATCCGGCAACTGCATCAGGAGGCCGGTGCAGAGGTGCTGATGAGCGGTGGCATGCAACCCCTGGGGGCTGCCGGACTGTACGCCGGTGCCACGCTGGAGCGCAATGCCTTTGCGGCCGGAGAACTGGTCGGCACCGGACAACTGCGGGTTGGGGACAGCCTGGGATGGTTTGCCGGCATGCTCATGCCCATGCAGCTCGGTCCCTGGTCACTGGATCTGCAGGTGGCGGCACTCGGGGCTCGCATGTTGCGGGCCGCAGACCGCTCAGCCATACGTGCACTCAGCGCCCGCATGGTCGGGCTCAGCGCGGGGGTTCGCTGGCAATCCCGTACCGGGTTGCAGCTCAATCTGCGTACCCACTGTCACAGTGGCCTGAGTGGGCGGGCACGCCTCGGCAGTGCACGGCTGAACCTGCTGGCCGACCCCTCCTGTAGTGCCACACTGCAATTCAGTCTGACCCATTTGTAGGTGCGGCTCAGCTCTGCAGGGCGCCAGTCAACTCCCCGACTCCCCTCAGCTGCAGGCCCTGCATATAACTGCACAGCTCGCGATTGATAGCCGTACAGACCAGCGGATTGTAGAACAGCCCGGTGCCCACCCCCACTGCCGTGGCCCCGGCCAGCAAAAACTCAATCACATCCGTGGCGCAGCTGACGCCCCCCTGGCCAATGATCGGTATGCCGTGCGGTTTGCAAACCTGATAAACCTCGTGCACGCGCCACAGGGCGATGGGCTTGATCGCCGGGCCGGACAACCCGCCTTGCAGATTGCCCAGTACCGGGCGTTGTGACTGTACATCAATGCTCATGCCGGTCACCGTATTGATCGCGGCAAAGGCATCACTGCCTGCCTCTATGCAGTGCCTTGCATTGTTGGCGATATCGCTCTGATTGGGAGACAGTTTGGTAATGATCGGCTTGTCGGTAATCTTTCTGCAAGCCTCCACCACACGTGCACTTGCCACCGGATCATTACCAAAGCTGAGCCCCCCGTCCTTGACGTTCGGACAGGACACATTGAGTTCGATGGCGTGTACCGGAGAATCATCAAATACCTTGCAGACCTCAACAAACTCCTGCACAGTAGAACCGGCAACATTGGCGATATAGCAAGTGGCACTGAAATCCAGTTTGGGCAGCAATTCCTGCACCACAGCGTGTACGCCGGGATTCTGCAATCCTACTGCGTTCAACATGCCCGACGGGGTCTCGGCAGCCCGGTGGGGCGGATTGCCCAGGCGCGGGTTGAGTGTGGTGCCCTTCAGACAGACGGCACCCACTGCACGGTGGTCATAGCCAGCCACACGGGTATATTCATCGCCAAACCCTGCACATCCGGACAGTAATACCAGGGGAGTATTAAAATGCAGCCCGCAGAAGTCCAGAGTCAGGTCTGGAGGCACCGCCACGGTGCTCAGGCCTGCTGCCTGGCGGAAGCGCCGTGGCAGCGTTTGTATTTTTTTCCGGAGCCACAGGGACAGGGTGCATTGCGTCCAATCTTCGGGCTGGTGCGCACAAAGGTTACCGGGGGGGGTGGCGGGGGGGCAAGGGACACTTCGGCACCCGGGGACGCTGCTGTAGTTGACGCCACAGGCGGTGCGGCAGCAGTACGCAAGGGGTCTACCGGGGGGGCATGTATGGCTCGTGATGCCTGTACCGGCCGACGGACAGGCGCGGTATCCAGCTCCCGCACATGCATATACATATGCACCAGAAAGTGTGTTACATCACGCTTCACCGCCTCCAGCAATTCCACAAACATATTGAAGGCCTCGCTTTTAAACTCCCGTCTGGGGTTGCGGGCCGCGTAGGCACGCAGATTGATACCATGCCGCAGGTGATCCAGCGCCTGCAGGTGTTCCCGCCAGCGCCGATCTATCACATCAAGCAACACATTCTTCTCCAGTTGCTGCCTGGGTTCCAGAGGCAGACCCTGGATACGTTCAGCCAATGTCGCCTCCAGTTTTGCACTAACCCGGTCAGCCAGTTCCGTGGCAGAGGACTCGGTCCCGACCAGGGACTGCACATCCACATCCAGATTGAACTCCCGCATGAGCGTAGCCTGCAGGCCATCCAGATTCCAGCTCTCATACATACTGTCCGGTGGAACATGCTCGTCAAGCAGGGCAGCCACCGTATCATGACGCATGGCGTTAATGCTCTCCATTACATCCGTCTGTTCCATGAGCTCGTTACGTTGCTCGTAGATCACCTTGCGTTGCTCATTGGTGATATCATCGTATTCCAGCAGCTGCTTGCGGGTATCAAAATTATGTGCCTCCACCTTGTGCTGGGCGTTCTCAATGGCCTTGGTGACCCAGGGATGCTCAATCGCCTCACCGCCTTGCATGCCAAACTTCTGCATGATGGCGGAGACCCGCTCAGAGGCAAAGATGCGCATTAAATTATCTTCCAGCGACAGGTAGAAGCGACTGGAACCCGGATCCCCCTGTCGCCCGGAGCGACCACGCAACTGATTGTCTATGCGACGTGATTCATGCCGCTCCGTGCCAATGATGTGCAGACCTCCCGCCGCCACCACACGCTGGTAGCGCTGTGCCGTGGCACCCTCGTCTGTATCGGCAGCATGCCCACCCAGAATAATATCAGTGCCTCGCCCGGCCATATTGGTAGCAATGGTTACCGCGCCAGGCCGACCGGCCTGGGCAATGATCTCGGCCTCGCGGGCATGGTGCTTGGCGTTCAATACCTGGTGGGGCACCTGCTGCTGCTGCAGTCGCCCGGAGATGAGTTCGGAGATCTCTATGGAGGTGGTCCCGACCAGCACCGGCTGTTCCTCCTTTCTGCACTCCAGAATATCCATGATAATGGCGGCAAACTTCTCCTCGGCAGTCAAAAACACCACATCCCCCTGATCTTCCCGGATCATATCCTTGTGGGTGGGCACCACTACCACTTCAAGTCCATAGATCTGCTGAAATTCCTGCGCCTCGGTGTCTGCCGTACCAGTCATGCCTGCCAACTTGCCGTACATGCGAAAGTAGTTCTGATACGTTATGCTGGCCAGGGTCTGGTACTCTTCCTGTATGGAGACGCCCTCCTTGGCTTCAATGGCCTGATGCAGACCCTCCGACCAACGTCGTCCGGGCATGGTGCGCCCGGTAAACTGATCGACAATTATCACACTGTTATCCTTGACTATATAGTCCACATCACAATTGTAGAGCAGTTGGGCACGCATGCAGGCATCAAGATAATGCAGGATTTCCAGATTGGCTGCTGCATACAGGCTTTGCCCTGCGGCCAGCAACTGCGCTTGCACCAGCAGACGCTCAACATGTGCATGTCCCTCCTCGGTCAGTTGCACCTGACGACTCTTCTCCTCCAGCGTGTAGTCCTGCGGCTGCAGCTGTGGCACCAGACGGATTAATTCCGAATAGCGTTCCGATTCACGATCAGTGGAGCCGGAGATGATCAATGGAGTACGGGCCTCGTCGATCAGCACCAGATCGACCTCATCAACAATAGCGCAGTGCAGGCCGCGCTGTACCCGAGCCTCTACATCACGCACCATATTGTCACGCAGGAAGTCAAAGCCGTATTCGTTGTTGGTGCCGTAGGTAATATCCGCTGCATAGGCTGCCCGGCGGTCCGCCGGACTCAGCTCCGAGACGATGGTGCCAACCTCCAGGCCGAGCGCATGGTAGATCCCCCCCATCCACTCGGCATCACGGGAGGCCAGATAGTCATTTACTGTAACTACATGCACTCCCTGGCCCGGCAGGGCATTCAGGTAGGCCGCCAGCGTGGCCACCAGGGTCTTGCCCTCGCCGGTACGCATCTCCGCAATCATGCCCTGATGCAACACGGCACCCCCATGCAATTGCACATCAAAATGACGCATGTGCAACGTACGCTGCGCGGCCTCGCGCACAGCAGCAAAGGCCTCCGGCAATATCACACCCAGCGCCTCACCGTTGTCCAGGCGCTGGCGCAGCTGTGCGGTCACCTCCGCCAGATCAGCGATCTCCTTGTAGCGGGGTTCCAACTCATTGATACGTTGCACCAGCCCCTCTTGGGCCTTCAGCAGGCGTGCATTGCGACTGCCGAACAGGGCATTGACGAGTTTCTTGAACATGCAGGATATACGGGGGCTACCAGCCGCCTGCACTGCCCCGCCACCGCACCCTCAGCACAGCAGGATATTACTTGGGAGAAATATAGTCGTGTGGATTTACCGGGCGATCATTTTCCAGAACCTCAAAATGCACATGTGCGCCTGTTGAGCGGCCTGTTGAACCCATGATGGCTACGGGGTCCCCCTTGTCAACCCACTGCCCAACCTCCACCAGATTCTTGTGATTGTGCCCGTAACTGGTGACATAGCCCTCACCATGCTCGATCTCCACAGTGTTCCCGAACCCGCCACGATATGCCGACACGGTCACGAGGCCCGAGGCCAGTGCGTAAACTTCAGAGCGGTACCGCCCGCTGATATCCACCCCCCGGTGAAATTCGCGTCTACCGGTAAAGGGGTCCGTGCGCGTGCCATACGGAGATGAAATCCAGCCATTCTGGACCGGGGCGCCCTGTGGCGTCGCACGATCCTGAATGGTGCGTCCCATGAGCAACCCTTCCATGGCCCACATGGCATCTTCACGGATCTGCAGACGCCTTTCCAGGGTCTCCAGATCCTGCAGGGTGCGATCAATAAAACCGTAATCCCGCGGTGACTCAAAATCGGGCGATGGTCCGCCGAGGCCGATGGGGGTATCCAGCGCAAATTCCTGTTCATCCAGCTCGGCGATGTCCGCCAGCCGAAACCCCAGTGCCTCCAACCGCAACACCTGCGCCTGCAAGGCACTGATGCGTGCCGCCATCGCGTCCAGATGGCCGTGGGTGCGCTGCTTGTGTTCCACCAGCGCATCGCGGTATTGACCGAACTCACCACGCAGGGCCAGACGCTCCTCTGTCAGTACATCGGCAGCCGCCGTGCGCCCCTCCAGAAATTGATAGCGATCATGGAGACGAACACCCCCATAGCAGAGCAGAACAGCAAGCACCAGCATGCCCAATACCGCACCCCACACCAGCGACCGGGGCAGGTAGACCCCCTTGCCGTCGCTGGCCCTACTCGTCAAAACAATGATCTGCATAGTGAACTCCTTCTGGTGTTAAGATCAGCACCCATGCCTGCATTCCGCAAACCCGCCGGCCAGCCGCGCCCGATCAGACGGGTGCTCACCGCACACCCCCTGCTCCGTGAAGCGCTGCAAAGGGCCGAAAACAACGCCTTGCTCGCTGAACGATTGCATGAACAAATCCCCCTGACCCGCCATTGTACAGCTTTCAGCAGTGCCGACAGGCAACAGGTAGTGGTGCACTTGGGCTCGGCCGCTTATGCACAACGCCTCAGAATCGAAAAAGATAATATTATCAACGAGATACGAAAGGTCCCCGGCTTTGAGGGGGTGCGTGATATAACGTTGCGGATCAGCCCCTCCACCACCCGGGAGGGGGACCGGAAGCCGCGTACAGAGCCCCGCGGGACACCGCCGCCCCCCCACTTGGCCCCGGTGCTGCGCCGTATCGCCGGAGACAACTGCGCGCCGCGACTCCGGGAGGTCCTGCTGAAACTGGCCAGACACGCCGAAACCGGGGAATCCTGAACGCAGCGCCATCACGTCAGTAGGACGCGGACGCGGCCGGGATCGGCTGGGTCAGGTTCACGGGAGCCTTGTCCTCATCGGGGAAGGTCAGCACCTCCCAGCTATCCGAATCGGCCAGTACAGCCTGACGCAACAGATGATTCATGGCATGACCCGACTTGTATCCGGAGAACGCCCCGAGCAGCCAGTGACCCAGCACGTACATGTCACCGACCACATCCAGAATCTTGTGCCTGACAAACTCGTCGGGATAGCGCAGACCATCCTCATTTATCACCCGGTAGTCATCCACCACTACCACATTGTCCAGACTGCCACCGAGTGCCAGATTCTGCTCGCGCAGCTTCTCCACCTCACGCACAAAACCAAAGGTGCGGGCACGACTGACCTCCCTGATAAAGGAGGTCGTGGACAGGTCTACGGATGCATGGTTGTGGTCGCCGCTGAACAGCGGGTGATCGAAGTTGATGGTCATGGTCACCCGGGTTCCTTCGTGGGGCTCAAGCATGGCCCACTTGTCGCCATCCTCCACGCGTACCGGGTGCTTTATCCGAATGAACTTCTTGGGGGCATTCTGTTCCCGAATGCCGGCCGACTGCAACAGAAACACAAAGGGCGCGGCACTGCCATCCATAATCGGCACCTCATCCCCATCCAGGTCCACATACAGATTATCCACACCGCAGGCAGCGAGGGCTGCCATCAGGTGCTCAATGGTGCAGATGCGCACCCCCTTGCCAACCAGCGTAGTCGCCAGCCGGGTATCCCCCACGTTCTCCGTAGTGGCGGACAGTTCCACTACTGATCCCACATCCATGCGCCGGAACACGACACCGAGATCCGGGGGGGCAGGCTGCAAGGTCAACAGTACCTTGCGACCGGTATGCAGGCCCACTCCCGTGGCATTGATGGAATGCTGTAAAGTTCTCTGTTTGAACACTGTGCCAGACACCTCCTCAAGGAAACAGGCGAGAGCACAAAACCGCACTCCCCCGACCGACGGAACCGCCGACCAGGACACCTTATACCGCATTCCACAGGACCTGTCAAGCATCCCACCCGCAGACCCGGGCGTGACGCCAAACGGACCCACATTCCTACATATAAATAAGTAGCTCAAGGTCTGGAGGGGAAGTTCGTGGTACGCGGATGAGCGTCTCAGTTGCGCCGCCATGGCGCGGGACGGCAAGCAGCAGAGCAGACCTGGCACAGACTGAAGTTCGGCAGATGCACTTGGTGCAACACCGTATTCATGCCCACAGCTCGCTGACGATGCCGGCCACCGGAGCGCATCCGGGCAGACCTGCGGGAGACAACACCTGCTGTCTGGCCAAACAGGCGTGGCAGAACCCCAGCCAGCTTCGCGTAAGCGATTGAAAAGCATGAGGACAAAACCGCCGATTCCTGCCCTGGCCTGAGGCTGGTCCCGGATACACGGCCGGGGCCGCATGGCAAGTTACTGATCCCCGTAATAGAGACAGCGGTGTCTATGGGGGGACGGACCCGGTCCCGTCATGGGAGTGGCGCAGGAGCCGGGAAGAATCGGTAGCGACTGCTCCAGCGGCCAACGGCTGTGGGGACAAAGCAGCTCCGCAGGGAGAGGGGCACCTGTGCCGGAGCCCGCAGGCACCAGCGCGCATTGACCTGGCTTGGGC
>DKIB01000065.1:26885-27238 GCA_002454015.1 Proteobacteria bacterium UBA6729
ACAGATACCATAGAGCACAGGCAAGCAGGCGATGCAGAGAGGAACGACCCCCGGGCATGGGCGGATAACCGTCGGTACTGCCATGCGAGGGTCGGCCGGAGTCCGTTCCTGACGAGGTGCCTGTCCGGATGAATCTCACAGCGCGTTGCCTGCTGTTCCTCTTGCTTGCGGGGGTGCTATCAGCCTGTGTGACTCCGGAGGGTAGTCCCCCCGAAGAATATCGCGAATTGCTACAAGCCGCAGAATATCGCGAATTGCTACAAGCCGCTGAACGGGGAGATGCCGAGGCTCAAAATAATCTGGGACTTATGTATGACTCCGGGGAAGGCATACCCGAGGACGATGTACAGGCG
>DKIB01000113.1 GCA_002454015.1 Proteobacteria bacterium UBA6729
CGGGGTGCGGCTGCCGATCCGCACATATCCACTGCAGGCCATGGTTACCCAGCCATTGAAGCCTTTTCTCAATCCGCTGGTCAGCTCCACTGCCCTGCACGCCTATGTGTCGCAATCAGCTCGTGGCGAACTGGTTATTGGCGGTGGTTCGGATCCTTACGAACTCTACTCCACACGATCTACGCTGGATCTCAAGGAAAATTTAATCGCCGGGGTACTGGAGATGTTCCCCTTTCTGGCGCGAGTGCGCCTGTTGCGACAATGGACCGGTCTGACCGACATGACACCGGATTACAGTCCTGTTCTGGGGGCGAGTCCACTGCAGAACTACTGGCTGAGTGCGGGCTGGGGCACTTGGGGGTTCAAGGCCATACCGGTTGCAGGCAGAATGCTGGCCATGGCCATTGCGACCGGTCGGGTGCCGCCCCTGATCCAGCCTTTCCGGCTGGAACGCTTCCACGAATATCAGCTAGCCAATGAGGCCGGNNAGC
Organism: Proteobacteria bacterium UBA6729; assembly: GCA_002454015.1. Lineage (GTDB taxonomy): Bacteria > Pseudomonadota > Gammaproteobacteria > Porifericomitales > Porifericomitaceae > UBA6729. The sequence continues at coordinate 492 of DKIB01000113.1, forward strand.
GGCAAGCCATTGACACAGCAACCATGAAGCTCATGCCTTGTCCCCTCAACGGTCTGCGCAATATCTCGGAGTTCATTTGCTTCGGCGCAGTAACAGAAATGCCTGAACCGTCTGTATGCAGTGATCGGGAGTGGACTGAATTCAACTGGTTCTCTGATAACACCGTCGGGGTGGTGCGAGAGTGGTGGTGCCATGTGCCTACCTCGTACTGGTTCATCGCTGAACGCAACACCCTTACCGACGAGATACAAAGGACCTATCCCGCGAGTCAGATCTTCAGGAGCCGCCGGGATTTCAAGACCCCGGCACCGGAGGGAGGATGAGCACTCCGGGTACGGTCGGCACCAATCGCTTGCCTGCGCCTGCAGGCCTGTTGATCAACCGACAGCGACCCTTGCAGTTTCATTTTGATGGCCGGGAATACACTGGCCTGTTCGGTGATACCATCGCCAGTGCACTGGCGGCAAACGGGGTGTGGTTGCTGTCACGCTCTTTCAAATATCATCGCCCACGCGGCGCCATGTCGTTCGCCGGTCTGGAGGCCGATACACTGGTGCGGGTCGGAGACGAACCAAATGTACCTGCCGATCTCGAACCGCTTCAAGATGGCATGCGGATAGAGGCCCAGAACTGCCCCGGGGGGTTGCGACATGACTGGATGGCTGTAACCGGGCTTGGTGCCCGATTCATGCCTGTGGGGTTCTACTACAAGTCCATGTTCCGACCACGGGGCATCTGGCCCCTGCTCTGGGAGCCCCTGATCCGTCGCATGGCTGGCCTGGGGCGGGTACAGCCGGATGCAAACTCGACTGTACCCTGCTGTGAAAAGGAATATCGGTTCTGTGAAGTGGCCGTGGTCGGCGGTGGCCCGGCCGGTATGGCAGCAGCGCTGAGGGCCGCGGATGAGGGTGCGCGGGTGCTGTTGCTTGAACAGGCCCCGGTACCGGGAGGTGTCCTGAACTATGGGCGCTTCGTCAACGGGGATGCGGGACAGACCACCCTCGTGCGTGAGCAGCTGATTGCGGCCATCCGACAACAGCAGCGGATCGAACTCATGACCGATACCGTGTGCAATGCCTGGTATGCTGATCACTGGCTGGCAGCGATACATGCCCAACGCCTGTACAAGATACGTGCCCACCAGACCATATTGGCGACGGGTCTTATGGAGCAGCCCATAGTCTTCCGTAACAACGATCTGCCGGGCATCCTGCTGGGCACGGCAGCACAGCGGCTTATCCGCCTGTACGGAGTACGCCCGGGACAGAAGGCCGTGGTATTGAGCATCGGTGATGACGGCTATGCCGTGGCATCGGATCTGCAGGCGGTTGGAACGAAGGTGGCCGCCGTGGTAGACATACGTACCACCCCGCCCGCTGCACTTGTCGCCAAGGCAGACAAGGCTGGCATCCCCGTAATCTCCGGCAGCACCGTATATGAGGCATGCAAAGGCAAAGGCGGCTTGCATCTGGGTGCTGTGAAACTGGCGCGGGTGATTAATCAACAGGACGGTCGGAGCAGCTGCACCCCATTGGGCACCCGTATTGAATGTGACCTGCTGTGCTCTTGTGGTGGCTACATGTCGGCCTACCAACTGGCTTTGCAGGCCGGAGGACGGCTGGTGTGTGTGGGTCAGGCGGAAACCTTCTCCATCACCGGACTGCCTGCGGGTATGCACCTGGCAGGGGCGGTTAACGGTGTTGTCCCGTCCGGTGACCCTGCCGGAATGGCAGCGGTGATGGAAGATGGCAAGCGGGCCGGGGATGCCGCTGTGGCGACGCTACCAGGCCGGACGGGAAAGACTCCGCACGACAGGCAGGCTGTGGAGCGGACTCAACCGGACCCGACTGAAGAGGCACAGCAGACCACGCCATACCCTCTGTTCCCGCATCCACGGGGCAAGGAGTTTGTCGACCGCGACGAGGACCTGCAGATCGCCGATATACTCAATGCATGTGCTGACGGCTATGCCGACCTGGAACTGGTAAAGCGCTACTCCACCGTTGGCATGGGACCCTCACAGGGGCGCCATTCTGCCCTGGCGACAGCACGGCTGGTGGCCTGGGCAACCTCACGCACGGTGGGAGACATTGGTGTGACCACAGCGCGTCCGCCACTCTGCGGAGAGCAGTTGGCTGTGCTGGCAGGGCGCTCGTTCTACCCCGAACGACACACTGCACTGCATGGACGCCATCTGGAAGCCAATGCGCACATGGTGCCGGCCGGCACATGGCTGCGCCCGGCCTGGTATGGGACGGAGCGTACAGAGAGCATTCGCGAGGAGGCACTGGCGATACGCAAGAACGTTGGCATCATTGATGTTTCCACGCTCGGAGGCCTGGAGGTGAAGGGGCCGGATGCCGCCGAGTTTTTGAACCGTATCTATACCTTTGCCTATCTCAAGCAGGCGGTGGGTCGCACTCGCTATGTACTCATGACCAACCTTGCTGGCAGTATCATTGACGATGGTGTCTCCTGCAGGTTCGGTACCGAGCATTTCTATGTTACTGCGACTACTGGCGGTGTCGACAATGTCTATCGCACCATGCTGTGGTGGAACGCACAGTGGCGACTGGATATATCGGTTAGCAATGTGACCGCAGCCTGGGCTGGCGTCAGCCTGGCCGGCCCGGGTTCCCGGGAGGTACTCAGCCACCTGTGCGAGGACATAGACCTGTCGCCACAGGCATTTCCTTATCTTGGAGTGCGTTCCGGGACGGTACGGGGGATCCCGGCCAGAATACTGCGAGTCGGCTTCGTCGGCGAACTCAGCTATGAGATCCATGTGCCCTCCTCCATGGGAGAAGCGCTGTGGGACGCCCTGCTGGAAGTCGGCAGGGGGCTGGGCATCCGGGCTGTGGGGATCGAGGCGCAGCGTATCCTGCGTCTGGAGAAGGGGCATATCATTGTCGGGCAGGATACTGATGCCATGACCACACCGCAGGAGGCGCAAATGGGCTGGGCAATTGCCCGACGCAAACCATTCTTTGTGGGCGGTCGTGCTCTGCAGATCCGGGAGCAACACCCGCAACGACGCCTGGTGGCCTTTACCATTGATGACCCGCAACTGCCGTGCCCACAGGAATCCAGTCTGGTGCTCGATGGCAGTGCCATTGCCGGACACGTTACCTCCGTGACGCGCTCCCCGGCACTGGGATACATCATCGGTTTGGCCTGTACCCGGCCTGATACTGAAATAGGGGATACGCTGCACATCAAGCTGGGCAGCGGGGATATCATAGCGGCCACAGTGGTCAAATCCCCCTTCTACGACCCGGAAAACAAGCGTCAGGAGATGTAGGCGATGCCAGAGCAACGCAGCCGGGATTGTGACCCTGCTCTATACCTGAGACGCAGCCCGCTGTACCGCATCCTGCAACAGGCCGGGGCAATCTTTACCGAGACACCACGGCGGGATGCTGCTGTCGTGCGTTCCCTGGGCACCGGGACTGAGGTCGAACAGGCCAGACACCTCGGTATGGCCGATCTGTCACCCTTGCCGCGCTGCGGATTCAAGGGAGCCCGGGCGCTGCAATGGCTGGAGATGCAGAACATCAATGTCCCCCGGAACAACCATCAGGCACTGCCACAGGAAAACGGGTTGCTGGTAGCACGGCTCTCGGATCAGGAAGTTCTGATTCTGACTGACCCGGGCGCAGAAGACAGTCTGGTGCAGATCGAAACCACTTATGCAAAACAGGCCCCGGCATATTGCCATGCTGTGCCCTGGAGAGATTCATCCGCCTGGCTACGGGTCAGTGGCAAGCGGGCCGGGCAGATGTTTGCCAAGCTCTGCGGGGTTGATTTGCTCCCGGATCGATTTCCCAATCTCACCCTTGCACAGACTTCCATGGCGCGCATGAATATCATCGTCATACGTGACGATCCGGGAACAACATCGGGCTGGCATCTGCTGTTCGACAGCGCCTCGGCTGAGTATCTGTGGAACTGTCTGCAGGATGCCGGGGCGGAGTTCAATCTCGTACTGATCGGCCTGGATGCGCTGATTGCCCTGAATGACTGCCCTGGGTAGAAATGCCCCTGTCAGCCCCCCAAAAACTCTGGAGCAGCAAAAGGAGGATTCCACCATGACCACAAAACAAACCAGGACAGCAGACCTTGAAAAGAAGGCTCAGACACTGGGCATTCAGTACTTTTTAATCAGCTTTGTCGATTTGTTTGGCGTACTGCGCTCCAAACTCGTGCCCACGCGGGCGATCCGCGGTATGCAGAAGAACGGTGCCGGATTCGCAGGATTTGCAACCTGGCTGGATATGACCCCGGCCGACCCGGACATGTTTGCTGTTCCTGACCCCAAAACCCTGCTGCAGTTGCCCTGGAAACCCGAAATCGGCTGGCTGGCCAGTGATCTATGGATGAACGGCAAGGCAGTAGAAGCATCACCACGTGTCGCCCTGAAGCGCCAGATCAGCAAGGCGACAAAGGCTGGCTATCGCATGATGAGTGGCGTGGAGTGCGAATTCTTCCTGCTTGATTCGCAGGGGCGGGAGCTATCCGATCCGCTGGATGCGCAGAGTAAACCCTGTTATGACCAGCAGGCTCTGGTGCGTCGCTACCCGATAATCAGCGAGATCTGCGACTGCATGATCAAATTGGGCTGGGAACCCTACCAGAATGATCATGAAGACGCGAACGGACAATTTGAGATGAATTGGAACTATGCCGATGCCCTGGTGACCGCCGACCGCCATGTGTTCTTCAAGTTCATGGTGAAGTCAATTGCCGAAAAACATGGTTTCCGTGCCACCTTCATGCCCAAACCCTTTCCAAAATTGACCGGCAACGGTTGTCATTCCCATATCTCACTGTGGGACCAGAATGGCAAACGCAACCTGTTCCTCAGTAATCGGGAGCCATTGGGACTGTCTGCGCTCGCCTGCCATTTTCTGGGTGGCATCATGAAAAATGCACAGGATATCTGTGCCATCTTCAACCCGACAGTGAACAGCTACAAACGCATCAATGCGGTCCCCACCATATCCGGTGCCACCTGGGCGCCCAATGCGATCAGCTATTCCGGG
>DKIB01000020.1:0-187 GCA_002454015.1 Proteobacteria bacterium UBA6729
AGCCGAACTTTGTCTGATGTGGAGCAGACTGCGAGCCCTCCATAGCCATCGTTGCCCCGACGGCCTTTGCACGGGCTGCCTGCAAGATATTGATTTATAACGAGAAATACACCCACAGCCCGGGGGCAGACCCCGAATTCAAATAAATGAAAAATAATGGCCTGACCCCCTTGATATTCTGATCTCA
>DKIB01000020.1:278-2837 GCA_002454015.1 Proteobacteria bacterium UBA6729
GCCATGCCCAGGACAGTATTCAATATTGACATCCGGAAGCCACCGGAGCAACACGACATCAAAACACACAATCGGTGGCATCCTGACATCCCGTTCGTTGAGACTTTCAAGCCGGGCGACGAGTTCCGGGTGGAATGTTTTGACTGGACCGGGGGCCAGATTGCCAACGATAACAGCGCCAACGATATCCGTGATGTGGATCTCTCCAAGGTGCACTACCTCAGTGGCCCGTTCGCCGTACAGGGTGCTGAGCCGGGCGACCTGATGGTGGTTGACATCAACGACATCGGTGCCCTGGAATCTTCGCAGTGGGGATTCACTGGTATCTTTGCCCTGGAAAATGGCGGCGGCTTTCTGGACCGGCACTTTCCCAGGGCCAAGAAGGCGTGCTGGGATTTTCACGGCATACACACGTCTTCGCGGCACATCCCGGGTGTTCGCTGGCCCGGCATGGTCCACCCCGGACTGATCGGCTGCCTGCCCTCGCAGGAGCTTCTGGATCGGTGGAACAAGCGGGAATCCGCCCTGTTCAACACCAACCCGGATCGGGTACCGCCGTTGTGCACCCTGCCGGACGGCATGGCCGGAACCACCACCGCGTTGATGGGCCAGCTGAAGGGTGATGCGGCCAAAGACGCTGGCCAGGTGGCGGCGCGGACGGTGCCCGGAAGGGAACACGGGGGCAACTGCGACATCAAGAACCTCTCGCGCGGTTCGCGTGTGTACTTCCCCGTTTATGTCAAGGGCGGCGGTCTGTCAATGGGCGATATTCACTGGTCTCAGGGAGATGGCGAGATCACCTTCTGTGGCGCCATTGAGATGGCAGGCTGGATCGACATCGGGGTCGACCTGATCAAGGGAGGCATGGAGAAGTACGGTGTCATCAATCCCATCTTCAGGCCCAGTCGCATTGAACCGCGCTTCTCGGAGTATCTGGTGTTTGAGGGGGTCTCGGTTGATGAGCACACGGGTGAACAGCATTATCTGGACGCCACCATCGCCTATCGCCGCGCCTGCCTGAATGCCGTCGAGTACATGAAGAAGTTCGGCTATACGGGCGAACAGGCTTACATGATTCTGGGCACGGCCCCGGTGGAAGGGCGGATCAGCGGTATCGTTGACATCCCGAATGCATGTTGCACGCTGGCGCTGCCGACCGAGATCTTCAACTTTGATATCCGGCCGACTGCTGACGGTCCTTCGCGCAAGGTACCACAGAGCAACGTCGCGGATTCGGACTGATCGCGATGCAGTCTGGAGTAGTTTCATGTTAACCGGGTTGGTATTGCTCTTCGTGGGCGCGGTGCTGTTCCTGAACGGCATCTGGATCATGGGGTACATCGAGGATCGGGAGATCGCCGTGATCAACGTCTTTGTCGGCACCCTGACCCTGCTGGTCGCCGTGTATCTGGCCCTGGGGCCACAAGCGGATGCAGACAGTATCAGGACTGCGGCGTTTACCCTGCTGTTTACGTTCACGTACTACTGGGTAGCATGGAACCGATGGAACGGTGCCGACGGGCGCGGGCTGGGCTGGTTCTGCTTTTTTGTCGGGGTGACCGTCATCCCGATAGCCATGCAGGCCTTTGCCGATGCCGATGGCACCTTGGGATACTGGTTGTTCGTGTGCTGGGCTTCCTGGGCGGTGCTGTGGCTCATGTTCTGGGCGCTGTTGGCCCTGCAGAAGCCGATTGCGAAAATAACCGGCTTGCTCTGCGCGGCCCAGGGGGTGTACACGGGATGGATACCGGGGTACCTGTTGCTGGTCGGGACGTTGTCCTGAACGCCGTAGCATCCGGAACCTGAAACACGGTGCCACTTTACCACTATCGTTGCGAGATCTGCCAGGGCGATTTCGCCATGATGCGCAGGATGAGCGAGTACAAGTTGCCAGGGGACTGTCCGGAGTGTGGAGGTGTGGCGCCGCGCATCTTGCGGGCTGCGTACCTGAATACCATGGCAGGGAACAATCGCATCGCCCATCAGCGTAATGAGCGCAGTGCCGACGAGCCGAGGGTTGAGCGCCGGATGGTCGGTGCGGCGGCGACACGCCGGGGCCACCCTCACCCGTCGCGCCCCTGGATGCTTGGGCACTGACACCCCCGGAGCCGCTGGGAAGCAAGGCCATGCCCCGGACAGTATTTTGGTGTTGGCGTCCGGAGGGTACCAGAGCAACGCGGCGTCAAAACGCACAGGCACCCTGACCTCCCGTGTGTCAGGACTTTCAGACTGGGCAACGAGTTCCGGGCGGAAAGTTTCGACTGGATCGGGGGCCTGATTGCCAACGATAACAGCACCAACGACAGCCGTGATGTGGACCTCTACAGGGGGCACTATCGCAGTGGCCCGTTCGCCACACAGGGTGCTGAACAAACCTGCATGGGGCAGCCGCCCCCGATGCAAACCCCTGCCGGGAGCCCATGAACATCCAACCCCCGATACAGCCATGAGCCGCGCCGCGTTATCCCGATTGTTCAGACGCATCCCCGATGTGGCTCCAGGGCAGCTGCGCCTCGAGAGTCCGGATGAACCGCCTGGCCACGACTCTCGGGAGCACGG
>DKIB01000020.1:2879-9286 GCA_002454015.1 Proteobacteria bacterium UBA6729
GGCCTGTTATGGCCCAAAACAGTGGCCAGCGTGGGGCAGGAGAGTAACAGGCTGACTGAGGATTCCAGCGCCATCCTGGAGAGTGTGTCCAAAAATTTCAGGAACAGGGCACGCGGCTTTGCTGTTCAGGAACACCCCGAGGATGTTGCGCCCTCCGGGGACATTTCGGGGACTACTGACAGGGCCTCAGCAGCACCCCTTGACCCGGCTTGCCCGCATGGCTTAGCTTGGCCCCCTTGCCTGATGGTCTGACGCGTTGTTACCGATGATAAATGCAGTACTTGCGATTGCTGGTGGCGGGGCACTCGGCGCCGTTGCCCGCTACCTGGTGTATCTGGGCACGGCGCAGCTCCTGGGTACGCACTTTCCGTTCGCCACCCTGATCGTCAACGTTGTGGGCTCGTTCTGTATGGGCCTGCTGGTCGCACTGGTGGCAGCGAGCTGGGCACCGAGCCCGGAGCTGCGTCTGTTCCTGATGACCGGCGTACTCGGTTCATTCACCACCTTTTCCACCTTCTCGCTGGACTTTGCCACACTCTACGAACGCGGCAAATTCACACTGTGTGCGCTCTACCTCGGTGCCTCGGTAGTACTCTCCATCGGGGCCTTCTTCCTTGCCCTGTACCTGATCAGGCGGGTCTGGGGCTAAGCGCCTGCCGGGGTGTCCCCCGGCGAAGTCAGACTGACCGCGACAGCAAGGGACGGCGAAATATCAGCGCCGGGCGGGCCCGGGTCAGGCCGGGCTGACCCGGGTGACGATGGCTGCCGAGGTGTCGGTCGGGCCCAAGCGCTGCTGCAGGATACGCAGACGCCTTGCCAGCAGGGCCCATACCGCGGCCTCGCTGGATGCCGCGACCTGGATGGTGCATACCGGTTCCCCGGTCTGATGAATACGCCCGGGGGGAGGACAATCCGCTACCCAGGCAGGCCAGTGCAGGGCAGCCGGGATTTGCACCCGGCGACGGGCGTAACACACCGCCAGGGCACGCGCCCTGCCTGCCCTGATGTGGCGACAGTGGAGTCGCCCGGCACAGGCCTGCAGATGCAGGGTCAGGGCCGACTGTGTGTGCAGTTCTGCACTGGCCGGGGGGCGTGGATTGAGTTCCAGAATGTGCATCTGTCCGCCGCTACCCACGATGAAATCCATGCCACACAAGCCCTTGAGCCCGGTGCCCCGTACCAACCGCCACAACCCTGCAGGCAGGCTGCCGGGGCGGGTACGCATGACTACGGCGTGACGGTAATCACCCTGTGCCGGTGCCAGCGGATAGAGGCGATTCATGCCCAGCAGGCGGAGCCGGTGACCGTCCGCCAGAAATACCGCTGACCCGGCCTGTCCGGCAATGCGTGGCTGCAGATACATGCCCGGACCCGGACAACTCCGCGACGTTGCCGAACGCACATGTCCCCCCCCGCAACCACCGCGCTGCTTCAGCAGCCAGCCGTCGGCCGCGCTGCCTGTCGGGGCAGTCAGACCGAACTCGCGCAGACACGCCGGATCGTTCAGACGCTCCACCACGGCTGCGGGATTGCCATACAGTGGCAGTCCTGACTCCCGCGTGATGGCATCAATGAGCCCGGGTTCAGCCTCCAATCCGGCCCCGGCCACCCAGCCACGCAATGGACGGGACTGCACTACCCGCAGGATGAGCGCCAGCAATCCCTCGGCATCAAAGCGCATGGCCGGGGCCGGCGCGTACCACCAGCCCCCCCGCGCCAGCCTGCGGGTATCCATATCAGCACAGGCATCCACCGTGCATACCGCCAGGCCCTCCTGCTGTGCAGAGGCCGCCAGGGCGCGCACCGAAAGGCCAACCAGCAGGACCATACCGCCGCAGCTACGCCACGGAACGGTGCAGTGCCCGCACGGTGGCCCCCCGATTGCGCCCGCCTGCCAACACAAATCGCAGTGACTTGCCGTAGCGATCCATTGCCGCCTCTGCTGCCCGCCGAGCCAGGGTGCGCGAGGGGAATAACGCAAACCCCGTTGGCCCCCAGGAACTCTGACCATGACTCAGGGCACCATGACTGCGAGCCAGGCTGCGCAGTGCACTGCCGACCCGGGCACTGGTATAGGCCCCGCCCTGTGCGTCCGCAAAACAACGGCTCATGGCACGTTGCAGCCTGTTCAGGGCAGCCCCAAAGTCAACGATATCCTGCTCGGCCAGGGCCGGCAGCAGGACGGACAGACACAACTGCGACAGCCGCGCCGTATGCAGGGGGGGATGCCGCTGCCCGGGTCGGCTGAAAAAGTCTCGCTCGGCCCGACCGTGCAAGCCTTGCTGTTGCTCATCCAGCACCAGCAACAGGGTCCAGTCTGCCGGAAAGGGCAGGCGTGCAATCAATGGTGGCACGCCCTGCCCCGTGGTGCCACCATCCAGCAAAAAACCGCCTGAGGCAAAGGCGGCAACTCCGATCCCGGAACGCCGCCCCCGGCCCAGCCAGGCCGCCAGCTGGCGTGGATTGCCCGGCCTGCCGTACAGACGCAGCAGGGCCGTACCCACTGCCAATGCCAGCTGTGTACCGGAACCCAGACCACTGTGGCGGGGAATCGCCTCACGCAGGTGCAGCACCACCCCGCCCGGGAGCTCCAGCTGCCGCTGCAATCGCTGCACCAGACTGCGGGCTCGGGCCACCTCTGTGCCAGTCACCTGAATGCAGCCACGCGGTGCCCGTTCGGCTTCCAGCCGCGTAGCCATGGTGCCCAACGTCAGACCCAGACTGCCGAAGCCGCGACGACCGACACTGCCCTGCAAGTTCAGGAAACCGAGATGCAATCGGGCGGGCGCAACTACGCTGCAACGTTGCATACCAGCCTTCATGCTTGCCATGATAACACCGTCGGGGATAACATATAGCAGCTGCCAGCAACTGCCGGGGGTGGTCCGGCCTGTTCTGTCGGAAATTCAGGAATATGCACCGTTGATGCCGGAACAAACCCAAACCTGCCCGTTCTGCGCACTGCACTGCGATGATGTGCGGGTGCGCGCTGCTGCCAGGCCCCGACCCACCACGCGGTGTCCCATCGCTGTGGACGGATACCATCGCGCGAACCTGCAGCTCAAGCCGCAGGTGGACGGTCAACCGGTCTCCATGGCAACCGCCTGCCGACAGGCAGCACGCCTGCTGGCCCGAGCCCGGCACCCCCTGTATGCGGGTCTGGCCACCGATGCGGCGGGAATGCGCGCCGTGGTCAGGCTGGCTGAGCGCACTGGCGGCGTGCTGGACCATGCGAACGGAGACATCATGCAGGTACAGAGTCGTCTCCTCAAGGAACGCGGCTGGATCTCCACCACGCTGGGGGAGTTGCGACGCAGGGCAGACCTGCTGGTACTGCTGGGCACGGATGCAGTCAGCGCCCACCCCAGGTTTTTTGAGCGTATCCGCGCCCCACAGCAGCACCCGCAACTGGAGTGGGTACAACTCGGCGGCAAACCCCCGGGGCGTACCCGGCAGGGTACGGGCCGGCGTGCCTGGCGGCTGGATTGCCCGAACGATGCCCTGGGCGAAGTGGCCCGTGCCCTGACCCTGCGCCTGCGCGGTCACCCCCTGCCTGCACGCCGCATCGGCGGACTGCCCGCAAGCTCCATAGAGCGACTCGCCCGGAAGTTGTCCCGTGCCCACTACGCCGTACTGGCCTGGGAGGTGGCGCGTTTGCCGATCACACAGGCGGCGCTGCAGGTACATGCCTTCTGTGACCTGATCCAGGAACTCAACCAGACCACCCGTGGTGCGGGATTGGCGCTGGGGGGGGGACAGGGTGCCGGCACGGCCCAGACGGTATGTACATGGCTGAGCGGACATCCGTTACGGGTCGGCTACACCCGACGGCAGCCCCAATCGGACCCGGTCCGCCATGACTGGCGCCGCATGCTGGCCGGGGGGGACACCGACCTGCTGGTATGGATCACTGCCTTTGATGGTGGCCTGCTGCCCGAACTGCCCCGGCAGGCCCCGCCGCTGATCCTGCTGGCCCGGGCGGACCGCCCCCCCCCACCCGGGACGCACATCTACATCCCCATCGCCACCCCGGGCATCGAACACCCGGGCCACCTGTTCAGACTGGACGGGGTTGTGGTGGTACACACGCGAGGCGGCCTGCGTCCGGCCCGCCATCCCGCCGCTGCCGGGGTGCTGTCCCGTATTGAGGCGCAACTACCGCAGACAGATTGATGTTGCTGGAACTCAAACACGGGCGGGTATACGACCCGACCCATGGCATCGATGGTGAACCGCGCACCCTGCATGTACGCAACGGTCGCCTGTGTGCACCGCCGCGTACCGCCCGTCCGGACCAGGTCTACAACCTGCGCGGTCTGGTGGTGATGCCTGGCGGCATTGACCCCCACACCCATATGGCAGGCGGCAAATCCAATCTTGGTCGGCTGCTGTTGCACGAGGATCACCGGGATCATCCGGTGGCGGGCGGACGCCTGACCCGGCCCGGCAGTGGTCATGTCGTACCTACCGCGGCCCTCACCGGTTACCGCTATGCCGCACTCGGTTACACGACTTGCTTTGAACCTGCCATGCTGCCTGCCAATGCACGGCAGGTCCATCTGGAGTTTGGCGATATGCCGATTATCGACAAGGGCTGCTACGTGCTGCTCGGCAATGATGATGTATTGCTGGAGACGCTGGCCGCATCGCGCCACCCCGGTCAGGCCATCCGGGATTATGTCGCATGGATGGTGGCTGCCACTCGTGCACAGGCGGTAAAGATCGTCAACCCGGGCGGTATTAATGCCTTCAAATACAACCAACGCAGTTTGGACCTGGACGAACGCAACCGTGGCTACGGGCTCAGCCCTCGACACATTCTGGTTGAACTGGCACGTGCGGTGCACGAGCTCGGACTGCCCCACCCGCTGCACATCCATGGCTGCAACCTCGGTGCACCCGGCAGTGTCGATACCAGCCTGCGCACCATCACCGCTCTGGAGGGTATCCCGGCACATCTCACCCACCTGCAGTTTCATGCCTACGGCAATGCGGGCAAGCGCGGCTTCTCCCCGGGTGGACACCAGCTGGCTGCCGCCGTGAATAACCATCCCAATCTGACCATTGATGCAGGGCAGCTCATGTTCGGTCAGACCCTGACCGCATCCGGCGATACCATGCATCAGTACGCCGCCCGTGAGCACGCCAGACCGCGGCGTATGATCTGCATGGATATTGAATGTGAGGCCGGCTGCGGGGTACTGCCCTTCCGGTACCGTGAGGCGAGCTTTGTAAACGCCCTGCAATGGGCCGTAGGCCTGCAACTGTATCTGCTGATCGATGACCCCTGGCGTATCTTCATGACCACAGACCACCCGAATGGCGGGCCGTTTACCGTCTACCCCAAACTGATCCGTCTGTTGATGGATCGCAGTTTCCGTGAGCAGCAACTGGCAGAGATCCACCCCGAGGCAGCAGCGATGAGCGAACTGCGTGGCTTGCAGCGCGAGTACTCCCTGTATGAGATCGCCATCATCACCCGGGCCGGACCCGCCCGCAGTCTGGGATTGCAGGACCGCGGTCATCTGGGTCGCGGTGCAGTCGCTGACATCGCCGTCTATCGCCCGCAGCGTGATGCAGAGCGCATGTTCAGCGCGCCGGAGTATGTGTTCAAGAACGGGCAGCTGGTCGCCCGGCGCGGACGTATAGTGGCCCTGCGTGACGGACAACTGCTTGAGGCCCTGCCCGATGGCATGCCCAAATTGTCGCGCCCGCTGGAGCGTCGCTATAACGACAGCCACGCCGGAGCCGCACACAACTTCCCCATTTCGAATGATGAACTGGCGGAGATCAACAGCCAGGCCGGAATATGCTGAGCAGCACATGGCCACCCTGAAAGTAAGAGGTGTGCCGATTGCGGACGACTTTGCCGAGGCCTTCCCCATGCAGGCTACCCGGCTGCTGGTCACCGGCCCTTCAAAACGTTGGATTCTGCACGCCGCCCGGGCCGCCACCGGATTCGCTACGTCGGTGATCGCCTGTGGCTGTGAGGCCGGTATTGAACGCAGCCTGGCCCGCCGGGAGACCCCGGACGGCCGCAACGGGGTAGCACTGCTGCTGTTTGCAATCTCCTCCAAAGAACTGGAACGACAGGTACAGAATCGGGTCGGACAGTGCATCCTGACTTGCCCGGGCAGCGCCTGCTTCGCCGGTATGCAGACCGGCAAGTCCATCCCTCTGGGGCAACGGCTGCGTTACTTCGGGGATGGCTGGCAATCCTCAAAGAAGCCCGGCGACGTACGCTATTGGCGCATCCCGGTCATGGATGGCGAGTTCATTTGTGCGGCCCAAACATACGCACAGCAGGCCATCGGCGGGGGCAACTTCCTGCTGCTGGCACCGGCAGAGGACACCGCCCTGGCGGCGGCTGAGGCAGCCGTGGAGGCCATTGCCGCTGTAGAAGGAAC
>DKIB01000020.1:9389-9579 GCA_002454015.1 Proteobacteria bacterium UBA6729
GGAGGTCGTCATAGACGGGCTGGATGAGGACTGCATTCGCGAGGCCATGCGGGTTGGCATCCGTGCCGCCTGCCACGCGGCACCGACGCTGCTCGGCGTCAGTGCCGGCAACTATGGCGGCAAGCTCGGCCCGCATCACTTTCCCCTGCATAAATTGTTCAAAAATGGAGCACGCCGATCATGAGTGCGT
>DKIB01000109.1:0-12236 GCA_002454015.1 Proteobacteria bacterium UBA6729
GTACAGGCCGTTTACTGGTTCACAAAGGCTGCGGAACAGGGGTACGCCAAGGCTCAACTCAATCTGGGATTTATGTACGACGCAGGGACAGGCGTGCCCAAGGACGATGTACAGGCGGTCTACTGGTACGCAAAAGCCGCGGAACAGGGAGATGCCGAGGCTCAACTCAATCTGGGAATTGGCTATGACTCTGGTAGTGGCATACCCGAGGATGATGTACAGGCTGCCTACTGGTACACGAAAGCCGCGGCACAAGGGCATACCAGGGCTCAATTCAATCTGGGCGCTATGTATGACCTGGGTGATGGCGTGCCCGAAGACGATGTACAGGCTGTTCACTGGTTCACAAAAGCGGCTGAACAAGGGCATACCAAGGCTCAAGCGCGTCTGGGATCCATGTATGCCGAAGGTGAAGGCGTACCCGCGAACCATGCACAGGCGGTCTACTGGGTCACAAAAGCGGCTGAACAAGGGCATACCAAGGCTCAACTCAATCTGGGGTCCATGTATGCCAGAGGTGATGGCGTACCCGCGGACCCTGTACAGGCCGTTTACTGGTTCACAAAGGCGGCTGAGCAGGGAGATGCCAAGGCTCAAGCGCATCTGGGATCCATATATGCCAAAGGTGCGGGCGTTACTGAAGATTATGTGGAGGCATACGCCTGGTTCAGCTTGTCTGTGGCCAATGGGGATGATCTTGCATCTGAGGTTCTGGGCCTCATTGAAAAGGAGCTCAATTCAGCGCAGCTCCACGCTGGACAGCAACGTATCCAGGCTCTGCAACATATCATTGAAGAGCAAAGCTCCAGGCGCAGATAATAAGCATAACCCTGATGAATTGCCCCGGGGGAAAAGGATATAGCGACAGGAACGATGGCAGACACAGACATGGCAGTGTGCCGATGCAGGTGGCAGGATCCGGGGGATCATTGCAGGCCCGATGGAACAGGGTATAGGCGAACGACCGATAGTGGGCGTTTTGATGCACAATCACTGCACTATGGCACACCGGAGGCCCGCACTGGCGATTGTCGACGACAGGGCAGGCACTATTTCTGCACATCCAGCAACTGCAACAGGGCGGCTTCACTGAGGATGCTGATGCCGAGTTGCCGGGCCTGCGACTGCTTGCGGGTGCCTGGATTGTTGCCGACTACCAGGTAGTCGGTGTGGGCGGATACGGTGGTCAGCACCCGGCCACCGGCCTGCTCAATACGCAAGCGGGCCTGCTTGCGAGTCATTGACAGGGTGCCTGTTAATACGAAGCTGCGACCTGCCGGGTCTGTCGTGGACTCCTCCGTGCCACTGCACACCAGTCCGGCTTGCCGTAACTGCTGCAGTAACTGTTGGCAGTGGGCGCTGCCCAGAAACTCCAGCAGTATCGGCACTTGTCGTGGCAGCAGCTGTTCTGCAAGGAAGTCGGGCAGGGTGTCGGAGTCCAGCAGGCTTTGCAGGTCCGTATAGTGCCGGGCAATCTGCTCTGCCAGTTGCTTTGCGGTGGCGGGGCCGATGCCACGGAGCACGCGCAGGCTGATCAGGCGCTGGAGAAAACGCTGGATCGACAAACGACTCGGCTCCGGGACGGTCTCTTCCCAGCGGACCCCGACCTCCTGCAGGGCCTGTAACAGACTGTCTTCCTGTTGGCAGAAGGTCTGTATGGCCCGGGCGGTCTCCACGCCCACATCGTCCACAAAGCACAAGGTCTCAACCATGGCTTCCCGGATGGCCTGCAGGCTGCCGAAGCGGGCGGCCAGCTGGCGTGACAGGCGTTCACCTGTGCCGGGGATGCCGAGCGCATAGAGCAGCCGGGCCAGGGTGGTATGACGTTGCGTTGCCAGGGCATTCAGCAGTTTGTCGGCGGAGACCTCGGCAACCCGCTCCAGCCGGGTGAGCTGCTCCTTGTCCAGGCGAAACAGATCGGCGAGGCTGTGGACCAGGCCGGCCTCGATCAGGCGCTCCACCAGACCTGTCCCGAAGCCATCTATATCCAGGCCATCCCGCGAAACAAAGTGCAGCAACCGGGCCTTGCGCTGGGCGTGACACCGATCCTTGGCGCTGCACCAGGCCTGAATCTGTGCAAAGGATACCGATGCCCTGCAGGCAGGACACCGTACGGGGAAGACAAAGGGCTGACTGTCGGCGGGGCGGCGTTCCTGCAGTACGCTGACCACCTCAGGGATCACGTCCCCGGCGCGTCGTACGCTGACGGTGTCACCGATACGCACATCCAGTGTTTCAATCTCACGACGATTGTGCAGGGTGGCGTGGCGTACGGTAACGCCACCGACGAACACCGGTTCCAGTACGGCCACCGGGGTCAGCACGCCACTGCGGCCCACCTGCACACGGATGTCGGTAACCCGGGTCAGTGCCTCCACGGCAGGAAATTTCCAGGCCAGTGCCCAACGCGGAGCCCGCGCCACTGCACCGAGTTGTTCCCGGTCATCCAGGGTATCCACCTTGTACACAACGCCATCGATATCGTAGCCAAGTGTGCCGCGTTGCAGCAGCAATCGATCATGGTAGTCCCGGCAGCCTGCCACCCCGGTCACCACCTCCAGACAGGGTGACACCGGCAACCCCCACTTGGCCAGCTGTGCGATCCCCTCCGTATACCTGTGCAGACCGGCCAAGCGCTGTACCACGTCATAGGCCTGAAAACGCAGGGGCCGATGCCGTACCTGCCCGGGGTCCAGGAGGCGCAGGCTGCCGGCTGCGGCATTGCGCGGGTTGACAAAGACCCGTCGCTCACCGGCCTGCCGGGTGCGCTCATTCAGTGCGGAAAAGTCGGCGCGACTCATGTACACCTCGCCGCGCACTTCCAGTATGGAGGGCCAATCCTGCCCACGCAAGCGCGGCAGTATCATGCCTATGGTACGCACGTTGGCCGTGACATCCTCACCCGTGCGACCATCACCGCGAGTGGCCGCCTGCTGCAGTACGCCATGCTTGTACAACAGGCTCACCGCCAGGCCATCCAGTTTGGGTTCAGCCGCATAGTGCACGGCGGTACCGAGTTGTTGAGAGACGCGCTGATCAAACTCCAGGAACGCCTGTTCATTGAAGGCATTGGCCAGGGACAACATGGGTTGGCTGTGGTGCACCACGGAGAATCCCTGGCGTGGTGTCCCGCCTACACGTTGGCTCGGTGAGTCTGGCGGTATCGGCTCACCGAGTTGCTGTTCCAACTGCAACAGTTCCTGAAACAGGCGATCATATTCCGCATCAGGAATGGCGGGTGCGGCCATTACATAGTAACGATGATCATGCTCCAGTAGCTCCTCGCGTAATGCCAGCAGGCGCTGGTGGATGCTCCCCTGCCCTGCCAGGGGCGTATCAGGCACCGGGCAAATCCGGGAACTCATCCTCCCGTATACGTTGCAGCACCGACTCCTCAATGGGCTGCAGATTCGCATCATAAACACGGGCAGACAGTGCGGTGGCCACGGCCTGCGCCAGGCGGATCAGTTGTGCGGGGGTGCCTGCACCCCCGGGGGCAATAAACAACACCAGTCCCCGGGTTTTAAGATCGCTTAATGCAGCGATACGCAATGTGCCCGGCTCATACATATCTGCTGCACTGATCAGTGGCTGCCCGGTGCTGTCACCGTGATAATGAAAGATGTCCATTGCGCCACTCTCCAGATCTGCGGCCTCCAGCGCATGGCGTATCTCGTCGCCATGGAACCAACCCGCCCCGGATGCGGTTACATATACATGATCCGTGCTGGCCAGGTCGCCGGGGGTGGACGCAACCGATGGCAGGGGCTGTGGGGGCGACCCGGCGGGACGGTATGGAACGCGGCGTGCACTGCGCACACCCCGTACATACAGCCAGACCAGGATGGCTGTACTCAGCAGCAGCAGCGACAGGCGCAGACTCATTCCGGATCAGGCACTGGCGGCGAGTTCGACGGCCTCCTCCACATTCACCCCCACGAGTCTGGATACGCCAGCCTCCTGCATGGTCACCCCGAGCAGGGTATCTACCATCTCCATGGATGACTTGTTATGACTGACGATGATGAACTGTACCTGCCCGGCCATACGCCGCACCAGTTCGCAATAGCGTGCAATATTGGCATCATCGAGCGATGCATCCACCTCATCCAGCACACAGAGTGGCGCCGGATTGAGGCGAAAGATGGCAAACACCAATGCCAATGCTGCCAGTGCCTTCTCTCCACCCGACAGCAGCTGGAGGCTGGTGTTGCGTTTACCCGGGAGTTGCGCCATGAAACGCAGCCCGCCCTCCAGCGGATTATCTGCCTCCATGACCAGATGGGCGCTGCCACCACCAAACAGGGTGGAAAACAGTTCTCCCAGGTTGGCATCTACCTGTTCCAGCGTTGCCATGAAGCGGCGACGGCTCTCACGGTCAATGCGGCGTATGGCACGTTCCAGGGTGGTCAGGGATTGCTCCAGATCGGTACACTGCTCATCCAGATAGCCGTGGCGTGTGTGCAACTCCTCCTGCTCCGCCGCGGCGCCCAGATTGACGGGACCAATGCGATCAATGCTGGCTTGCAGGGTCTTGAGCTGCTCACGGCACTGCTGTGCCGAGGCATCCTCCTCCAGCGCCGCCACCTCCACCACCACCTCCAGTGCGGCCAACTGCTCTGCCACCGCATCGCGGCGGACCTCACGTTCACGGACATCCAGCTCCAGCTGGTGCAGCTCCTGTTCTTTGGCTTGCAGGGCAGCCGCCCCGTCCGTGTGTTCCCTGTCCCTGCCACTCCACGCATCGTGGCGGGCTTGTCTGCGCTCCAGCATGATGGTCAACTTCTCATCAACATGCTTGCGGCCCTGCCGGGCAGCGTCCAGCTGCGTCTGCAGTTCTGGTAGTGGATGACCGAGGCTGGTACGCTCCTGCGCCAGCTCGCGACAGCGCTCCTGCAGTTGTTGTGCAGTGTGCTCACGGCGTTGCACCGACTCCAGCAGGGAGGCCCGACGAGAACGCACCGACTCCAGTGCCAGGGCGAGCCGATGCTGCTCTGCGTCGGCCTGTTGCCCACTGACCCGTGCCGTAGCCAGTGCGGTCTCCAGCTGCTGCCGACTTTGTTCCAGACGGCCCCGGGTTGCATCGATATCGCGCTGTGTGGAAATCAGGCGTTCGCGGTCGGTTTCAGTCCGCTTGAGTGCCTCGGTGGTGGCGTGTTTTTCGGTGGCGATGATTTCCAGCTCACCCTTGAGGCGGGCAGCACGCGCCTGACGTTGTTCCAGCTGCTCCATGCCGACTGCCAGATTGGAGCGACGATCACTCCATTGTTCATGCTGTTCCCGCAGGCGATGCCGCAGTGCTTCGCAGACCGCCTGCTGCTGTTCTGCCTCGGCGCGCAGCTCACCAAGCCCCTGTTCCCGGGCCCGGCAACGTTGCCCGGATTCGACATGGCGGGCGCGTAACGACTCCAGTTCACCGGAACGCTGCAGGATGCCCGACCTTTCGCCACTCCCCACGGCACGTATCCAGTCACGTCCGAGCAACATCCCCTCCGGGGTGGCTATGTACTCGCCGGGACGCAGCTGACGGTGTGCAGCCAGGGCGGTCTCCACATCCGGGGCAGCGTAAATACCGGCCAGCAACTCTGCAGGCAAGCCCTGCACCCCGGCCATCTCGTGCAGGGCCGGCAACGTGCCGTTCATCGCCACGGTATCGGCAGCGGCGGTTGCCGAATAGGCTCCGAACTCGCCACCGGGCAGACCTTCCAGAGACCGGGCTGCACTGTCCAGATCGTCCACCTGCACGGCCTTCAACTGCACCCCCAGAACCAGTTCCACCGCCCGCCGCCAGCGCGGAGCAATGCGAATCTGTTCGCCCATGCGCGGCTGCTCATCCCAACCGCGCTCCCTGAGCCAGGTGAGCATCTCCGTGCCGACCTCCCGACCCAGCTCCACCTCCTGCAGAGTCGTGAGCGAGGTCAGGCTGGCATGCAACTCCTGATGCACCAGGCGCCCGGAATCCAGGTCGCGTTGCAACTCAACGATGGAGGCATTCAGTTCGGCCAGGCGGGCCTGACTTTGTTGCTCGTCACCCTCCAGCTCCAGGCGCCGCTGCTCGGCCTGCTGCAACTCACTCTGGCGCTGCTCCAGTTCACGACTCGCAGTCCCGGGGTCTATGGCCTGCAACTCCTCCTGACGCTCACCATGCTGACGTTCCAGTTCGCGCAGACGCTCATGCAGGTGGCCCGCCCGGGCATCCAGCAGCTCGCGCCTGCGTTCGCTCCCGGTACGCGCTGTGGTGCACTGCTCCCATTCCTCGTGCCAGCCGCGCATGGCCTGCTCAGAACGACTTAACTGATCCTGCGCCTGCTTCCCGGCAGCCTCCAGTTCAACGACCTTGGCCTGCAATACCGCATGGCGGCTCCCCAGTTCCTCAGCATTGCGTCGCTCTTCACTGAGTTGCTTGAGCTCGCGGGCCACATCCTCCTGGCCCCGTGTCAGCTCACGCGCAAGGTTCCCGGCGCGCTCGCGGGCATGCTGTATGGACTGTTCCAGACGCCCAATATCAGCATCCTGCTTATAGCACTCCCGCTTCAGCCCCTCGCAGTCCTGACCCAGGGCGTCCAGCTCTGCACGTTCACATCGCAGTTCATCTGTCAGTCCGGCCAAACGGATACGATCTGCCTCCAGGGACTGTACACGCTGCGTGTGGGTCTGTTGCTCGCGCACACACAGACGCTCCAGTTCACGCCACTCCAGTGCCAACGCCTCAGCCTCCAGCCGGGCCCGCTGTTCGGTCAACCGATGGTAGCGTTCTGCCTGTCGTGACTGGCGCTCCAGTGTCCTGATATGATCCTGTACCTCCTGCCGTACATCGAGCAACCGGGCAAGGTTCTCGCGGGTGTGATGCATGCGATTGGTGGTCTCACGGCGTGCCGCGCGATAACGGGATACCCCGGCGGCTTCCTCAATGTGGGCACGCAGTTCCTCCGGCCTGGCCTCCACCAGACGCGATATCATCCCCTGCTCGACCACGGCGTAGCTGCGCGGCCCCAGCCCGGTACCGCGAAGCAGCGCCTGGATGTCTTTTCTTCGGCAGGGTGTGGCGTTCAGATAGTAGGCGGAGACCCCATCCCGGTCCAACGTACGCCGGATGGAAATCTCACTGTAGGAGGCCAGCCGACCACCGATACGCCCGGCACTGTTGTCAAATCGCAGTTCTACCTGCGCCCGCCCCGCCCGCGCCCGCCCCCCGGCGCCATTGAAGATCACATCGGCCAGGGTTTCACCACGCAGGTGGCGGGCTGAACTCTCCCCCATAACCCAGATCAGGGCATCTACAATGTTGGATTTTCCACAGCCGTTCGGGCCGACCACACCGGTCAACCGATGTGGAAACGTCAAGTTGACAGGTTCAGCAAAACTCTTGAACCCGGATAACCGAATCTCAGACAGACGCACGATTAGTCCCAACCAGAAAAAAAACAGGCGGCCTTCCCAAAGCGGGGAGGCCGCCTCAGCGCGTAAAAAAGCCTGGCATTAAAACAGACAGACAATACCAGGCAATAGCCGAACTCCATCTCGGCTTGGGCTCAGTCCGGTTGCCCATGCATCCCCCGACATAGCGGTTCTGCACTCAATCAATCCCATTCCAGCGCACCCCCGGTCTGATATTCGGTGACACGAGTCTCAAAGAAGTTCTTCTCCTTCTTGAGATCGATGACCTCACTCATCCATGGGAACGGATTCCGCGTGGCCTGCGGGTACATCTGTTCCAGATCAATCTGTGAACAGCGGCGATTGGCAATGTACTGCAGGTATTCCTCAAACATGCCTGCATTCAGGCCGAGGATGCCACGCGGCATGGTGTCGCGTGCGTAGCGCCCCTCCAGTTCAACGCCCTGCCGGATCATGTCCCGGGCCTCCGCCTGCATCCCGGCATCCCACAACTCGGGGTTTTCAACCTTGATCTGATTGATAACGTCTATGCCAAAATTCATGTGCATGGACTCATCCCGCAGTATGTACTGAAACTGCTCCGCACAACCCGTCATCTTGTTGCGTCGCCCGAGCGAAAGTACCTGCACAAAACCAACATAGAAAAATATTCCCTCAAACACCACATAGAAGGCGATCAGGTCACGCAGGAATCGGCGATTCGCCGCCGGCGTGCCGGTACGAAACGTCGGGTCACCCAGACTGTCCATATATTGCATGGCCCAAGCCGTCTTGTCATGTACACAGGCCACCTCGCGATACATATTGAAGACCTCCGCCTCATCCAGCGCCAGGGATTCCACGCAGTACTGGTAGGCGTGCGTATGCACGGCCTCTTCAAAGGCCTGACGCAACAGATACTGGCGACACTCAGGATTGGTAAGGTGCCGATAAACCGCCAGCACCAGATTGTTCGCTACCAGCGAATCCGCTGAAGAGAAAAACCCCAGATTGCGTTTGACAATGGTACGCTCATCCTCGGTAAGACCATTGGCATCTTTCCACAGTGCGATGTCAGCGCCCATGTTGATCTCCTGGGGCATCCAGTGATTCGCGCAACCATCCAGATACTTCTGCCAGGCCCACCGATACTTGAACGGCACCAACTGATTCAGGTCGGCGCGACAATTGATCATCTGTTTGTCATCCACCGTGACCCGGCGTGCCCCAAACTCAACCTGATCCAACCCTGCAGAAGGTACTGGTGACTGGTCTGGCGGCGCATCCCCCATCGGTTGCCACTGCTGCGGCGTGGCCCCTGTTCTGTCAAGCATAATTACTTCCCCTCCTGTACTTTATTGACATGCCTCGCAGCCCGGGTCATCCAGCGGACAGGGCCGGGAATCCACACCGCAGATATCCTCTGCCGATGGCCCGCCCGGGCCCGCACTATTGCCACGCGCTGCGCTATTGTTACTGCTCGCCGTACTGCTGTCGCTCCCATTCGCCACACCATTACCGCTACCGTTCGTCGTGCCATTGCCGCCACCGGTGTTGGCCGGGCCTGCCACCTTCACGGCGCGCAGGGCACTCTCTTCATTCAGGGTGCTCTTCTCCACATTCGTGGCCCCCAGGCTGCGCAGGTAGTAGGTGCTCTTCAGCCCCCGCATCCAGGCCATGCGATAGATGGCCTCCAGTTCACGACCACTCGGGCGGGCGATATACAGGTTCAATGACTGCGCCTGATCTATCCATTTCTGCCGACGGGAGGCCGCCTCGATCAGCCAGCGCGGGTCAATCTCAAAGGCACAGCGGTAGAGCTGCTTGAGTTCATCCGGGATACGGCTGATCTGCTGCACACTGCCATCGTAATGCTTGAGATCATTCACCATGACCTCATCCCACAGGCCACGTTCCTTCAGATCACGCACCAGCCAGGGGTTGACATACGTAAACTCACCGGACAGGTTGGACTTGGCGTAGAGATTCTGGTAGGTCGGCTCAATGGACTGCGACACCCCACAAATGTTTGAGATGGTAGCCGTGGGTGCGATTGCCAAACAGTTGGAGTTGCGCATCCCGGTTGCATAGACCCGCCCACGCAGGGCCTCCCAGTCCATGGTCCAGGAACCGTCCATCTGCAACCATTTGCTGCCACGCTGCCCCTCCAGCAGGGCAATGGAGTCTATGGGCAGGACCCCCCTGTCCCACAGTGAACCCTTGAAGCTCGGATAGGCACCCCGCTCCTCTGCCAACCGGGCTGAGGCATCAATGGCGTAGTAACTGATCGCCTCCATGCTGCGGTCCGCAAACTGCACCGCCTGTTCAGAACCGTAGGGAATGCGCTGAGCCAGCAGGACATCCTGAAACCCCATTATGCCCAACCCTACCGGACGATGCTGCAGATTGGAGCGGCGCGCACGGTCTACCGTGTAGTAGTTGTAGTCTATGACATTATCAAGCATGCGCATCGCCAGGCTCACGGTGCGTTGCAGTTTGATCTGATCCAGGCCACTCTGATCATCCAGATGGCGCGCCAGATTAACGGAGCCCAGATTACATACTGCAATTTCATCCAGCGAGGTATTCAGGGTAATTTCCGTACACAGGTTGGAAGAATGCACCACGCCGGCGTGTTGTTGTGGTGAACGTATGTTGCAGGGATCCTTGAAAACCAACCAGGGGTGTCCCGTTTCGTACAACATGCTCAGCATCTTGCGCCACAGTGTAGCGGCCTTGATAACCTTGAAATTGCGCAGTGCCCCGCGTGCCGCCTGCTCCTCACACTCCAGATAACGCTCCGCAAATGCAGTGCCGTAGAGATCATGCAGATCCTGCACCTCGTCCGGTGAGAACAATGTCCAGGTGCCCTTTTCAAGCACCCGCTTCATAAACAGATCCGGTACCCAGCACGCGGTGTTCATGTCATGGGTGCGACGCCGATCATCGCCGGTGTTCTTGCGCAGCTCCAGAAACTCCTCAATATCCAGATGCCATACCTCCAGATATGCACAAATGGCACCCCTGCGTTTGCCGCCCTGATTGACCGCAACAGCGGTGTCGTTGACCACCTTGAGAAACGGAACCACGCCCTGCGATTTGCCATCGGTGCCGCGAATATGGGCACCCGCGGCTCGCACATTGGTCCAGTCATTACCCAGACCCCCGGCATACTTGGACAACATGGCATCATCGCGAATGGCACTGTAGATGCCATCCAGACTATCGGCCACGGTGGTCAGATAACAGCTGGAAAGCTGCGGTCTGCAAGTGCCGGAATTGAACAGGGTCGGGGTTGAACTCATGAAATCGAACGACGACAACAGATTGTAGAACAGGATGGCATAGCCCTCGCGGTCCTTTTCATTCATGGCCAGCCCCATGGCGACCCGCATGAAAAAGGCCTGCGGCAGTTCAATACGTACAGCGCCGCTGCTGATCAGGTATCGGTCATACAGGGTTTGCAGGCCCAGATAGCTGAACTGCAAATCACGTTCGGGCCGCAGCGCCTCCGCCAAACGCTGCAGGTCAAAGATCTCCAGCTGCGGATCCAGCCGCCCGCAGCGCACCCCCTCGCGCACATAACGGTGAAAATAGTCCGGGTACAGCATGGTCATCTCACCCTGCGCAGGCGCAGCCCGCTGCTCCCCCATCAGATACGTGATGACCTCACGCTGCAATTCACTGAGCAGCAGACCGGCGGCCACACTGGAGTAGTTCGGCTCCCGCTCGATCATCTGACGCGCACTCATGACCAGGGCCTCTCCCAGATCCTTTGCCGTCACGCCATCGCACAGACTGCGCAGGGTGGCACTGATAAGTGCATTGGCATCCACATTGCTGTACCCGTGGCACGCCTCATTGACCACCGTCTCCAGATGCTGGCGGTCCAGCGCCTCGCGACTGCCATCCGGCAACAGCATGTGCAGAACCCGTTCTTGGGCAGTAGCGACCTGCGGAGCCTGTTGCAGGCGCGCCCGGGCATGGTCCTCACGATAGATGATGTAGGCCCGGGCAACACGATGATCCCCGACCTCCCCGGAGCGCATCAGTGCCAGCTCCACCTGATCCTGTATATCCTCTATGTGGAAAGGCCCACCCGCAGACATCCGCCGAGACAAGGCCTTGACTACCCCCCGGGTAAACTGCTCCACCTTTTCGTGGATGCGCGACGAGGCCTCTGCGCCACGACCCTCCACGGCAAGAAATGCCTTGGTCAGGGCCACGGAGATCTTGTCCGGGTCAAAGGCCGTGACCTTGCCGTTACGGCGGATGACGCTGGGCGCGCCCGGGCGCTGCGTCGCCG
Source organism: Proteobacteria bacterium UBA6729 (assembly GCA_002454015.1). Classification (GTDB taxonomy): domain Bacteria; phylum Pseudomonadota; class Gammaproteobacteria; order Porifericomitales; family Porifericomitaceae; genus UBA6729. The sequence continues at coordinate 11,684 of DKIB01000109.1, forward strand.
CCGGCGCGGCCGGTGCCACCCCCCCGGATGCCCCTGCACTCCCGGCAGGGTCCGGGTGGCTGTGCGGCTCGTTCATCAACTTCCTCCTCTATCGGTCACATTTCCCGGGGCGGATGTGTCTCCCCAAATTCTCCGTGGCGACTGCATCGCCCGAATACGCCATCACGGCGTGGCAGGCACATCCGTACCCGATGCGACTATCTTAAATCATACAGGGAGGGTTTGTCAACATGTGGGGGCACTTTGCATCCTGGATACTATATGTTGTGGATAACCGGTGCCCAAGGCTGTAGAAGACCTCGGGAGAGACTGTGAAAAAGCGCTGGATAACAAGGTGTTGCGCCCCACCCGCGCGCTACGCTGCGCTGCAACAAGAGGCGCGTCCCTCCCGCTTGCTGCACTGCGGTGCAGCAGGCACCGGGCTACCTCAGCCCGTGTACTGGAACAGTTTGACGACCTTCACCACGCCCTTGATGTGGCGGGCCACCTCGGCTGCAACGTCCCCCTCGGCGCGGGTGACCAAACCCATCAGGTAGACGATGCCCCGCTCCGT
>DKIB01000109.1:12293-17468 GCA_002454015.1 Proteobacteria bacterium UBA6729
TCAGGGAACTGGACTCCCCCGGCTGCAGCTCGTTGAACACCCGTGCCACCTTGTCCACACCCTCAACCGCCGTAGTCGCGCGGGCCTGCAGGGTCGCATCGGCCACCTCACCGCTGAGCAGCACCTGACCATTGAAGCTGGTTACGTTGATATGTGAACCGGCGGCCAGCTCCTGGTCTGCGGAGATGGCACGCAGGGACTTCAGTTCAATGGCCTCATCCTCCACCAGCTGGCCCACGGTGCGCTGATCATGCGCAACCACGGCACCACCGAACACGGCCCCCCCCACCAGGGCCGGACAACCGGCCACCAGCGACGCCACGACAAAGATCACAACTGCTATACACACTACACGGCAAAACATGGGCTCAACCTCCCTGCACACGCACCCCCACACGGTACGCCGCCAGTATAGCACCATCTGGCGGGAGGGCAACGCCCTGGCGGGACTCACCGCAGGCCCCGACAGGCGGTATACGGACGGCGACGGCCGGAAGCGTGCCGGGAGTTGACAAGCGGCTCCGCCTGTATATAATGCCCGGCACAAGTGGGTGGGTATTCCACTCCTATCGACCTATGCCCCCGCCAGGGGGCGTGCAAACCGCCGTTGGACAATATTTCGTTAGTACCATGAACAGGATCGAAGTTGACGATCTGCATAAACGCTTTGGCCACATCCATGCGGTACAGGGCGTTTCATTCACAGTGGAACAGGGTGAGGTGCTGGGTTTTCTGGGGCCAAATGGCGCTGGCAAGTCCACTACCATGAAGATGATCACGGGCTATCTGGAGCCCAACCACGGTGCCGTGCGGGTACAGGGCCTTGATGTACAGAAACATCCCGTTGCGGTGAAGCGCAACCTCGGGTACCTGCCGGAGGGCGCGCCGCACTACGGGGAGATGCGGGTGCTGGATTTTCTTGAGTTCATCGCCGATGTCCGCATGCTGGGCAAGGTGGAGCGACGCCAGCGCCTCCAGCAGGTTGTGGAGGAGGTACACTTGGAGGCGGTGCTCTACCAGAGCATAGAGACCCTGTCCAAAGGCTACAAGCGCCGAGTGGGCCTGGCCCAGGCCATCCTGCATGATCCCCCGGTGCTGATCATGGATGAGCCCACCGATGGACTGGACCCGAACCAGAAGAACGAGGTACGCGCCCTCATCAAGAAGATGGCGGCCGAGAAGGTCATTGTCATCTCCACGCATATACTCGAGGAGGTGGACGCCGTGTGCAGTCGTGCCATCATCATCTCTGATGGCGAGCTGATGTTTGACGGCACCCCTGCAGAATTGTGCAGCAAGTCAGAGCGGAATGATATAGACCATGCCTTCCGCCTGCTGACGACCCGGGGAGCAAACTCATGAACGAGATGTCCGACTGGAAGCGTTCTACACACAACATATGGGTGCTGTTCCGGCGTGAGCTGGGCGGGTACTTCGCCACCCCCATAGCCTGTGTGTTCATCGTTATATTTCTCTTCATGATGGGCATCTTCACGTTCTATGTAGGGGCACTGTACGAGCGCAACCAGGCGGATCTGCAGCCGTTCTTCAATTTCCATGCCTGGCTGTATCTGGCATTGATTCCGGCGATTTCCATGCGCCTGTGGGCAGAGGAACGACGTAGCGGCACCCTGGAACTGCTGCTGACCCTGCCGATTACCATAACCGAAGCGGTGATCGGAAAATTCCTTGCCGCCTGGGCATTTACTGCCTCTGCACTGGCACTGACCTTCCCGATCTGGATCACCGTAAATTATCTGGGCGAGCCGGACAATCTGGTGGTTATGGGGGGATATCTGGGCAGCCTGCTGATGGCCGGAGGCTTTCTGTCCATAGGCTCCTGTGTATCAGCAATGACACGCAACCAGGTGATCGCCTTTGTGGTAAGTGTGGTGATTTGCTTCTTGTTCATCATGAGCGGGTTTCCGCTGGTGCTGGATTTTTTCCGGGGCTGGGCACCGCAGGCGCTGATCGATGTCATCGCCTCTTTCAGCTTCTTCTCGCACTTTGAATCGATCAAGAAGGGGGTCATTGATTTTCGCGATTTGTTCTACTTCAGCTCGCTCATCGCATTCTGTCTTTACCTGAATGTGCTGATAGTGGATTCCAGGAGGGGGGGATAATGCAGTTCAAGGTGGATCGCAAGCTGGTATTCTCCGGCACCGGAGCCCTGATTGCGCTGGGGCTGTTTGTGTGCCTGAATATCATCGTCAATCTGGGGATTACCTCGGTGCGGCTGGATCTTACAGAGAACAAGCTGTTCAGCCTCTCCGATGGCACGCGCAATGTGCTGGCCAACCTGGAGGAACCCGTGACCCTGAAACTGTACGTCTCGCGCAGGCAGTTGTCAGGGCATCCATTGCGGGCGAACTATGCCGTGCGGGTGCGCGATATGCTACTGGAATACGAGTCGCATTCAGGCGGCAAGGTTGATGTCATCTTTATAGACCCGGAACCTTTCTCCGAGGAAGAGGACCAGGCTGTTGCGGACGGCCTGCGCAATATCCCGGCCGGAGGCGGCGCCACCATACAGGCCTACTTCGGCCTGGCCGGCACCAACAGCACGGACGACCGGGAGGTAATTCCATTCATGGAACCGAGCCAGGAGGCCAAACTGGAGTACACGATCACCAAGATGGTCTACAATCTGGCCAATCCGGAGCGGCGGGTGGTCGGCGTGANNACCCTGCCGATATTTGGTGAGGGAGCCCGCCCCACTCCATGGTCGATCCTCAACGTGATGGAAGAGTTCTTCGAGGTCCGTAACCTGCGTCTGGATGACGAGGACCCGGAGGTTATAGACGATGATAACGATGTGCTCATGTTGATTCACCCGAAGGACCTCAGCGAGGAGCTGCTCTACCAGATCGATCAGTTCGTGTTGCGTGGCGGCAAGTTGCTGGCCTTTCTGGACCCACTGTCAGACTACGAACTCACCAACCCGGCTGACCCCCAGGCCTCCACACTGCCGGACGTAGAATCCGACCTGCCGATCCTGCTTGAAAACTGGGGAGTAGAGTTGCTGGAGGCCAAGGTCGCTGGCGACCTGAACTCGGCGATGCGTGTACAACATCGTGATCAGCGTGGCCTGCAGGAACTTGAGTATCTGCCCTGGTTACGCCTGCAGGAACCCAATCTCAGTCAGGACGATTTCTCCACCAGCGAAGTAAAACTGATCAACATGGGGGCAGCGGGTGTGCTGGAGACCCTCAATCCGGAAGGCCCCGCTGATGCTGATGATACGGAGGATGACGATACCGCATCATACAGCCAGATCAAGGTGTTGCCACTGATCTACACCACCGAGGCTTCAACCCTGTTCGAGCGCGACCTGGTCATCTTTCAACGTGACCCGAACCTCATCATGCAGGCCTACAAGGAAGAGGGCCGCAAATTGACTCTGGCGGCGCGCCTCAGCGGCAAGGCCACCACCGCCTTCCCGGATCGGGCTGATGCCGACGCTGATACCGACACCGATGCTGCGGAGTCAGACGCTAAACCCACACCGGATCAGCATGTTGCAGAAGGTGAATTGAATGCCATCATCGTGGCGGATACCGATATACTGCAGGATCGATTCTGGATTCGCATACGCAAGTTGTTCGATATCAGTATCCCACAGACCATCGCCAACAATGGTGACTTTGTGATCAACTCACTGGAGAATCTGGCGGGCAGCACCGACTTGATCAGCCTGCGTAGCCGTGGTGAATACCAGCGCCCCTTCACCCGGGTTGAGCGGTTGCGCCGCGACGCCGAATCCCGCTTCCGCGACGAAGAACAGCGCTTGCGCGAGAAACTCACCGAAACCGAGGAGCGCATCAGGAAGTTGCGGGTGGAAGGCGAGGGCAGCAGCCAGATACTTACCCCGCAACAGGCCCGGGAGATTGAGAAGTTCAATCTGGAGCGTCTGAACACCCGCAAGCAGTTGCGTGCAGTGCAACACAACCTGCAACAGAGCATTGATGCACTGGGTCGAAACCTCAAGCTCATCAATATCTTCGTGGTACCTGTACTGGCCGTGGTTATCTCCATAGCCATACACCTGCTCCGCGCCCGACGGCGGACGATAAGGACAGCCGGTACCACTACGGAGCGCCACCGGCAATGAGCGGACGTACACTGTTCGCCCTGGCGGCGATAGCGGCGCTGGTACTGGTCGGTACGTTGATCGTGGTGGAGCGCAAGGCCCCCGAGGTAAAGCTGGAGCGCGGCCTGCTGCTCCCGGAGCTGAGCACCCGCCTCAACACGATAACTGAACTGCAGGTTCGCACCTATGACGATGAAATTCTGGTAGCACGCAACCACAAGGGGGACTGGGAGATTCCGAATCGTGGCGGGTACCCGGCCGCCTTTGACAAGGTTCGCAGCCTGCTGCTGGCCCTGTCGGAGGCCCGTATTCTGGAGCGCAAGACCCATAATCCTGCCCTGTATCCGAAACTGGGCATCCAGGGCATAGACAGCGAGACCTCCCCTTCCGTACAGATCATCGCCCGCAACAAGACCGATGAGACCGTGGCCGAGCTGATCATTGGCAACCTCAAGCCCACCAGCGCCAGTGGCGTCAGCCGTGGTGTCAAGAACTACTATGTGCGCCTGCCCGATGACTCGCAGGGTCTGCTGGTGCGTGGTGATCTGGACGTGTCCAGACGGCTGCGCGACTGGCTGGATGACCTGATTCTGGATATCCCCGAGACGCGCATCAGGGATGTGCTGGTAACCCACCCGGAGCGGACGGTGCATATACACCGACCGGATAGTGATGAGCCGGACTTTGTACTGGAGGATATCCCGGAGGGCAAGGAACTGAAGTCACGCACCCAACTGAATCGTATGGGTTCCATACTCAGCGATGTGCGCATTGATGATGTACAGCGGGCAGACGAGCACAGCTTCGGCGAGGAGATGGTACAGTCCCGGGTAGAGACCTTCGATGGTCTGATCGTCAACATACGCTCCGAGTATATAGACGGGGATTCCCTCGTCGCATTTGCATTTGAGACCCTGGAAGACGCCGAGGTTGCACAGCAACGTGAGGCTGCCGAATTGAATGGTGCCCTGAACCCCTGGGTATTCGCGGTGCCGTTCTTCAAATACGACACCTTCGCACGCAAGCTTGGCCCGCTGGTACAGGACATTGATATAGAGGTCGATACCGACCCGGCCACCGAGACT
>DKIB01000109.1:17540-20935 GCA_002454015.1 Proteobacteria bacterium UBA6729
GACCCGGCCACCGAGACTGCCCCCACAGCGGACCCTGCTCCCTGAGGACCGGGTAGCCGTCCCTGGTATCAGGCCACTGACATGGCTACCAACTGCGCGGGAATATCCATTAAAAACTTTCCTTAAGTCACTTTACGATATATACTTTCCCCCATGAAGCCTGATTCTCAGCGATGGGGAGCTGTCCAATGGGTGGTGGCCGGATGCCTGCTCAGTGGCGCCGCACTGCTGGCGGTAGCTGCCCGGGCCGCTACCGATGCCACGCTGCTGGACCTGAGCGACTATCCTGTTGTCCGCACCCCTCTGGGCGTACCCGCTGTCCCGCCCGCACCGACTGGCAAAGAGGAGCCCCGTACGGCATCACAACGCGTGACCACCACCGTGGCAGACCACCTGAAAGGCATCAAATCCAGCGGGGCCCTGGAAGCCCGCGATGTGGCAGCAGCGGCATTACAGGCTGGCATTGCCGAACTGAGTGCGCGCTGGATACAACATCTGGATATGCGCTATCGACCCGGCTATGGCAACCGGGATGATACCTTCGACGCAGATGTGCTGGTGGCATTGTTGCAACGCGAGCGAGGGGCTCTGCAGGTACAGGCCGGTGCCCATCTACAGACCGGGGAGAGCGGCTTCCATACCGGTGTGAGCTATCGCCACCTGCTGGCTGAGCAACTGTTATTGGGCACCAACCTCTTCTATGATTTTTTATCCGCACCCAATGTCAGCCGCTGGTCCGTAGGCATGGAACTGCGGAACCTCTGGCTGGATCTCCATGCCAACTGGTATCACGGTCTGCGGGAGGATACCTCGGGCGAGCTGCCGGATGGACCGGGAAGCATGGAGTACTACAGCATGGACGGCTTTGATGCACAGCTGGTGGGGCATATCCCCATACTGCCCTGGCTGGAGGTGGCCGGACGCCTCTACCGATGGGAGCATCCGCTGGCCGCCGACCTGAGCGGTCAGGAATACTCCATGGCCCTGCGCCCCGTGCCCCTGTTCAATGCCGAGGTGTTCTACGATAACCCCGAGAACAGCGATGCTGCATGGGGGGTACAACTGGGCCTGAACTATCACCTCGGGGTGCCGCTGATGGAACAACTGCAACCGGACACAGTGCAGCCCGCGATGCCATCACTGCGCAACCTGAAGCGGGTACACCGCCAATATGAACACCGCATCTGGCGCCGGGATGTATTGCCTGGATTTGTGCCTGAAGCGGGCACGCCGCCAATATGAACACCGCATCTGGCGCCGGGATGTATTGCCTGGATTTGTGATAGGTGGCGTGGGTCCGGCCAGACAGAGTTCCCGTCAGACCACCCTCGTTGAGGAGAGTTTTGAGTTGCCGATACGTGCCACCGAGCTGCGCACCACGACAACCCTGCCCGCCAACATTGCAGTGGCCGCTCATTTCGGTGGCGCTGCCGTCTATGGCACCGACTACCGGGTGGCTGGCGCTGATGGCGCCGCTGACGCCATCACCGCCACCCTGAGCGATGGACAGCTGCAACTCATCACGGTTGCCGGCAATGGCACCTTCAACATCCCCTATCCGGACACCCGGTCACTGCGCTTCAATCTGGAGATCTCCGCCCAGGACAACGCCTCGGAGGAATGTGCCGCGGCAAACTGCAACGTGATCCTGCAGATCAGCAATGTGCAACGGGAACTGCTCGTGCTCACACCCCCCGACTCCACCCCCGAGCCCTGAACCAACGCAGGGGTGGACGTGGCACCCGGCGGTGCATGTCCGGATACGCCACCCGAGCCACTACAGACACCGCGGGGAGAGCAGGCTCTGTCTGCCCTGTAGCCTGCAGGCAGAGACACACTGCACGGTGGAGGGTATGGCACATCAAATATCATTCCACGATCACTCGCAAGATCCTGGCACGCGCGACCAGATTCAACAAGGCATCAGCCAGGAAAACCTCATTGGCTTCTATCCGGGCTCTTGCATCCGGCGACAGAAACGGCTCCAGAATAACCACCTGTATCTCCTCATGCCCAAAACGATTGGTCCCGTCCCCCAGCGAGGCTTCATGCGTGAACGAATACAGAAAGATGGCAGCATCCACACCATCCACACCCCCATCCCCGTTAATATCCACTGCACTCTCGGGCAAGGCATTCGCAGCCGCCAGAATGTCTCGCAAGGCCTGGTCTCCCGTACCATCAGCAACAAACGGCCCCAGCACCTCCATACGCACACGGTCCGTCCCCCCAGATGTGCCATCACCCAATTGATCTGCCATGATCTTTGCATACAAAAAGATCTTTGCGTCACTGACATCCACTCCACCACTCCCGTCAAGATCCGCATTCACTATATCTCCACCGTCTATAGTGGGAAGCTCAGCAACCTTGTCCCCCGTCGGTTCCAAAACAGGCAGGCCTGCCAGGCTGACATCGGCAGCAACGGTTTCTGTGCGTTGATCAACAATTCTGGCCCCACCAGGCAGTTTCAGCGCATCAGCAGCCAGGCTGAATCCTGCAGATTTGTCTCCAGGCCTGACCTGATAAGTAAATCGTATCTGAGCAGCCAGCCGATCATCGGTATGCAAGAATCCGCCAGAGGATACAACCCCGCTATCCAGTGTATACTCCAGTATCGGCGCCCCCTCCACTACAACCGGATGACTGAAAACTATCTCTATCACAACAAGGCCACCCGCGCCCACCATATCTCCCACCGGGGGGTGCTGTGCGCCAAGCCTCACCGCCTCAACAACCAGTTCTCCACCGTCTACAGTGGGGAGCTCGGCAGGATTCCCAAGCGAATCCACAATAGCAATGCCCGCCAGACTGACATCGGCATCAACAGCTTCTGCAGGATCAGTAATCCTGGCCCCATCAGGCAGTTTCAGCGCATCAGCAGCCAGGGTAAATCCTGCAGATGCATCGCCAACCCTGACCTGGTAAGAAAAAGTTATCTCCCTGGCCTGTGCACCGATATCGGTATGCAGGAACTCATCAGAGGATACCACCCCGCTATCCAGCGTATACTCCAGCATCGGAGTGCCTGACAATTTGACGCGCTGACTGAAACGTACTGTTATCACCAAAGAATCATCCAGGCCCGCCTCGCCTGCCACCGGGAGACCCTGTCCATTAAACTGTACCGCCTCAACAACAGGGGCTCTGCTGTCTATAGTGAGCATGACAGGATTCCCGCGAAGATCCGTAACAGTAATACCCTCCAGACTGACATCAGCATCAACGGTTCCTGTGAGATCCGTAATCCTGGCCCCATCAGGCAGTTTCAGCGCATCAGCAGCAAGGCTGAATCCTGCAGATGCGTCGCCAACCTTTACCGTGTAAGAAAACTGTGGCGCGCTCTTGTTAAAAATGCTGTGAGTAAATCGATCAGAGGATACCACCCCGCTATC
>DKIB01000067.1:0-4283 GCA_002454015.1 Proteobacteria bacterium UBA6729
GTGACTATCCCTGAGAGCGACCCCCTTACGCTGACGCTCTCCGGGCCTGTGGTGGTGCCTGAGGGAGAGGTAGCTGCATACACCCTGTCCCTGACCGGTGGAAAGCCTGTAGTGGGAGTGCCTTTAGTGGTGAAATATACCACGGTAGATGCAGCAAGCCCGGCCACGGCGGATGAGGACTACATGACCGCAGCGGGGCCCCTGACCTTCACCTCTGCAGACGTTGCTGCCAAGCCGATAACAGTACAAACCGTGCAGGACACGCTGTATGATCCGGGTGAGGGCTTTACAGTGATGCTCAGCGATCCGGCAGGTGGGGGTGGACGATCCATGCTGGCCGCGGCCGGTGTGAGCACCATGATCACCGATGATGATTTCAACGTGGAGATTACAGGGGTGCTTGGCGGTGATGTGCAGGAGGGGGCCCTGGCAGGATTTCAGGTAACACTGCGTGGTCTGGTCGTACAGCCTGTGACCGTACCCTGGAGCGTCTGGAGCGTTTTGCCGGGTACGGCTGATGAGGATGACTATGGTACGGCAGAGGGGGTAATCGTCTTTGGCGTCCCGGTGGCGTATCAGACCCAGATCTTTTCCGTATTGATCAATGATGACACGCTGTCTGAGCCTGCAGAAACCTTCAGGGTTCGGCTGGATGCTGTAAGCGGGTTGCCCGAGGGTGTGGCCGTGAATGACGTAACCGTGTATCCAGTCATGGGCACCATTGCCGCGAGCGATCCCATTACCGCAGCCTTGTCAGGTCCACCCAGTGTAGTAGAAGGAGGGAGTGCAGACTACACTGTGACACTTTCCGGAGGACAACCGACAGCGGATGTAGAGGTGTTGCTGTACACTTCCATGGCGCAATTCAACTCTGCCGAGGCAGGGATGGATTACACCTCGATCATGCAGACCCTGGTTTTTACCCCGGAAAATTATGCCAGCCCCCGGATGGTTTCCCTGATGATCCTGGAGGACAATCTGGCAGAACCCGACGAGGGTTTGGTTATGTATATCCAGACTTCTGGAGGCGGGGGCGCTGAGCTGCAGTCCGATCCGGATCGTATCGTCCTCTCGATCATGGATAATGATACCAGGCCGACGTCCGTTACGTTGGGTACAGAGCATACCGGGCCGTTGTTGGAAGGTTCGACTCCGGTGAGTGTCCGGATCACGGCGACCTTGGGAGATGCATCGGCGACCTTGGCGGACAATGTGGTGGTGTTGCTGCACCCGGGAGGAACGGCCACGCCCGGGATCGACTACACCCTGAGCGGGATAGAGTTCATCAGTATTTCCGCCGGCGCAACCACCGGCTCCGCAACACTGATGATTACCCTGTATGCTGATACGGAGGAAGAGGCAGAATTCGTAGAGATTACAGGCACTTGGGATGATGGCACCGTGCAAGGCAGCTTGCGTTTTGAGGTGCAGGATCGGAGGCCCTACAGGCTGATCCTGTCCAATGATGACTCGGTATTTGAGTCTGCGGGGGAGGTGTCGGTCGCCGTGGCCTTGCGTGGGGTTCCACCACTGTCGGGCAATTTGTCTGTCCCGTATCGTACCGTTGCAGTTGGTGCCGAGGTCGGGCGGGATTATACTGATGTTTCCGGGACCCTGGAGTTTCCGGTGGGTTTCCTGGCCTCTTCCGGAAGTTTAGCTGCTGTGACCCGGCAGTCTGTGCTGTCAATTCCGGTTTTTCAGGATCTTGCAGTGGAAGGTCCAGAGACCTTCAGGGTACAGTTTGGCAGGCCTGTGGGGAACGAGGAGAGGGATGCAATTTCGTTCGAGGGGAACCGGGATAGTGTGGTGATTACCCTCCTGGATGCCCTGGATTTGAACAGGGATCTTGCCGTTGACATCGTGGATGCCAGGATTTGGCTCTATGTTGCACAGGGTGAGCCTTTGGGCAGTTTGGGTGCCCTGCGCCTGCTGGCCCCCACGTTAAGCGAGGGTATCCTGCGGGAGATTTTGCAGGGGCGCGATGACCTGGGCCGGGATTTCAATGGCGGGGGCACAGATACCATGGATGCAGCAATCTTCTACACCATCCTGACTTTACCCGGGGCCATGGAGGTTCCCGCACTGCGCCAGGCCCTGTTGGCGGATTTCTGGTCGGGATTGGCGGTCACCGGGCTGCGGAGTGCCATAGAGCGGGCGGTTTGTGATGCTTGGGCCCTGGCACAACCGGCGCAGTCTTGCCCGGCGTCTTGACGCCCTTCCCCCGGGTGTGCCAGAATGCCGACCATCGTGTGCGGAACACGGGGGGTCTCCATGGAGGGCGGACGGCCTGTACCAACCCTGACGGCGGGGTAGTTGCGGGGTGCCCCGAGGTTCCGTAGCCGGGAAATGAACGTTGCAATGTATGAGGTGAAGAGATGACAGATTTTGGCGTGATCCGTTCCAGAAGGCGGGCCCTGGTATTTATCTCGCTGTTGCTGCCGGCAGTCGGCGGTTTCGCGGAGTCGGGTGGACTGGAAGGTTATGAAGTCGGTGTGCAGGCGTCCATAGACAAGCTGCCCCGGATCAGGCAGGAACTGGTTCCACCCCCGTTCTTTCCGGTGCATGAACAGGCCACCACCGCAGGCCCCAAAGTGATCGAAATCGAGCTGGTCATAGAGGAAAAGGAAATAGAGGTCGCGCCAGGCGCATACATTCAGGCCATGACCTACAATGGCACGGTCCCCGGTCCCATGATCGTGGCTCACCAGGGCGACTATGTTGAGTTAACCCTGGTAAATCCAACAGCCAATACGCTGGTACACAATATCGACTTCCATGCATCCACCGGCGCGTTGGGTGGTGGTTCGCTTACGCTGGTGAAGCCTGGCGAAAAGGTCAAACTCCGCTTCAAGGCGACCAGGTCCGGGGTGTTCATATATCACTGCGCCCCGGGCGGGGTAATGGTTCCCTGGCACGTGGTCTCGGGGATGAACGGCGCAATCATGATCCTGCCCAGAGCTGGGTTGAAAGACCACCGGGGCGAGCCGGTAAAATATGACAGGGCGTACTACGTCGGCGAACAGGACTTCTACCTGCCGAAGGGCAGCGATGGAAAATACAAGCGGTATAAAACGCCCCTGGAGGGTTTTGCGGAGACCACCGGGCTCATGAAGGAACTCATACCGAGCTGGATCGTTTTCAATGGCAAGGTCGGTGCCCTTACGGGGGATGGTGCCCTCAAGGCCAACGTCGGTGAAACGGTTTTATTCGTGCATTCCCAGGCCAACAGACCGACCAACCCGCACTTGATCGGCGGACACGGTGATCTGGTCTGGGAGCGGGGTTCATTCGATGACGCGCCGCAGACCAACCTTGAGACGTGGTATATCGCTGCGGGTTCCGCAGGTGCCATGATGTATACCTTCCATCAACCCGGACTGTACGCCTATCTGAACCACAACCTGATAGAGGCCTTCCAGCTGGGTGCGGCGGCACACGTAGTTGTAGACGGCAAGTGGAATAACGATCTGATGGAACAAACCCTGAGCCCCTCTCCGATAAAATAGGATGGCACGTTGGCCCGGGCCCGACCGGCCAGGGACGGGTGTGGTGCTGATACCGGTCGGGGGTCGGGTCGCGTTGCGATGACCCCCCGGGGATTTTCCGGGGGTTTGTGGCGGGGGCTACTCATACGGTTACTCGTTCCGCTGGGCGTACTTGTGACGGCGCCATCCGTCGATGCTGCTGATGCGGGGAGCCTGATTGATGCGTTCGCCAAAGGCCAGGCCAGCGTCGATATGCGCTACCGTCTGGAGCGTGTTGAGCAGGATGAGATTGTCGCGACCGCAACCCGGAAAAGATTCAAAAACGCTACGGCATCAACACTTCGGAGCAGGTTCAAGTATGAAACGGCCACCCTGGGCGGGGTCAGTGCGGCACTTGAGTTCGAAAATATAATGACCGTATTGGGTGGGGAGAATTATGACAGTACGATCAATGGCAAGACACAGTATCCAGTGGTTGCCGATCCGTCTGCGACCGAAGTCAATCAGGCGTATTTGACGTACGCAGCAGGCGGGCAGCTGGTTCGTATCGGTCGCCAGGCCGTGAACCTTGACAACCTGCGTTTTGTCGGCACCGTAGCTTGGCGACAGAATAATCAGACCCTGGATACGCTTGTCCTGAACACCACGGCGGTCGATAAGCTGTCGCTGCTTTACGCCTTTGTATGGAACGTGAACCGGGTCTTCTCCGATGCTCATCCGTTGGGCGACCTGGCGACCAACTCCCACGTTATCAATGCAAGCTACACAGGGTTCAGTGATGTGACCGTCATTGCTCAC
>DKIB01000067.1:4319-27947 GCA_002454015.1 Proteobacteria bacterium UBA6729
GCGCGAGACTCGCCTATGAGGCCGAATATGCAATACAGGAGGATCATGCCGACAGCCCGCATAATTATCACGCAAACCATCTGGCGGGAGCGCTGGCTTGTAGCGTAGGCGGATTTACTGTTCAGGCAGGCTATGAGAGCCTTGGCAGTGACAACGGCGTGTCCTTCAGCACACCACTGGCCACGTTATACAAGTTCAACGGTTGGGCGGATACGTTCCTCACCACCCCGCCGGATGGTCTTGAAGACATTTACGCAGGCATCACCTACAGGCCGGGTGGGGGTCGCGTGTTCAAGGATACGCTGCTGAAGGTGGTGTACCATGACTTCTCGGCCTACAGGGGTGACCAGGGCTATGGCACTGAATGGGATTGGTTGATTTCCAAACAAGTGAATACTGTCTTCACCATTGCATTCCAGGGTGCACATTACCATGCGGATCGTGCGGACCTCAACTCCCGGGTCTCCAGAGACAAGGACACCAGCAAGTTATGGTTTATCATTGCTGCCCGGCTCCAGGGGTCGATCCCAAAGTTCAGCACTACTGAATGAGGCCAGCATTTCCTGGCCAGGGCACTAGGCGTAACGCTCTATCTCCGCCTTGCGGTGCGTGTTGAGGCTGTAAGCGCCGTGGTAGTGCTGTAACAACTCGCGTTGAGCGAGTTCCTTCAATGCCTTGTTCATGCTGCGGGCGTCGGTACCCGGGGGCAGGAATCTTTTCAGCTGGTCACCACCGATGCGATTATGTCCCCAGTGATTGCGTGAGCGCATAACCCGGACAATGTCGTTTTCCAGCGGTGCGGCCTCCTCGGGTGGTGTATGCAGGGGCGTAGTGGAAGTCCTGTGCAGTCCCTCCAGCTGACGCAGGGTATCCACCAGACCCTGCTCCACCTCCGGCCAGCAATCTTCCAGCTGCCGCACCTGACCCTGACTCCACAGTTTCAGCAGCAGCTCTGCCGGATGCAGATCCAGCTCACGGGCGGCGCCCTGTATATCGATCTTCATGGGTTAAGCAGTTGGACGTCCTGCAGGCGCGGCGGGGCCGGGCTGAGCAACAAGTCCATTATGTTGTCACCATCTTCAAGCTGTATGTTGAGCGTCTCCGGAAAGCTTTCCGAGGTGTCCAGCCTGCAATGCAGTACCGGAAAGCCGTCCGCCCGGACGCTCAGCTCCACGTGGTCATTGCGGAACTGCTCAAGCACGGCCCAGAACAGGTGCATGGCCACCGTCTGATCCTGCGCCACATCCGTATCCACAGCAGCCTCGCGCACGGCAGCCCAGACCTGCGGGAGGATCGGCAGGGGCAGGATATAGCAGTTGTCCTTGTACCTGTGGTAAAAGATCTCTGCGAGTCCAGGTATCCGCTTGGCCTTGTCCCGATAATCCCGGGCCGTTACGGCTCCCGGGTAGCGTTCCTCCAGCCATGCCCGTATTTCAGCAATCCTGTTCTTGCTGCCACTGAGCATGCTCTGCGGCGTATCCGGATCCCGTTTGGTTCTCTCCCAAAAATCAAGATGTTCCCATTGTCCTCTCAGCTCGTCATCATGCTCCAGAGTGGTCTCAAGACGTTCCAGGGCGGCCTCGTCATCGCTGGATTGCGCGTGCTGCAGCATATTCTGCCGCAGTTCATCCCAACAGTCTTCCAGATACTTGCACAGATAACGTTCCAGACTGGCCTGCAGGCGATTCGCGTGTTTACGCTGTTTTTCATTGATCTTGTTGATACGTGCCTTGCATTCGGCTATGTCACGCTGGGCACTCTTGGCCTGCTTGCGAGACTCCCTGATCCTTTTGCTCGTTTGGGCATGTAAATCCTCCTGGGCACGCATCCCGGACTGTTCATCCTCGATCTGGCGCTGCAGTTCCCGGATCCGGGTGCGTCGCTCTGCCAGCTTGCGCTGTTCGGCCAGCTCCTGTTCGTGCAGAGCCTGCAGCTGTGCACTGGTCTCGCGGTTCCCATCCTCTGCTCTGTGGTGCTGTGCCTCGGTCTCCTGCTGCTGTTGCTTGAGCTGCCGGATCTCGTCCTGTGCCTTGCCAAGAGCCCGGTCTATGGATTTTTGCAGGGGTTCGTACATGTTCAATTACGGGTCTTCAGCAGGGCGGTGAGCGCCTTGAAACCCGGGTGTTCCTTGCTGCGCAGCCACTCAAACAAAACCGACTCACTGTCAATGACGGTATGGCCACCCTGACGGAGGCGATACAGGGCATTCTCGTAGTTCTCCCTGGAGATGGAACAGGTTGCATCGGCAGCCACAAAGCACTGGTAACCCTGTTCGCCCAGCTCAAAGGCGGTCTGGAGTATGCAGACATGCGTCTCCATCCCGCAGAGTATCAGTTGACGCCTGCCAGTGGCCCGCAGCTGTCGCATGAACTCGGGCAGGGCGGCACAGGAAAAACAATCCTTTTCCAGGCGCGGGCAGTGCTCGGGCAATGCCCGGGCAAGCTCCGGCAGCAGGGGTCCCAGACCCTGCGGATATTGGCAGGTGGCGAGGATCGGTACCTGCAGTTCCGCAGCAGCCCGGATCAACAACAGACAACTACGGCGCATCCGCTCCATCACCTTGGTCGGCATGGCGGCCGCCAGCTTTTCCTGCGGGTCGATCACCACCACACAGGACTTGGTCTGTTCGCATAATTGCATGTCTTACTCCTGCACCAGCCAATGGTCTATGGCCTGCAGATCCTCGGGAGACAGTATGCCTGCTGCGCGTTTTAATCGCAATGAGTCCAGCAAAAAGTCATAGCGGGCTACGGCGTGGTCACGCCGCGCCGCCGACAGGGCGCGCTCGGCCTCAACCACATCTACCGAGGTACGGGTGCCCACCTCAAAGCCTGCATGCGTAGCATCCAGTGCCGTCTCGCTGGACACCACTGCCTGCTGCAGCGCCCGGATACGACTGATTCCGGAGAGCACATTGAGGTAGGATTGACGGGCATTCTGCCGGGCCTGGCGACGGGCATATTCCAGACCATAACGGGCGCTGCGCTGCAGGTGCACGGCCTCACGCGTACTGGCCACCACCCCCCCTCCCTGCAACAGGGGCAGCTGCAGCTGTACCCCCACGGAGATATCGTCCGTGTCAGTACGACCGAAGCGCCCACCCGTGCCGGAAACCCCAACCCGGCTGACTATATCCACGGTGGGGTGGTGGGCGCTGCGACGACGGCTGACCTCCAGCTTCCGAAATTCCAGGCTGTACCGTGCCATCCTTACCTCCGGGGACTGTGCCAGAGCGATGCGTTCCCACTCTTCCGGTCCTTGCGGATCCGGAGGCTGCAGGGGGAATTCCGTATCCAGTGTCCCCAGCGTGCTGATATGAATATCCGTGAGCACCCGCAGACCTTCCCGGGCGATGGCCACCTCATTTATCGCCTGGATGCCCCTTGCCACGGCCAGGTCATGGCCCGCCCGGGCCTCTTCAGTGTCCGTGATCGTGCCGAACCCCACCTCCAGACGTTGCCGGGCCTGGTCCAGTTGTCGTTTCAGAGAGCGCTCCAGGGAACGGGTAAAGCCGAGTTCCTCCTGTTTGGCCAGCACCTCAAAGTAGGCCTCCGCCACGCGCAACGACAACTCCTGGCGCACCACCTCAAAACGCGCTGCGGCCTCCTGTTGGCGCCGCCGTGCCTGATGTACACCGAGTTGTCGCCCACGATGATAGAGCGGCTGACGCAGCTGCAAACCATAGTCATGGTTCTCAAAGGTGAAGCGGGTGCCACGGTTGGGACTGAAGTCTGCCCGCACCTCCTGCCTGTGCCACTCGCCCTGCAGACTGGCCGAGAGTTCCGGAAGCAGAACCGCACGAGCCTGGGGAAGCAGTTCCAGGGCTGCCTGATACTCGGCCCGGGCACGGTGATACTCCGGATCTGCCTGGAGCGCAATCTGATAGACCTGGACCAGACCCTCGGCCTTCCCGGTGCCGATCAGGCCCAGCAACAACGCGGCGCCCAGCAGGGCCGCGCAATCAGAACTGAAATTCACGCCGGGCCTCGGCCCCGACCAGCGGGGGCAGGTGGGTTTCAAACAGCGGCTCCAGCCGACAGGCCTCTGCCCTGCGAACCAGCGTAGCCTGCATGACCGGCGCATTGCCCAGAACAACAAACATGCGCCCACCCGGGCGTAGCTGCTCCAACCAGTCACGCCGCAGCTCGGGCAGCGAGCCGGTTACGACGATCACATCCACAGGCTCATGCAGTGGCCAGTCACTCAGCACATCACCACTCCGCAGCTCCACCCGTGCTGCCAGCCCGTGCCGCTCCAGCGGTTTCCGGGCCCGCTCACTAAAGTCCGCGTACAGGTCCAGGCTGCTCACCGACTGCCCCAGCCGTGCCAGCAGGGCGGTAACATAGCCACAACCCGTACCGATTTCCAGAATGCGATCCTGCGGCTGAATCTCCAGCGCCTGCAACATCCGCGCCTCCACCCCCGGAATCATGGTCTGCTGACCATGCCCCAAGGGAATCGGCGTCTCTGCCAAGGCCAGACGCTCATAGCCGGGGGGCATGAAGTCCTCTCTGGGCAGTTCCCGATAGAGGGCCAGAATCCGGGGATCCAGCACCTCCCAGGCATGGACCTGACCTTCGACCAGATTTTCGCGCGCCTGATTAAAATTCATTGGTAATTTGCTCCAGGGATGAACCCGGGCATTATACATCAAGGCTCCCTGACCCTGCAGGCCCGACCACGCCTCTACACCCCCCCTGTTCGCGGATGAGCAAGGGCCTTTCCCGGCCCATGGCACCCCTGTGTCAGGGGGTCCCCTCACGGCCTGTGCTTGTCGGGACTGATGCAGGCCATGATGCCCCTGTCTGCCCTCCAGCACCGTGATCCAGCAGACCGGGAAGGGGGGCCTGCAGGGGCGGGGGGGTCCGCTCAGACCCCGCGGCGGCAGAGAGGGGGCTCCGGGAGGGTATGTGCAGGGGGGGAACGGCGGACGGCAAGGGGTTGCATGACGACGGAGCCGCCACGGCCTGGAGTTCCCACCGGGCAGGACTGCCTCAAATCGGTTAAGATGCAGCCCTGTGTCAACCATGCCTGTACGGGCTGGAGTGGAGAGGATGAGTAATCAGGCAGGCCGGGTGCAAACTGAGCGGGTGACGGCCCGTGACCATGGCCCGTTTCCGGGGTCGCACAAGGTCTATATTCCCGGTAGCCGGGCCGATTTGCGGGTGCCCATGCGGGAGGTGCGCTTGCAGGCGGGGTCTGTGTATCTGTATGACAGTTCCGGGCCCTATACCGACCCGGCGGCCCGGGTTCAGCTGGAGAAAGGCCTGCCGGCACTGCGTGCTGCCTGGCTCAGGGAACGGTCCGGGCTGGAGTCTGCCGAGGGTAATGGTAGCGCCTTCCCGACGCCACGCCCCCGGCACCGGGCACAGCCTGGCAGCAATGTCAGCCAGCTGCATTATGCACGGCGAGGCATCGTCACTGCGGAGATGGAGTTTGTTGCGATACGGGAGCAGCAGCAGATTGAGCAGCAGCAGGAATCGGCCCCGCTGCATCCAGGGGATGCCATGGGAGCCCGGCTGCCGTCGCAGGTGACCCCTGAGTTTGTGCGTCGGGAGATCGCTGCGGGGCGTGCCATACTGCCCGCCAATATCAATCATCCAGAGCTGGAGCCGATGATTATCGGGCGCAATTTCCGGGTCAAGGTAAACGCCAATATCGGCACCTCTGCGGTGCTGTCCCGCATTGAGGATGAGATCGACAAGATGATCTGGGCCGTGTTGTGGGGTGCGGATACGGTCATGGACCTCTCTACAGGCAACCATATCCATGAGACCCGTGAATGGATTATCCGCAACTCCCCGGTGCCCATAGGCACCGTGCCCATTTATCAGGCCCTGGAAAAGGTGGAGGGCAGGGCCGAGGCGCTGGACTGGCCCCTGTTCAGGGACATCCTGATTGAACAGGCAGAGCAGGGTGTGGATTATTTCACTCTGCACGCCGGGGTAAAACTGGCATACGTGCCCCTCACTGCCGAGCGGCTGACCGGGATAGTCTCCAGGGGGGGGGCGATCCTCGCCAAGTGGTGTCTGTCGCACCACCGTGAAAACTTTCTGTATACCCATTTTGAGGAGATCTGCGAGATCATGAAGGCATACGATGTCTCTTTCTCTCTGGGGGATGGCCTGCGCCCCGGCTGCATCGCTGATGCCAACGATGCGGCACAGTTTGCCGAGCTGCACACCCTTGGTGAACTGACCCGGCTGGCCTGGCAGCATGATGTGCAGGTCATGATCGAGGGGCCCGGGCATGTGCCCATGCAGCTGATCCGGGAAAATATGCGGCGTGAGCTGGACGAATGCAGCGAGGCCCCGTTCTATACGCTGGGTCCCCTGGTCACGGATATTGCCCCCGGCCATGACCACATCACTTCCGCCATCGGTGCGGCCATGATCGGCTGGTATGGAACCGCCATGCTGTGCTATGTGACGCCCAAGGAACACTTGGGCCTGCCGGATCGGGATGATGTACGGGAGGGGCTCATTGCCTACCGCATCGCAGCCCATGCGGCAGACCTGGCAAAGGGACACCCGGCTGCACAGTTGCGGGATAATGCCTTGTCCCGGGCACGCTTTGAATTTCGCTGGGAGGATCAGTTCAATCTGGGCCTGGACCCGGAGCGGGCTCGTGAATTTCATGATCAGAGCCTGCCCAAAGAGGCCCACAAGCTGGCGCATTTTTGCTCCATGTGTGGCCCCAAATTCTGCTCCATGAAGATCACTGCGGAGGTCCGGGAATACGCCAGACAGCAGGGCATTCGTGATGTGCAGCAGGCCCTGGACCATGGACTGGAACAGAAGGCAGACGAATTTCGCTCTGGTGACCGGGAGTTGTACAGACCCCTGTAGAGTCGGCCATACGGGCTCCCGCCCGGATGTATAAAACGGTGCAGTACGACCCGGACAGACAGCTGGCGGCGGCCCCGGACCCGGAGCAGGCGGAGCACCGCTACACCCGGCTGGCAGGGCATCGCCAGGCCATGCAGGCATTGCAGGCAGCACCGCCTGCGCTGGCTGCCGGGGTGCTGGCGTTGCTGGGCTACTCCAACTTCCTGTCAAACTTTCTGCTGTGTCGCCCGCAGGCACTGCCCCGACTGTTGCAGGAACCGGCTCTGCACGCGGTGGGCCGGTGCCGCAATGCCGGCGAGTTACGCCTGTGCAAATATCAGGAACTGTTCAAGATCGCCTGCCGGGAGCTGGGGGGACTGTGGGACTGTGAGCAGGTGCTGCGGGCACAGAGTGCCCTGGCTGATGCGATACTGGCGAGGGCACTGCTACTCTGCATCCCGGCGGACGACGGGCCGGGACCCTGTGTACTGGCACTCGGCAAGCTGGGTGGGGCAGAACTCAATTTCAGCTCCGATGTGGACTTGGCCTTTGTCAGCGCAGCACAACCCGATGGGCCGGCGGCGACTGCCGCACTCAATCGCTATACCCGGCTGCTCGATGAACGAACCGAGGAGGGTTTCCTGTACCGGGTGGATCTGCGCCTCAGGCCCTGGGGTCCGGCCGGACCCCTGCTGCTCTCCGTGGATGCCGTGGGGCATTACTTTGCCAGTGGGGCACAGGCCTGGGAAAGATTGGCCTGGATGCGCATGCGTCCGGTCACCGGCGCGCTCGCGGCGGGCAGGGAACTGCAGGAACGCCTGCAGCCCCTGCTCTACCCCCGCAGCCTGGACACGGCAACCCTGCAGGGCTGGGTACATATCAAGGCTCGGCTCAGTCGGCAACGCAACCATCCCGGCAGCTGGGATGTGAAGGCCGGAGCGGGAGGCATACGCGATCTGGAATTTTTTGCCCAGCTGTTGCAATTTTTGCATGGTGCCCGCCGCCCGGAATTGCGTGTTGCGGCTACCCAGACGGTACTCTCCCGGCTGCCTGCAGCCGGCCTGTTGAGCCCGCAGGAGGCTGCCCGGGCTCGAGCGGCCTACCAATACCTGCGCAGCATAGAGAATCGCCTGCAGATGGTGGATGAACGACAGACGCACCAGCTGCCGAATGATACGGGAACCCGCCTGCGTCTGGCACGCTCCATGGGGATGCAGGAGCTCGCGGACTTTGAGTCGCGCCTGCAGGATTGCCGGACAGTGGCACGCAACTGTTTTGACAGTGTGCTGCCGCTGACCCTGGATGCGAGCCTGACGACAGGACAATGAGCCGGATGGTGCCATGGCATGAGCAAATCGCGGCGACCAGTCTGGAACGTTGGGATGAGGTCTGCAGGCGCGAGGGGTGGGGGCAGCTGCCCCGCAACCGGCCCCTGCTGTCGGCCCTGTTTGGTGCCAGCTGGTACCTGACCCGTTTTTTGTTCTACCGCGGCAGGGTGGCCGCCACACGGCTGGATCAGTGCCAGGAAATGCCCACGGCAGCGCGGCTCACCCGTACCCTGCACGACTGCCACCCCGGGGCGGATCTGGAGGCCCTGCGGATGCGTCGCAACCAGCTGCTGCTGGAACTGGTAGCAGCAGACCTGATGGGCACCGGCTCCCCGGAATTGCTGGAACAACGCCTGAGCCTGCTGGCAGAGGCGACCCTGCACAGCCTGTTGCGGCATTACGGTCTGGATCGGCTGGTGGCCTTGGGCATGGGGCGACTGGGGGTCCGGGAGATGCATTACGGTTCCGACCTCGATCTGATCCTGCTCTACCCGGACGAAGACACGGATTATACGCAGGATATCAGCGCTATGTTGCGGGCCTGCCAGCTCAGCAGCCCGGCCGGAAGTCTGTACGATATTGATGTGCGACTCAGGCCACATGGCAATGCAGGCACCCTGGTCAGTCGGCTATCGGCCTTTCAGGAGTACCACCTCGGGCGGAGGGAAGGCTGGGAGCGCCAGACCATGACCCGCTGTCGTGTGCTGCAGGATTATCAGGGGCAGGGTGCCGCACTGCTGCGGAAACTGCACGCCCACATCTACGATAACCTGGCAGATACACCACAGGCAGGGGAGATTGCCGCCCTGCGGGGGCGGGTACAGCACCAGCTGGGCAGTACGCGCGAACAGCAGGATATCAAGCGCGGTCGGGGGGGGCTGATGGATATCGATTTTCTGGTACAGTTCCTGCAGTTGCAGCAGGGGGGGCGGTTTCCGACCCTGCAGGGTGCTGATACCCGACACACGCTGGCAGTGGCAATGCAACACGGGCTGCTGGATGCAGAGCAGGGCAGGCTGCTGCTGGACGGGCACGCGTTCCTGAAACAGCTGGAGGGGCGGCTCAGGCTGTTTGACATGCGGGCAACCAGTCGCTTCTCCACCCGCATATTGCCTGCACTGGCCCGCGCCATGGGTATGGGTGACGCAGCCGACCCAACCGCTGCCTTCATGCAGGAATATGCGCGCACCACCACCGCCATCCGCAGTGTATTCAAGGCCCGCCTGGGAGATCCGGAGACTGCCTGAGCCTATTCCGGATAGCGTTCCGGGTCCGGGGTTTCGACGTAGACCACTAGCTGATTGCGCCCGGCAGCCTTGGCCTGATACAGGGCCTGATCGGCCTGCTGAATCAGGGTCCCCATGGCATGCTCCCGATTCGGCTCCATGGTGGCCACGCCCAGACTGATGGAGACCGTGTTCGCGGCCCTGGAGTGTGGATGATCAATGCCCGCAGATACCACCGCATGACGCATCTGTTCGGCAAGGGCCCGGGCTGAGTGTGCATCGGTTTCAGCGAGTATGACCGCAAATTCCTCCCCACCATAGCGGGCTACCAGGTCTCCGGGGCGCTTCAGAAGGCCATCCAGGATGCCCGCCACCCGCTGCAGACAGCGGTCCCCTGCAGGATGCCCAAACTGGTCGTTGTAGGACTTGAAAAAATCGATATCCAGCATGAGCAGTGACAGGGTAGAAGCGCTGCGCACACCGCGCCGCCACTCACGTTCCAGAAAGTCATCAAAGTGCCGTCGGTTGGCGATATGGGTCAGAGCATCCTGGTACAGCAGCGAAGCCATGGTCATGGTCTGTTCCTCGGCGGTCTGTTTCTCCTGCATGGCCTGGGACTCGCGCTGGTGGGCCTGTTCCAGGCGGAATTCCTGCTGCCTCGCGGTGGTTGCCAGCAGCCTGAAGGATTGCAGAACACTGTAAGCAAGCAACAGCAGGCAACTCACGGAGATCAAAAATGGCAAGGGTCCCTGCAGTCCGGAGAAGTGCAGCCACAGCGCGGGCAACAGCAGGGCACACAACAGGTAGATCAGCGTTGGGGGAAACAATTTTGACAGCCACAGGGCGGTCGGCAAGGTCAGCACCAGCAAGGCCAGGATCAGGAGTTGCTGGAGCCACTCCGGAGGTGCCACCTGCAGGCCTTCACCACTGATCAGCAAGGTTGCTGCCAGCCCCCATGCAGTGCCCTGCAGGGCGATCAGGATCAGCCATTGAAATACCCAGGGGCGATGCAACTCCGTGCCCGGATGCATTGGTGAATCCGGGTGTTCCAGCCATAGTTGCTGCAGATAGCTGATGCCAATGGTGACCAACCACCAGCCACCGAGGACAGTAATGGGCACCAACCGCCACAGCGCCAGTACGGCGACAGCGGCAGCAATGCAGCTGTAGCCCAGCTGCCAGCCCAGCTGCTGGCGGAGTTGCTGTACAGCCTCTTCCCACCACTCTCGCATACTGGATGGCTGCATTAATTTATTCATTAATCACAATATGTTATATTAAATATCAATAATCTTTATTAACTGTGCTTCCAGGCTCTGTACGGGGCCTGCGGAAACGGCATCCGCCGTATCCAGCTGACATTCTTGCGGAGCTGGCGATAATGTAGCGGGGAAACATGACGAGGGTACATACAAAACAGCCGGGACAACTTCAGGGCCGTACCATCCTGATCACAGGTGCGGCCACCGGCATCGGTCGGGAGATGGCCGGTCTGTTTGCCACGGCAGGGGCCACGTTGCTCATCCACTATAACCGTTCCGCCGAGGCTGCCGAGGCCGTGTCCGCAGAGATTCGGGCATCCGGTGGGCGGGCCACCGTCATCCAGGCCGACCTGGGCCAGCCGGCCCGGGCTCGGCAACTGGTGGAAGAGGCCTGGCAACAGGCCGGGCCGATCCATGTATGGGTGAACAATGCCGGGGCGGATATCCTGACCGACGCAGCGCCATCCCTGCCGGAGGCCGAGCGCCTGCAACAACTGGTGGATGTAGACCTGCTGGGTACCGTGCACTGTTGCTGGCAGCTGGCCCCCAAGATGCGCGCAGCAGGAGGTGGGGTCATCATCAATATGTCTTGGGATCTGGCACAATTTGGCATGGCGGGCCGCTCAGCCGAGATGTTTGCTGCGGTAAAGGCCGGGATCAGCGGGTTCAGCAAGAGCCTGGCGCGCAGCTATGCACCGCAGGTGCGGGTCAATGACCTCGCCCCCGGGTGGATTGAAACCCGTTATGCCCGGGATACCATGCCAGCCGCGATGCGGGCCGGGATAGAGGCACAGATTCCACTCGGACGCTTTGGCCTGCCCATCGATGTGGCCCAGGCCGCCCTGTATCTGGCCTCTGATGCGGCGGCCTTTGTGACCGGACAAACGTTGCGGGTCAACGGCGGCTGGACCGGCTGAAATCGCCATCATCCGCGTGCTACGGGCGGAACCCGGGTGCTGACCATCACGGTCTGCTCTGCCGCCTCTGCCGTGGCCCCGGGCTCATCAAGGGAGAACAGCAGGGTGTGCTCACCGATATCCATGCGATCCCCATCGTGCAGGGTGGCCTCCCGGTCGATCTTGTGATCGTTGACAAAAACCCCATTTGTGGCACCCAGATCGATCAGCTGGAAGCTGCCGGCACCGGAGTAGACCAGTTCCGCATGACGTCTGGAGACCGAATCCCCCTCCAGCACCAGATCATTGTTTGCGGCACGCCCGATTCGCCAGGGGCTGCCGGTAATCGGGTAGCTCCTGGACTTTTCCTCACTGCGCAGCCCCAGCCAGGCCAGTGGTTTGCTCTCTGACGGCGGCTGTAGCGGGGGGTCCCGGCGGCGTTGCAGCGGCAACAGTGCCATGAGCAGCAGCATAATCAACAGCCAGGGAGCCCAGGACACCCAGGATGCCTCCCGGGACGCCGCCGGGGACGCAGGCGGCGGGGGGGGGACTGCAGAGACAGGCGGCGCAGGGGGTGGGGGTGCAGGCAGTGCTACCGTCAGCTGAAACTCCGCCGGTTGCAACCGCAGCTGCAGCGGTACATCGCCACTCGCACCCTGACGTATGGCCTGCTCCAGATTCAGACTGAAATGTCCGCCCCGTTCCAGGCGCGCAAAGGGCTCGCCCATGAACCATTCGGGCAGCGCGAAGTCACGGTCGGCCTCTACAAAGTAACCACCGGTCTCCTCGGCAAGACGCCGCAGGCTCTGCAGGGCTACTACCTGGGCGCTGGTACGGGCATAGCCCAGACCGATCACCACCACATCGGCAGCCTGTGCGGCCTGGATAACATCCTGCAGGGTATAGGCGGTATCCTCCGCCAGACCATCGGAAAACAGGACCAGCGCCCTGCGTCCGGGCGGGCGGGTCGCCAGGGCGGCAATGGCCGTAATGNNGGGCGGCAATGGCCGCAATGGCATTGCGATACAGTTCAGTGACCTTGCCCCGCGCCTGCAGTACCGTGGTCCGCTGCGCCAGTGCTGCCCGGTCGGTGCCCAACGGGGCCAGCTCGGTCAGGGTCTTGTCAAAGGCGGCCAGACCAAAGTCCTGGTGGGGCAGGGCCTGTTCCAGCAGGGCACGAATCTGCAGGCGGTTCCGGGCCACTACATCAGCCCGGCGGGGATCACTGGTATCCACCAGAAAGTAGATGCTGCTGCGCTCGGCATCGGCAGGGTAGGGACCGGAATCCTGCAGCGCCAGCGGTAGCAGGGCAGCCCCGCCGAGGACCGCGTGGATGCGGGGGGCCGCTGGTGCCGTGGCGTGGATGGCCCGGTAGCTGCAATGCAACTCGGGGAGGCTCTGTATGCAGCGCAATTCCCACGGGGGCACACGCAGCGGTACCGCCTGTAACAGCAGGGGGAGAGCGCACAGCGCTGCACACAGGCGGATTTGCAGGCCCCTCATTTCTCTGCCGGAAACAGCGGGTCAGGGGGGTCATAAAAAACGACAGGCACGGATTCCTGCCCAAATCCGGAACGATCTTCAACCATGACCCGGTTGCCGTCGGGTTCCCGGTACTCGCCCAGTTGGCGTATGCCCCGACCGATCTTTTTGGCAGCCGCCAGGGAGGCCTTATGCAGTGCCGTATCGTAGGGAAGTTCGTAGGCACGAGGGGCGGCCCGCAAAACCGGGGGCCTCAGCCACAGGTATATGTTCCCGGCATGTCCGGTGCGCTTGTCCGGTTCCTGCACATGTACAGCCACCAGCTCAAAATACTGCGGCGGTACCCGTTCTGTCGGCCAGCCCAGCATCCCCTTTATGGACAGATAACAGACGATGTAGAACACGGCGCTGACTACCACGGCAAAGGTCTTCACCAGCCAGTGCCAGCGACTTCTCAGATTCAGGCTGAGCAGCAGTACCGCCAGGGCAGCATAGGCCAGGGTCAGGCCCAGGATTCCCAATATTTGTGCAGACATGATGACTAACTCATGAATACCAGCGACTTGGGCAACTGATTGATCTCGGAGATCTCCCCGTCCGGGCCGATGTAAAACCGCAGTATGGTGACTTCATCTCCTTGTTTTTGCAGGGTCTCTTCCGCGTAATAGACCACCTTCAGGGACGGATTGATCTTGACCAGGCGGTACTTTACCGACACCGCCCGACCCGTTTCAGATGCATAATAATGCAGGTTGACTACGTACTCTCCCTGTTGTACGCCGCGTATGGTCAGCACCTCCTGATTCAGCGGGTTCTCTACCTCCCGCCCGTTTATGCGGAGGGTATCGTTGAGCATGCCCCGGTCGTCCCGGTCCAGGTGTAACAGGCCTGCTTCCGGATTGCGAAACCACACCACACGACCCTCCGGGTCCTCCACCCAGGTATCGATATCGTCCGGGCTGGCATCCTCCCAGGTGACCGTCAGGATGTACTCTGCCTTCGGGTCGATGATGCCACTTTTGGCCTCGGGGTTCATGAACATAATCGCGACCATAAACAAAAAGGTGAAGCCCAGCAGGGCATTGAACAGCAGGTCGGTGAAGGGATCCGTCCTCCCGCGTTGCCAGGGGCGCTGCATGAATCGCTCAGCCCGGAGTCGGCACGGGGGTCGCCGGGGTGCCCACCAGTCGCCCGGTCAGTTCCATAACCCGGTCGGCATGACGATCCACCAGATAATACTGCATGGACAGCATCATGCTCGCGAGCAGTCCGGCCAGCGTGGTATAGAGGGCCGTTGCCATCCCTGAACTCATATCCAGCAGGATCTTGCGTACCGCTTCTACCCCCGGGGGGCCCACATCGATCACGGCACCCAGCATGAGGATAAACCCGATGATCGTCCCCAACAGGCCCAGACGAATCATGGACTCCGACACATACCAGCCGACCTCCTGTCCTCCCTTGATTTCGCTGCTCAGGATTTCCAGCAGTTCGCGACGGGCCTCCGGGAAGCAGAGCAGCTCTGCAGCCGAGCGGGTGATGCGCGTGACCGGCATCCGGGCCTCGCCCACGGCCACCGTATCCCCCGCCGGAACCAACCTGCCCGGGTGAGCATCCCGCCAGTGCCATGCCGCCTCAGCCTGGCTGAGCAGGGTGGATATGCTCAGGGCACGCATCCCACAGTGCCCGGTCATCACCACGAACAGAGCGGAGATCAGCCAGGACAGATAACTGCGATCACTGCTGAACAGCAGCTGCAACAGCCCCTCATGCCAGGCCACAAAGGCCAGCAGCACAAAGATCCCGAGCAGAATCAGCCATTCCAGCAGGGTTTGGTGCATCGATACTGCATCCGGGTGGCACGCAGACGGTACGGCAGTAGAGACGGGTGCAGACATGCGGCGGATTATACCACCCGATTATGGTATCCTGCCACACCGGACGTGCCCTCGCAGGCACGCCACGCACTGCTCTGCGCATGACAGACTGGACTCATGAAGATCGTTATTGCCCCGGACTCATTCAAGGGCAGCCTGGGAGCTGCCGCAGCGGCCCGCGCCATGCAGCGTGGGGTATTGCGGGCCCTGCCACGCGCCCGCTGTGTACAGCTGCCCATGGCGGATGGCGGGGAAGGTACGGCTGCGGTACTGCGTGCCGCGGTGGGCGGGCGTTGGGTACAGGCAACGGCCATGGACCCATTGGGCAGGCCTGTCCGCACCCGTTATGCCCTGCTGGAGGATGGCAGTGCCGTCATTGAGATGGCAGCGGCCTCGGGACTGACCCGACTGGGCAGGGCGGAGCGCAATCCCCTGCGGACTACCAGCTACGGTACCGGGCTGCTGGTGGCCCACGCCCTGCAACGCGGGGTACGACGCATTATTCTGGGTATCGGGGGTTCGGCTACCAACGATGCCGGGGCAGGGCTGTTGCAGTCTCTGGGGGTATCCCTGCGGGGCGCCGGGGGGCGCCTGCTTGCTGCACCCGCCTCCGGAGGCATGCTGCACCGGGTCACCGCGCTGGACCACTCCGGCCTGCACAGGGGTCTGCGCGGCACCCGCCTGCTGGTAGCCTGCGATGTGGACAATCCGCTCTGTGGCCCCCGCGGGGCCTCCAGGGTATACGCCCCACAAAAAGGCGCAACCCCGGCAGTGGCAGACAGACTGGACCGCAATCTGCGTCACTTTGGCCAGCTGCTGGAACGCGACTTCGCCTGCCGGGTAGTCTCCCGACCCGGGGCCGGGGCGGCCGGAGGGACAGGGGCAGCCCTGCTGGCCCTGGGGGCGCGCATACAGCCCGGAGCCGCATTGGTTGCCCGGGCTGCAGGCCTTGCGGAACAGTTGGGCGACGCGGCCCTGGTGTTGACCGGAGAGGGGCGCATAGACCGCCAGACCCCCTGTGGTAAAGTACCCGCGGGCGTGGCACGGGTAGCACGTCGTTTTCGGGTGCCCATCATCGCCATAGGCGGCTCTCTGGGGGAAGGGGCTCAACTGGTATATCAGCAGGGCATCGCGGGCCTGGAGTCCTCGGTCGTGCGTGCCATGGGGCCGGACGAGCTCCTGCAGGGAGCCGCCGGCAGGCTTGCCCTGGCAACTGAACGCGCCCTGCGCCTGGTGCACATCGGCCTGCGTATGCGGGCCTGAAGCCGGATGCGGCAAAGTTGCAGGGAACAAAGAGGAGAGAAGCTATGCAGCAAAGAGTACTGATCACCGGCGCATCCACGGGCATAGGCCATGCGCTGGCCCGGGAATGCGCCGCCCACGGACATGATCTGGTCATCGTGGCCCGTTCCGGCGAGCGCCTGCAACAGGTCGCCCACGAACTTGCAGAGCGCTATGGGCGGCAGGTGGAACCCCGGGTTTGCGACCTGGCCAGACCGGAGGCCCCTGAGGCGCTGGTGGCCTGGCTCAGGGAACGCGAGTTCATCGTGGAGACCCTGATCAACAACGCCGGCATCGGTTTGTCAGGCCCCTTTCAGGAACAGGAGGTAGAGCAACTTCTGGGCATGTTGCAACTGAACATCCTCAGCCTGACCCTGCTGACCCGACGGCTGTTGCCGCAGATGCTGGAACGCCGGCAGGGTCGCATCCTGAATGTGGGCTCCCTGGCTGGTTTTCTGCCTGGACCCTGGATGGCGGTGTACTCTGCCAGCAAGGCCTACGTGAACTCGTTCAGCGAGGCCCTGGTGGAGGAACTCCGGGGCACCGGCGTCAGCGTCAGCTGTCTGTGCCCGGGGGCAACCCGTACCCCGTTCGTAGACAAGTCCGGGATGGGGCACAGCCTGTTGTTTAAACTCCTGCCCATGGACCCGGCCAGCGTGGCCCGTATCGGCTATCGCGCCCTGTACAGCGGGCGGCCTCTGGTTCTGGCGGGGCTGCGCAATCTGCTGGTGGCACAATCCTTTCGTGTCACTCCGCGGGCCCTGGTGCGGCGCATTTCAGCAATGCTCAATCGGACTTGAGACCCGGCCAGGCGCAATCCGGCCCGGGAGGGCTGCTGCCCCTGTGGGCGTTGCGTGGCTTTCTGGCACCTCACCGGGCCGTGATGCTGTCCGCCCTGCTGGCCCTGCTGGGTGCGGTCGCCGCCACCCTGGCATTGCCTGTAGGCATACGCAGCCTGGTTGAGGCGGAGGGTACGGGCAGCCGGGTATTTCTGGCCCTGGCTGCCATCGCCCTGTTGCTGGCCGTCTGTTCGGCACTGCGTTACTACCTGGTGACCTGGCTGGGGGAACGGGTCAGCACCGAACTGCGTAAAAAACTCTACGCCACGGTTATAGGTATGGGGCCGAGTTTTCATCTGCGTCACCCGAGCGGTGAATTGCTGTCCAGACTGGGCAATGACGCCATGCTGGTGCAGAATGTACTGACCAGTATGGTCCCGGTGGCGCTACGCAACCTGCTGCTGCTGGTGGGCAGCCTGATCATGATGCTGGTCAGCAGCCCCGTGCAGGGCATCCAGGTGCTGCTGCTGGTGCCCATCGTGGTCGCACCGATCATCCTGCTGGGGCGGCGGGTACGGGGCTTTTCCCGACTGAGCCAGGACTGTCTGGCCAGCTCCTCCGGCTTTGCCGGCGAGACCCTGGCGGGTCTGCAGACCGTCCAGGCCTACAACCTGGAGCAGCACTGCACAGAGCGCTATGCCACCCTGAGCGAACGCTCCTTTCATGCGGCCCGGGCCCGCAGTCGTTACCGTGCCCTGCTGACCGGACTGGCCATCCTGCTGGTCGCCATAGCCGTGCTCGGGGTACTGTGGAGCGGGGCGCGTGAGGTGGCGGCCGGGGACATGAGCGGGGGCGCCTTGGGGCAGTTCCTGCTGTATGCCGTGCTGCTGACTGCTGCTATCGGCGGGATCAGTGAGGTCTGGGGGGAGCTGCAACGGGCAGCAGGGGCTGCCGAACGCCTGCAATCCCTGTTGCAGGCCCGGCCTGAAGTGCGTACCCCGACCCGACCCCGGCACCTGCCGGAGCCGGGCTCGGGCAGGGTGGAGTTCCGGCAGGTAGGCTTTTGCTACCCGAATCGACCGGAACGGCAGGTCCTGGACAACTTCACGCTGCAGACAGAGCCGGGAACTACGGTGGCCCTGGTCGGACCTACCGGGGCAGGCAAGAGCACGGTGTTTCGTCTGCTGCTGCGGTTTTTCGAGATCCATATCGGCACTATCCTGCTGGATGGGGTGGATATATGCACGGTAGCCCCCGCCGAGGTGCGCGCCCGCATCGGCTTGGTGCCGCAGGAAACCGTCCTGTTTTCAGGCAGCATTCTGGATAACATCCGCTGCGGTCGGCTGGATGCAGGGGAGGGTGCGGCCCTGCAGGCCGGCAGGCTCGCCGGGCTGGAGAGTTTCGTGCTGTCCCTGCCGGAAGGGTACGATACCCGGCTCGGCGAGCGCGGCACCGGACTGTCAGGCGGACAGCAGCAATGCATTGCCATGGCCCGGGCGATCCTGAAGGCCCCCTGCATCCTGCTGCTTGATGAGGCCACCAGTGCCCTCGATGCAGAAAGCGAGCACTTGGTGCAGAACGCCCTGGCGCAGCTGAGTCAGGGACGCACCACGCTGATCATCGCCCACCGACTGTCCACGGTGCGCCGTGCAGACCGCATAGTAGTCCTGGAGCAGGGCCATATTGAGGCGATAGGCACGCACCAGGAGTTGCTGGACAGCAACCCCCTGTACGCCCGCCTGGCCCGATTCCAGTTGCTGTCCGATGCTGTGCTCTGAGCCTCAGTCACACCAGTAGTGATCGATCCACGGGGTGGGTCGGCAGGCCCGGTGCAGGCGCGACAGCTGCCACTGACCGCAGCGGGCCTGCTCCGGTTTGGGTCTGCCGTGAAAGACCACGATGCGTGCCCCGGCAGGGAGCCGGGGTGGACGCAGCAAATTCACGGGAAACACCGGCATACAGTGACGTTTGAAACTCACCACCCACCCGGCCGGCCACCACTGCCTTGCTTGTACCGCATGGCTCAGGAAGCGCTGTTCATTGCGGAACCGTTCCAGTACCCCGGGCAGTTCTGCCTGTAGCCGTTCCGCCACATACCCCATCTGCCCGGCCTCAAAACGAAACACCGAGGAATTGCCTGTATCCGGCCGCCGGGCCAGATAACGTCGGTGTACCTGCACCCAGTCCCGGATAATGCAGAATTGCTGCGGATACATATCGAAGAAACATTCCAGAGACCCGGTGATCAGTACATCGAGATCCAGGAACAGGGCCGGGCCCTGCATCCCGGCCAGACCGGCCTGTAACAGCCCGAGTTTGGGCCAGCCCCCGAAGTCCCGGGCCGAGTCCGGCAGGCCCGAGTCCGGCAAGGGGTGTACCTCTACCGCAGGGAGCAGCCCCCGGGCATCCTCCGTAAAGCACAGAAAACGAAAGGGTCTGGACAGGTGCGTACGTACCCCATTGTAGAGTCTGTTGACATAGTGAGCCCCGTAATACGTCCCCCACTTGATACATAACACGTTGACCTGCATGAACCTTGACATTCTAACCGTTGTATACTGTCGGCACCAAAGTCGGTCTGTCGGCAGCCCTGCAGGGGGTCGCCGGAACCGCGGAGGGAATGCGATGAGCGTAGCGGTGGAGATCCCGCCCACGGTGCGGGAAGAGTTATCGCCCCTGGAGCAGCAGCGGGTGTTGGCCCGGGTGCGCCTGTTGTTGCAGGAGCAAGATGCCGTGCTGGTGGCACACTACTACACCGAGCCCGGCCTGCAGGCCCTGGCTGAGGATACCGGAGGCTGTGTGTCCGATTCGCTGGAGATGGCCCGGTTCGGCAGTCGCAACCCGGCCCGTACCCTGGTGGTCTGCGGCGTGCGTTTCATGGGCGAGACCGCCAAGCTGCTGAACCCGGAGAAACGGGTGCTGATGCCCGCCATCGATGCCGAGTGCTCGCTGGATCTGGGCTGTCCCCCGCAGCCGTTCGCGGACTTCTGCGCTGCCCATCCGGATCGCACCGTGGTGGTCTACGCCAACACCTCGGCAGCGATCAAGGCCCGGGCCGACTGGATGGTGACCTCCGGCAGTGCCGAAGCCGTGGTTGCACATCTGGCCGGGCAGGGCAAATCGCTACTGTGGGCTCCGGACAAGTACCTGGGTGACTATGTGCGTCGTTGTACCGGGGCGGACATGGAACTGTGGGACGGCTCCTGTGTGGTGCATGAGTCCTTCAACAGCCTGGAGCTGGAACGCATGCGCCAACGCTACCCGGAGGCGCTGGTGCTGGTGCACCCCGAATCCTCCCCCCAAGTGATCGCCCAGGCCGACTATGTAGGTTCCACCAGTGGGCTGATACAGGCCGCCCGGGAACTGCACAGCGACACCTTCATCGTGGCTACCGAGCCCGGCATCTTCTACAAGATGCGCCAGGCCGCCCCGGGCAAACGTCTGTTGTCCGCCCCGGTTGCCGGACGCGGGGCAACCTGCCGCAGCTGCGCCTTCTGTCCGTGGATGGCCATGAATCACCTGTCCAGGGTGGCACATGTGCTGGAGAGTGGAGAGAACGAGATCCGGCTGCCTGCCGATATCATTGAGCGGGCCTCCCGACCGATCCATCGCCTGCTGGCATTCACTGCCGCTCACCCTGCATGAAAGCCGCAACACCGGATGCACCCCCGCGCCCGGGCGTGTACCGCATGCTGGACGGGGAGGGCAACATCCTCTACGTCGGCAAGGCACGCAACCTGAACAATCGCCTGCGCAGTTACTTCTCCACCTCACGCTCGCCCAAGGTTGAGCAGTTGATGGCCCGCACCCGAAGCATCGAACATACCCTCACCGCCGACGAGGCCGCTGCGCTGATCCTGGAAAACGACCTGATCAAGCAACATCGGCCCCGCTACAACGTACTGTTCCGGGACGACAAGAGCTATCCCTACCTGCGCATGGATTTGCGCCATCCCTTTCCCCGCCTGTCCTTCTATCGTGGCAAGCGCCACCCCGGCAGCCGTTACTTCGGCCCCTATCCGAACACCGGTGCACTACGCAAGACCCTGTCCCTGCTGCAAAAACTGTTCAAGCTGCGCAACTGTACCGACAACTTCTTCAAACACCGCACCCGACCCTGCCTGCAGTACCAGATCCAGCGCTGCAGTGCCCCCTGCACAGACCGGATCAGCCAGGCGGACTATCAGCACGACCTGGAGCACGCCATGCTGTTTCTGCAGGGCAGGAGCGCACAGGTGCTCGAGGCCCTGGTGGAACCCATGCAGCAGGCCGCCGCCGCCAAAGACTACGAACAGGCCGCGCACTACCGTGACATGATCGCCCGCCTGCGACAGGTGCAGCAGGACCACTCCCTGCCGGCCCCCGCCACCGCGGTGGATGTAATCGCCTGTGCCACACAGGACGAGCAGGCCTGCATCCAGCTGTTTGTGATGCGCAACGGGGTCAATGTCCACAACCGGGCGTACTTCCCGGAACGGCCTGCGGACCGCGAGCCCGGGGAACTGATCGCCGCCTTTCTGGGTCAGCATTACCTGGAACACCACGCCATCCCGACCGAACTCCTCCTCAGCCACCCCCCGGCGGACCGGCACAGCATGGCACAGGCCCTGAGCCGCCGGGCCGGTCGGCAGATCAGCCTGCGCACCCGCGGACAGGGGGAACGGCGACACTGGCTGGAGATGGCCCGGACCAATGCCAGCAGTGCCCTGCAACTGCGGCAGGGCAGACGGGAGCAGGAAGCACAAGGCTTCGTGCAACTGGCCGCGGCACTGCAACTGGCAGAGCCGCCGGAACGCATCGAGTGCTTTGATGTGAGCCACACCGGCGGCGCGGCCGCCACCGCCTCCTGCGTAGTCCATACCCGCAAGGCCGGGGCGGTGCCTGCCGAGTACCGACGTTTCAACCTGCGGGCACTGCCCCCCGGAGACGACTACGCAGGGCTGCACCAGGCCGTACTGCGCAACTACAGCAAGTCCCGTGAGCGGCCCGCACTGCTGCTCATCGACGGCGGTCGGGGACAGGCCGCCCGGGTCACGCAAGCCCTGCAGGAGCTGCAACTGCACATCCGGGTCATCGGCATCGCCAAGGGCCCCGGTCGCAAGTCCGGACTGGAGACGGTCTACAGCGACGGGCAGGCCGTGCAGCTGAGCAGACCGGCCCTGCAACTGCTGCTGCGCATCCGTGATGAGGCTCACCGCTTTGCCCTGCAGGGCCATCGCCGACGTCGCAACCGCCTGGCATCCCCCCTGGAGGACATCTCCGGTATAGGCACCGAACTGCGCCACCGATTGCTGGAGTATTTTGGCGGCCTGCAGGGCGTGCGCCACGCCGCAGCCACCGAACTGGCCAGGGTACAGGGGGTAGGGCCCAAACGGGCAGAGCGCATCCACAGACAACTGCACGGCGGCAATGCTGCCTAATCTGCTGACCCTGCTGCGGCTGCTGCTGACCCCCGTCTTCATCGGCTCCTTCATACTGGGCTTTTACCACACCGCCGCACTGCTGTTCGGCATCGCTGCGCTC
The DNA here is from genome assembly GCA_002454015.1 of Proteobacteria bacterium UBA6729. Taxonomy (GTDB): domain Bacteria; phylum Pseudomonadota; class Gammaproteobacteria; order Porifericomitales; family Porifericomitaceae; genus UBA6729. Next base: position 26,801 of record DKIB01000067.1, read on the forward strand.
AGTGACCTGCTGGATGGCTACCTGGCCCGCCGCCTGCACATGGAATCCACGCTGGGGGCCTTTCTGGACCCGGTGGCAGACAAGATCATCGTCGCAGCCGCGCTGGTCCTGCTGGTGCAGCGCGACCCCTACCTCTGGATGGTCCTGCCCACCATCGTCATCATCGGCAGGGAGATCGCCGTCTCCGCCCTCAGGGAATGGAGCGCAGGGCAGGGGGCTGCCACCCTGACTGCTGTATCATGGCAAGGAAAAGTAAAGACCGTCAGTCAGATGGTAGCCTTACTTATACTAATCTACAAAGATCTCTACCTGCCCCTGGGCATCGCCCTGCTGTATCTGGCCACCCTGCTGACCCTGGGCTCCATGCTGCACTACCTGTACAAGGCATGGCCCATCCTCCTTGACAAAACACCCCCCGATTCACTACACTCTCCCCCCAAGCGGGAATAGCTCAGCTGGTAGAGCGCAACCTTGCCAAGGTTGAGGTCGCGAGTTCGAACCTCGTTTCCCGCTCCACCAACCCGGCTGGGTGGCAGAATGGTTATGCAGCGGATTGCAAATCCGTAGAAGCCGGTTCGATTCCGACCCCAGCCTTTTCAGCCCGGGTGGTGAAACAGGTAGACACAGGGGACTTAAAATCCCCAGGCCGCTCAGGCCGTGCCGGTTCGAATCCGGCCCCGGGCACCACCCCCCACGCAGGACAGTCCCAATGAATATAGCCAGTTACAAATCCCAATAAATCAATCACTTACAAATCCAAACCGTGAACTCAGGCCCAGTAATGCCCGATGTTGACTGTGCTACACCTCACTTGGTGTACACTGGCCCGGATGTGCCCGGAGCCACAAATCTTCCGCACAGAGCCTGCCCCGTCTTGTGCATAGCGCATACAATGCGTGATTCACACATTTGATGCCGGGTGTGCGCTCATGATGAGACCGAAGCAGACACGAGCACTGCCTGTGTACCGCCCTCAACCTTCCGGACAATCGTACTCCCGGGCAGATCCGACAGCCCTGTACCGCCCGATTAACCCACTTGCAGTATCCAGAAAATCAAGAGCATCCTGATGCATTCCATTTCCAATCCATTCAGAGAAGTACAGTTACCAGCACTGTTGGCTGTGCTGTGCATGCTGCACACAGGC
>DKIB01000021.1 GCA_002454015.1 Proteobacteria bacterium UBA6729
CCCCGTTCTGGAGGCCCTTCGGGGAGGCTCTGTCAAGACGGTTCTGCAGATGTGTGGCGGTCTACCACGGCGGCTCCCACGCTGTCCCCCCAGACATTGACGGTAGTGCGGAAGCGGTCCAGCAGCCAGTCCACGCTCAGCAGCAGGGCAATGCCCTCAATGGGCAGCCCCACGGACTCCAGTACGATCAGCATGGTAACCAGGCCGGCCTGTGGGACCCCGGCAGCACCTATTGCCGCCAGGGTGGCGGTGATGAAGATGATGACCTGGGCCACTATCCCCAGCTCAATACCGTAGGCCTGAGCGATGAATACTGCGGCTATGGCCTCGTACAGGGCCGTACCATCCATGTTCATGGTAGCCCCCAGTGGCAACACAAAGCGTGCGGCCCGGCGGTCCACCCCGGCCTCCACGGCGCAGCTGAGCGTAAAGGGCAGGGTGGCTGAAGAGCTGGCCGTGCCGAAGGCGGTAATCAGGGCACGCCCCATGCCCAGGATATACCCCGGGCCGCGCCCGGCCAGTACATACAACAGGGCGGTGAGCACCGCGAAATGCACTGCCAGGCCGATCAGCACAGTGCCCGTATAGAGCCCGATGGCTTCCAGTTCTGCCAGTATGCCGGCCTTGCCACCGGCTTCGCCAAAGCGTGCAGCGATGAGGGCAAATATCCCTACGGGGGCCAGATACATGATCCAGCCGACCAATCTCATCAGCGCTGCATTCAGTCCTGCAAACAGGTCTTCCAGGGTCTTGCGTGCATCGCCCTGTACCCCCAGCATGGCGCAACCCAGTAGCAGACTGAACAGGATCACGGGCAGCAGTCGGTTGCCGGCCAGGGCCTCCACCAGGGCCGGGGGTGATACCAGTTGCAGAAAGATGCCGACCACGCCGCCCTGCGGCTGCGGTGCAGTGGGTGTTACGGTTGGCAGGGGCACCCCGGCCCCGGGCTCGATCAGGTTGACCAGCACCAGACCAGTCAGTACGGCTATGCCGGTGGTGGCAGCGTAGTAACCCACGGCCACCCCCAGGGTACGCCCCAGCCGTTCGGAGCCCAGTCCGAGGATGCCGTTGATCACCGCCACGGCCACCAGTGGCGCGATGATCATCTTCAGGGCATTCAGAAACAGGGTGCCCAGCCAGGCGACACCGACCATGTCCGGCCCCAGCAGCCAGCCACAGCCCAGTCCGAGGGCGGCGCCGAGCAGGATGGCCCACAGCAGTATGTGTTGGGCAGGCATGAGGGTCACCCCGGCAATGGTGCCATGATGCTGTATCCGCAGTCCGCGTAGATCACCTGTCCGGTAATGGCGGCGGCATGTTCAGAGCACAGAAAGGCAGCTGCATACCCGATGTCCTGCAGGGTCACATTGCGCCGTAGTGGGGCAGTACGCTTTACATGTTCGAAGATATCCCGCAGGCCGGAGATGCCCGAGGCGGCCAGGGTGCGCACCGGCCCCGGTGACAGGGCATTGACGCGAATGCCGCGGGGCCCGAGTTCAGCGGCCATATAGCGTACGCTGGCCTCCAGGGCGGCCTTGGCCACCCCCATGGCATTGTAGTTGGGGACCACACGCTCGGCTCCCAGATAACTGAGTGTCAGCAGGGCACCCCCCCGGTCCATCAGGGGCAGGGCCACCTGGCGGGTCAGGGCCGTGAAACTGTGTACACTGGCATCCATGGTCTGCAGGAAGGCATCACGCTCCAGATGCTCCAGATAGCCACCGTCCAGCAACTCGCGGGGGCTGTAGGCCACCGAATGGATCAGTACGTCCAGTCGGCCCCAGTCCTTGCGGAGACGCTCGGCCAGGGCCGCTACCTGCGTGTCGTCAGCCAGGTCGCATTCCAGCACCGGGGCCTCATCCAGACGGGCGGCCAGACGTTGTTGTACCCGGCGGCTCAAGCGCTGGTTCTGGCAGCTCAGGGCGACACGAACGCCCTCCCGGTGCAGGGCACAGGCGATGCCCCAGGCGATGGACCGCTCATTGGCGACTCCCACTACAAGGGCATTACGGGTTTCAGCGCTCGCATCCACGTGCGTTAGCCTAACACACCCGGTGCAGGTATAATTGATCGGTTTACGGTCATGTCTGTTTATGCAAAACTTCCGGTGCGGGGCCTCCGGTGGATAGTCCTGGGTTTCAGCCTGTGGGTGCCTGCCTGCACCCAGTCGGGCTGGAACTCCCCGTATCCCGGGAGCCAGGCCGATGCAAACAGCTACTACGACTTTTTTTCCGAGCGACCCCGACATCTGGACCCGGTACGCTCATACAGCAGCGATGAGTACGAATTCATTGCGCAAATCTACGAACCGCCACTGCAATACCATTTTTTGCACAGACCCTACAAGTTGGTGCCGTTGACCGCAGTGCAGCTGCCGGAGCAGGTCCATCTGGATGCGGATCAGCAGCCATTGCCTGCGAACACAGATCCTTCCCGGGTTGTCTACAGCCGTTATCGGATACGCATCGCTGCGGGGATACGTTANNATCGCGGCGGGGATACGTTACCAGCCACACCCGGCCCTGGCACGGGATGCAGCAGGCCACTACCGATACCATGCCCTGTCGGCGGGGGCGCTGGAGGATGTCCATGTGCTGGCCGATTTTGCAGAGCAGGGCAGCCGTGAATTGACCGCAGCCGATTACGTATATCAGGTCAAGCGGATGGCGCACCCGGATCTGCATTGTCCCATTGCTGGCCTGCTGGAGCGTTATCTCCCCGGTCTGGGTACCCTGCGTGAGCAACTGGTACGGGATCGGCGTCCCGGGCAGTGGCTGGATCTGCGCGACTATGGTCTGGAAGGGGTGCGGGTGGTGGACCGCTATACATTTGAATTCACTCTGCAAGGGCTGTACCCACAGTTTCTGTACTGGCTGGCAATGCCATTTTTTGCCCCCATGCCCTGGGAGGCAGAGCGCTTTTACAGTCAGCCCGGCATGGCAGAACGCAATCTGGTGCTGGACTGGTATCCGCTGGGTACCGGCCCGTTCATGTTGACCGAGAATGATCCGAATCTGCGCATGGTACTGGAGCGCAATCCGTATTTTCGGGGGGAGCCCTATCCGGACAGTGGTGCGGCAGGGGACGCTGCATTGCTGGTTGATGCCGGTCGCCCCATGCCGTTTATTGAACGGGCCATCTATACCCGGGAGCGTGAATCCATCCCGGCCTGGAACAAGTTTCTGCAGGGGTACTACGATACTTCCGGCATAGGTTCGGACAGTTTTGAGCAGGTGGTATCCATCGGTGAGGGGGGTAATGCCAGTCTGAGCCCGGCCATGCAGGAGCGCGGGATGCGCCTGCTCACAGCCATCACCGCATCGCAGTTTTATATGGGGTTCAATATGCGGGATGCAGTGGTGGGTGGGCTTGAGCAACGCGCCCGCCTGTTGCGTCAGGCGATCTCCATCGCCGTTGACTATGAGGAGTATATTTCCATCTTTCTCAACGGGCGGGGGATGGCTGCACAGGGGCCGGTGCCGCCGGGCATCTTTGGTCATCGTCCGGGGGCCGCCGGGGTGAATGCACACACGCATCACCTTCAGGATGGGCGGGTCTTGCGTCACAGCATCGTCCGCGCCCGGGAATTACTGGCCCGGGCCGGTTACCCGGGGGGCATTGACCCGGCCACCGGACGGGCACTGGTGCTGTACTTTGACACGGTGAGTCGCGGGCCGGATTCCAGAGCCCAGCTGGCCTGGCAGGTGAAACAGTTTGCCCGCCTGGGCATAGAACTGGTGGTTCGTGGTACCGATTACAATCGCTTTCGGGGCAAGATGCAGGAGGGCAACGCGCAAATCTTTCAGTGGGGCTGGAATGCAGACTACCCGGACCCGGAGAACTTTTTGTTTCTGCTGTATGGTCCAAATTCCAAGGTGGTATCCGGAGGAGAGAACACGGCCAACTACGCCAACCCGCAGTTTGATCGGTTGTTTGAGCGGATGCGCATCCTGCCCAATCAGGCAGAACGCCAGCAGCTCATTGACGAGATGATCGATATCGCCCGGCATGATGCCCCATGGGTGTGGGGGTTTCATCCACAGGCATACTCCCTGCATCATGCCTGGTTTCACAATGCCAAACCAAACCTGATGGCCAATAATACCCTCAAATACAAGCGCATCAGCCCGGCGCTCAGGGCGCAGTCCATACACGAGTGGAATCAGCCCCTGCTCTGGCCGTTAGGGGTGCTGGTGCTGATCCCCGTACTGCTGTGGGTACTGGCGGCACGTACCCTGCGGGGGCGGGCCGCGGCTACCGGGCAATGATCAGCTACATTATTCGTCGAACCCTGTATGCATTGCCGATTCTGGTTGGCGTGAACCTGCTGGTCTTTGCCCTGTTTTTTGTGGTCAATACCCCGGACGACATGGCACGCATGCAACTGGGTGTCAAGTACGAAGATGCGGCTGCCGTGGAACGCTGGAAGACCGCATTGGGGTATCAGCTGCCACTGTTCTACAATGCCGATTTCACCGGCATGGCACGCTTTACCCGGACCATCTTCTATACCAAATCCGTGCGCCTGTTCGTGTTTGACTTCGGCCGTTCCGACAGCGGGCGTGACATTGGTTATGACATCAGCCAGCGCATGTGGCCCAGTCTGGCACTGGCGGTGCCGATACTGCTCATCGGCCTGCTCATCAATATCAGCCTGGCATTGCTGCTGGCCCTGTTCCGGGCCAGCCTGCTGGATCGCATCGCGGTGCTGTGCTGTGTGTTGCTGATGTCGGTATCCGGCCTGTTTTATATCATCTATGGCCAGTTCGTATTCAGCCGGCTGCTGCGCCTGGTGCCGATCTCCGGCTTCGCTGCCGGTCTGGCCTCCCTGAAGTTTCTGATCCTGCCGATCCTGATCTCGGTGCTCAGCGGCATGGGCGCAGGCACGCGCTGGTATCGCACCATATTCCTGGAGGAGATCGGCAAGGATTATGTGCGTACCGCCCGTACCCGCGGGGTGTCAGAACCGGGCATATTGTATAAACATGTGCTCGGCAATGCGTTGATACCCATTCTTACCGGGGTAGTGGTGTTGATACCGCTGCTGTTTATGGGCAGCCTGATCACGGAATCGTTTTTCGGCATACCGGGCCTCGGCAGCTACACCATCGAGGCCATACAACGACAGGATTTTGCCATTCTGCGCAGCATGGTATTTCTGGGCTCGGTGCTCTATATCATCGGCCTGCTGTTGACTGACCTGTCGTATGCCCTGGTGGACCCGCGGGTCCGCCTGGGTGAGGCCTGAACAGATGCCGGAGTTGCTGTTGTTGTGGACCGATCTGCTGTTGTGGCTGCTGCTGGTTGCTGCTGCCCTGTATGTCGGCCATGTAGTGCGTCATCGGCACTTGCTGGAACCCTGGCGGCACGTGGCAGCAAGGCGCAGCAGCACGGTGGCGGCCATCGTGCTGGCGGCCTATATGCTGCTCGCCCTGCTGGACTCAATACACCTTCGTCCAGCCCCCGGGAGCGCCGCCAGTCCGGGTGCATACAGTATGCTGGATGTGCAGTTGACGATTCTGCGCCAGCGTTCCGAAAAAACCTACTCGGCACCGTTTGCCACCCATCAGTATACCCGCGAGTTTGTACAGACCCCGCAAGGTCCGCGTTATCAGCAGCCACGGTTGCAGCATGGCGGGGCTCACCTGCAGGCGACGGAACGCGGCCCGGATGTGCTGCGCCGTATGGCGGTGGGGCTGTTGCAGGGGCTGGGTGGCAGCATACTGCTGGGGGCATTGCTGTTGGCCGGGTTGGCCCGGTATGGCAGACAGTCCCCGCGCCGCGTGTGGGCCGCGATCCGGGCGCGTCATACCCGGGTGCCCTGGGATGTGGTCATACTGACTGTGGGAGGGCTGCTGACAGGGGCATGCATCATCGCTGCATTGGCCGCTGGCTATCATGTGCTGGGCACGGACAAGGTAGGCGAAGACGTGTTGTATCAGGCGTTGAAGAGCATTCGCACTGCCGTGATCATCGGTACGGTGACCACCCTGATCATATTGCCGTTGGCACTGGTGCTGGGGGTATCCGCCAGCTATTTTGGGGGTTGGGTAGATGACCTGGTGCAATACCTCTATACCACCCTGGCATCAGTGCCCGGGATATTGCTGATCGCGGCCACTGCCCTGGTAGGGCAGGTCTACATGCAGACCCATGCCGATCAGTTTGCCAGTCTGGTGCAACGCGCCGACTTTCGTTTGCTGTTGCTGTGCCTGATCCTCGGCCTGACCAGCTGGACCAGTCTGTGCAGGCTGTTGCGTGGCGAAGCACTCAAACTGCGCGAGATCGAGTTTGTACATGCCTCACGTGCCCTCGGGCAACGGGCCTGGACCATACTGGCCATACATATCGTGCCGAATGTGATGCACATTGTCATGATCACCCTGGTACTGGACTTCAGTGCCCTGGTACTGGCCGAGGCGGTGCTGTCCTATGTGGACATAGGCGTGGACCCGTCCATGCACAGTTGGGGTAATATGATCAATCGGGCGCGCCTGGAACTGGCCCGCGAGCCCGTGGTGTGGTGGTCCCTGGGGGCCGCCTTCTGTTTTATGCTGGGGCTGGTGCTGGCCGCCAATGTATTTGCGGACGCGGTACGCGATGCCTTTGATCCCAGATTGAGGGGAGTTGATGTCTGAGCTGTTATTGCAGGTTGAAGGATTGGAGATCCGTTTCGGTGACACTACGGTGGTCTCCGATGTAGACCTGCACATCCGGCGCGGTGAGGTGTGTACGCTGCTGGGTGAATCCGGTAGCGGCAAGACCCTGACGGCACTGGCCGTATTGCGCCAACTGCCGCCCGCGGCCCGGATGCAGGCCCGGGGCATTCGCCTGCGGGGGCGTGAACTCCTGCAACTGCCGGAGCGGGAGATGCGCCGGGTACGCGGAGGACAGATCGCCATGATCTTTCAGGAGCCACAGACCGCCCTGAACCCGGTGATGAGCGTGGGGCGGCAGATCGGTGAGGCCCTGCTGCTGCACTCCGGTCTGCGGGGCCGGGCACTCCGGGAACGGGTGGTGGAACTGCTGGATGCCGTGGGTATCCCGGCCCCCGGGCGGCGCGCCGGGGAATACCCGCATCAGCTGTCAGGAGGTATGAAACAGCGGGTCATGATTGCTGCCGCACTGGCAGGCAAACCGGAACTGCTGATCGCGGATGAGCCCACCACGGCACTGGATGTCACCACCCAGGCACAAATCCTTGCGCTGCTGCAACAGCTGAGCAAGCAACAGGATATGTCTATCCTGTTTATCACCCATGACCTCGGAGTGGCCGCCTGCATATCGGACCGACTGGCGGTCATGAAGGAGGGGCGTATCGTGGAACAGGCCGGGTGTGAGCAGTTCTTCAGCCACACACCAACGCATCCCTATACCCGCAAACTGTTTGCCGCATTACCGCAAAACATGCAGCGCTCCCGTACCACAGCTGTCGCAGAGCCGCTGCTGGAAGTGGAGGATTTCCAGGTTTATTTTCCTATCCGCAAAGGCATATTGCAGCGCGTGCACGGTCATGTGAAGGCCGTGGACGGGGTCAGTCTGACGGTGCGGGTGGGCCGGACCCTGGCCCTGGTAGGAGAATCAGGCTCCGGTAAAAGCACTCTGGGCAGGGGGGTATTGCGCCTGCTGGCACCGCATTCCGGGCGGGTGCGTTTTGCTGGCGAGGACCTGCACAGCCTCAGCAATGCCACGCTACGCCGCCGCCGGGCCCAGTTCCAGATCATCTTCCAGGACCCCTATGCTTCCATGAACCCCCGCATGATGATCAGCGACATCATCGCCGAAGGGATGCGCATACAGGGGGTACGGGAGTGCACCACACGGGTGACCACACTGCTCCGGCAAGTAGGCCTGGACCCCGACTGCATGCATCGCTACCCGCATGAGTTTTCCGGCGGCCAACGCCAGCGCATCTGCATCGCCCGTGCCCTCGCCGTCAAGCCGCGCCTGATCGTGTGTGACGAACCCACCAGTTCCCTGGATGTCTCGGTACAGGCACAGATCCTCCAGCTCCTGCTGGACCTCCAGCAACGCCACGGCATCGCCTACCTGTTTATCACCCACGACATCGGCGTGGTACGCTACCTCGCCGACGAGGTAGCCGTCATGCAGTCCGGACTGCTGGTAGAGCAGGGCCCCGTGTCACTCCTGGAGCACCCCAGCCACCCCTACACCCGCACCCTGCTGGACAGCGTGCCACAGTTGCCCGGGGGTGTCGCATGAAGAAACTCCCGGCATCACTGCAGCCACTCCCCAACCCCCGCCCCAAGGTTCTTCTTCAGTCAACTCAAGTTGTTGAATTGACGGGGTGATCCAAACGATACCGGACAAATTCATTATCGTCTGTCACGATTGTGCTCATGAAGTGCAGGGATGAATTATCCGGGGCGACGGCGCGTCAAGTGACCTTGAGGCAGGAGCGCTTCTGCCGGGATGCGTTGATGTGCAAGCACCACTATCTGAGCTTTTGTACTCTGGCAGGCCAAGGGGTACGGCACGTGGCGAGGTGTGCTGATGACATATGGGTTGCGTTGGTGGGCTGGCATGTGACGGCGATGAAAATTCAGGCGCATGAAGAGTGGATTGGATGGAGCCGTGCACAGCGCCTGCCTGCGTGCGATCATCAACAACACTCGTTTTTTGATCTTGCCAGGGGCAATAGTTTCCCAATATGCCTTCAAGGGTGCTGGGGCTAACCCGCATTTCTCATACCTCCTTTCTCATCCCAGCCATTCACTCGATCCAGGCGCTACAGACATGTAAAGGCCTCCGGCGTGGGTGGATGCAGGCCCAATCAGGGGCTGCACAGGCGTTTTCAGAGGTACAAAGAGGCTGAATATGCCTTCA
>DKIB01000099.1:0-3338 GCA_002454015.1 Proteobacteria bacterium UBA6729
TCCTGCAGATCATCCTTCATGACCAGTTTGTCCGCTGGCGGAAAGGCTGACGCAGCCGCCCGGGCCTGTTCATCGGGCACCTTGGCGGCCAGCAGGGCATCGTGCAATTCTGTGTACAGCGTGGACATGCATCGTAGTGTAATCCACAGACCACCGTTGGACAATACTGCAGACAAGGGATTTTTTGCCATTCATGAACTGGACAGGGGCTGACGGCAAGACACAGTCACTACGGTTGAGGCTGCCGGGTTCAATCAGTGGGAGGTGGGGTTATAATGGGGGGCGTTATGCGTGCTGCCTTGTATCTGTATCTGATTTTACTGGCGCTTATCGCGGTGAATCTGGCCTATGTGCTGGCGTTGCCCCCGTGGGGTTGGGTAGTGTTTGTGGCAGGGGCGGCGGCCTCGGTGTGGGCAGTGTGGCGTTATCTGGGTACGCGCCGGGCGCTGTACCGTTGTTTGATGGTGCTGGGCTTTATCGGCCTGGCGGCGGTGGCAACCTCGTTGATGGTACCGGCCTGGCAGGTAATTGCCGAGGGGGCCAGCACCTCCTGGGCAGGACGTATGGCACCCATGTTTGTGGCGGCATTGGCGCTGTACGGTGCGCATCTGTGGCTGGATGCCGCCGCAGGGCAGGGCGCGGCACTGGAGTATATCGCCCGTTTCCTTGATGGCCCGCGCCTGATGCCTACGTTGATTACGGCACTGATCCTGAGTGCCAGTCTGGTACTGGGGCTGGAGTGGCTGGCGCGTCACCATGAGGCGATGGTGGTGGTGACGCGGCGCGTGCTGGAGCGCGGTATCATCCCGCCGATTACGGTACTGTTGTTTTTCTGGGGTGTACTGTTGTTGATCGGCAAGTGGTGGAATGCCCTGTATCTGCACTATGTGATCAGACGTTGGGATGCGACTCAATCGGACGGGTCCCCGCAGCTGGCCGAGCTGGCTACGGATGCAGGGCGGCTGGATGAGGGGCTGCGTTATCTGTGGCAGCGCCACGAGGAGTCCTACCTCATCCCCCGCTATATCAGCTGGGCAGTGCCGATCCTTGGCTTTATTGGCACGGTGCTGGGTATCTCCCTGGCGGCTGACGGAATTCGTCGCCTCATCGCCTCGGAGTCCGGATTGTCGAGCCTGTCCAGCGATCTGGGAGCGGCTATCGCGCCGTTGGGTATCGCCTTTGATACCACACTGGTGGCTCTCTCGTTGAGTGTGGTGTTGACTCTGGTGCTGTCGTTGGTGCAGCGCGGGGAGGAACGCATGCTCAGCTATCTGGAGTGGCGGCTTCGTGAAGCGGCGGCTCGGCAGTGAGCGGCAGGGGCGTGGTGCCCTCGCGGGTCTGGAACTGCAGGAGGAAAATAATGCCCCGATGATGGCGATATTCGGTGGGATGTTTGCCCTGATGCTGGTCTTCCTGCTGATCGTCAATGTTTATTCCAGTGCAGCGGTGCGTGAGCGTCTGGAAAAGAGGGAAGATGAGGGCCAGTACCGCATTGAGCGCATGGACGGTGGCGCCGGTTATGTGGTGATTGTTTTTCCGAAAGTGTTGCGCATCGTTGAGACCGGGGCACAGGTACAAAGCGGCATGATCTGCGAGGCGGGCAGTCCCTTTGTGGACTATGCGCAGCAGGTCTACCGTAACGAAAAGGAGCAACTGGTGTTCTTTATTCTTGAGGGCGGAGTGCCTGCCATGTCGGAGGCACGGAATTGTCTCAGAGGGCTGTGGCCGGGTCGCCTGCTTACCATCGGCTGGGTCATCGCTGACAATGAGTTCCTTAAATCGGTGGCCCTGGACGACATACCCAAGTACATACGCGAGTACGTTCGGTAGTGGCGAAAAGCAGCATACCGATGTTTACGGGCGTAGCCCTCGTAGACATTCTTGCCAATGGTGTGGCCATGCTGATCATCGTGATCGTGCTGAGCATAGCGGCCCGTACTGAGCGTGAGCAGCATTATGCCGAGCAGGAGGGTGAGGTATCGGCGGTGATGACCCGTCAATTCAGCACCTCGCTGGTGCTGAACCGTCTGGCGGCCAGTCCTCCGGCGCGCCTGCACGACTACGATAATTCGCCGCTGGATCAGGCCCTGGATCCTGACACCTTGCCGATCATTGAGTTGCATCGGGATTATGTGCGTGAGTATTACACTGGCGCGATATGGACCCGGCGGCAATTACTGGAAGAGGATAACTCGCTGGATGCATGGCTGGCCGGTTTTGATGTGAACAGGCAACGCCGTCTGCGTGTGGATCTCTACGATGTGGGCCAGTTCTATATCACCATGTCGATCCTGCGTGCCCATGGCATGACCGTAGGTCACTGGCACTTTCTGCCGGGCATCATGCAACTGGCCCAGGCCCGGGCCTGTCCCCCCGGGGTGCCGGCAAAGGATTGTCTGGATCTGGCCGTGCAGGATGAGGTGCAGGCCTTGCCGCGTCTGCCGCGTACCGGAGAGACTGCCTCCGCCGCTGCCGGGGATTGGTTGCCACAGGAGTTTGCCGGGGGGGGGCACGGTGGCGTGGGTTCGGTAGCGGGGCCGATGCCCGGGGGGGCAACCCTGGGGCGGGGTGTCGCGGGGGGCAATGTTGCGGGTGCTGCCGAGGGGGCGTGGCGGGGCCTGGGGCCGTATGCAGATGCCCCCGGTAGCGGCGGATTCAATGACAACGACAGTTTCCCGAATGCAACAGGGGGGTGGGGTTCTGGAAGAGGTTCGGGTATACCGCGGGGGGAGGGTCAGGGTGAGGGCCAGGGTCAGGGGCGCATACGCTTGCGCCTGGCACTGCCGGAGACGCTGCAGCCCGATGCCCTGAATGCCTTTGATGGTGACCCGGCGGTCTTGAAGGATCTGGCTCACATGCTGGGTGCGATCATGCATTTTCTCAGTCAGGCGCAGCAGATCCTGGATGCGGGGGGCAGCCCGGTGGCCCTGCTGGGACAATTGGTTCCCAAATTGACGCAATGGCTTGAAGAGCCTCCTGCGCTTACGGATGAACAGTTTGCCCTGGTGCATTTTCTGAGTAGGGATTTTGAAAAGACCGCCTTTGATGCGGAGCACAGGGAGCTGCGTGTGTACCCGCTGCACCTTCCTGTCGGTGCGGAAACACGGTTGCTGGTGCGTCCCAACCGATTATTGGAGAGGGTTCAGGCAGGACGCAGTCCGGAGGATAACACCGAGTTGCCGGGCGAGGCCCGGGCCACGCTCAGTTTGAATGCCTTCCCCGGTATCTGGCGTGGCCTGCAGGTCGACCTGGAGCGCGATGCCGTGTTGCTGATGCCGCCGGAGCAACAGTTCCCGGATGAGCTGCGCTGGCGTGCTGCGGCCTATATCTCTCCCACC
>DKIB01000099.1:3348-4761 GCA_002454015.1 Proteobacteria bacterium UBA6729
ATCTTGCAGGTGCAGGCTGACAGTAATCGTGTACGCCTGGGAGGACAGCAGCTGATCACCACTTATCATGAGGCATTGCTCGGTGCCAAGGGCTGGCTGGTGGTACTCTATACCCTGCTGGTTGGTGGCCTGTTGCTGCTGTTTCTGCTGCGTCGCTATTGGGTGAGGCCCGGCCCATGATCCGGTGGGTATTCAGTCCGGTCAGCGTTCTGGCGGTCCTGATCCTTGTGGTAATGGTGTTGACCCGTCTCAATCTGTATACCTTGCGTGCCGATACGATAGTGGCAGAGTTGGGCATCAATCCATCCACCTCCTGGAAGGCAAATCACGTAGATCAGGCGGTACTGGAGAGCATCGCCCGGCAGGCCTTTGGCGAACGGCTGCGTCAGCGCCTGAATCGACCTGCCCGCACCGTAAAAATCAAGGCCTTCAGAGCCGATGTATGTGAGGTGCGACAACTGGACTTTGAGCGCTTTGCCAAGTGGCACAATACCCACCGGGGCTTGCGGCAACAGGAGGCACTGCGCTCTACCTCACGGGGCCACCGTGTGGCCGGGCGGCTCAATTCTCCGGCCAGCGGTGTGGACTTTGAAGGCGCACGCGCCTACTGTCAGGCCCTGGGGGGTCGGCTGCCCTGGGCGGAGGAGTGGGAGGCCATGGCGAGCGGGCTGAGCGGTCATCTCTATCCGTGGGGTAATCACTACTCCGACCAATCCTGGCCCTACCAGGATCCGGATCGCAATGCCGCCCAGCGCTGTGGTACACATGCGGACGCCGCCACGCCCAGGGGCATACAGGATCTGGCGGGTAATGTGATGGAATGGAGTCAGGGGAGCCGCGCTGTGCGCATGGCGCATCCTGCTGCCCACGGTGCCCCTGCGGTGCGTGCCCGCGCCCGTGCGCTGTACGCACTGAATGCGGCGTGGCTGGAGATCGATCCACGTACGCGCAGCCATCATCTGGGCTTTCGCTGTGTCTATGACGGTTCTGTACCCGTCAAACTGCCCTGGGGTGGGGAGGGGCAGCAGACCCTGCAGGTGGGTGGGGGCTTCTATACACTGGGCCTGCCTGCAGATGTACGCATTGCACGACTGGCGGTGTTGTTGCCCCGGCAGCAGTTGCGTGAGGCGCACAAGCTGCTGGCGCGCTCTGCGGGTGCCGCGCGGCGTCGCATCAGTGTCGGGCGTTGTGAGGTAAGCCGCAGTGACTATCGGCTGTTTCTCAGCGACCCACTGGTGCGCCTCGGGTTATTCGCCAACGAGAATGAACCCGGCCATACAGAGTACCAGCCGCAGGATTGGGATCGCCAGTTGGAACATCCCGGGTTGCCGGTCACGGGGATCAGCTGGTGGGCGGCAGATGCCTTTGCACGCTGGGCCGGGGGACGGTTGCCCAGCGTGGAAGAGTGGCAGG
>DKIB01000099.1:4801-5118 GCA_002454015.1 Proteobacteria bacterium UBA6729
CTATGCCGACGCAGCCGCCACCGCAGGGGATGAGCCCGGCCTGCACAGCTGTGCACAGGCCGGGCGTGATACCAGCCCCTTTGGCGTGCGGCATCTGGCGGGCAATGTCTCAGAGTGGACCCGCAGTATNNGCCGTGGACCGTGGCAGCTATGCGATGTGGGTGCAGGGCGGCAACTGGCTGTTGCCGGGCCAGCCCACCGCGGGGACGACCTTCGGGCGTCTGGTGCCACTGAACCATCGCTCCCCGGACATTGGTCTGCGCATCATCTACGACTGAGGGCCGGGGCCGTAGTGGCTGGGGTGCCAGGATTCGAAC
>DKIB01000099.1:5149-12976 GCA_002454015.1 Proteobacteria bacterium UBA6729
TTACCGCTTGGCTACACCCCATTGTGTTCCCCCTGCAGTCGTTGTAGCAGCGGGGAGCTCGCGATACCCCGGGCCAGTACTGCCCGCCAGGGTGGCGGTACCCGTTGACACAGCTGTGCAGACTGGTCTGCGGATGCAAACGCAGCATACAGACATCCCCCGGAGCCGGTCATCCGGCCCTCGGCATGCGTACGCAACCACGCCAGGGCCCTGCCGACCTCCGGGTAGAGCCGACAGGTTACCGGCTCGCAGTCGTTATGTCCCGCCGGGTAATCCAGCGTGTGCATTTTCGTTCGGGGCGTGTCGCGTGTCAAATCGGCAGCGTTGTAGATGTGGGCAGTGGATACCGTTACGCCTGGGTCCAGCACCAGAAAGGGCAGTGCCAGGCTTGGGCAGGGGCTGAGGCGTTCACCGGTGCCCTCCGCACAGGCCGTGTGGCCGTGCACGAACAGCGGCACGTCGCTGCCCAGACCTGCAGCAATATGCAGCAGTTGTTCGGTCTCCAGCGCCAGTCCCCATAACTGATTCAGGGCGCTCAGGGTGGTGGCGGCATCAGAACTGCCTCCTCCCAGTCCACCCCCGGTCGGGATGCGCTTGTGCAGGAGGATGTCCGCACCCAGGGGGCAGTTGCCGAGCTGCTGCAGCAGTGCGGCGGCGCGGACTACAAGATTGCATGTACAGTGTTCGGGCAGCAGGCGTATCAGGCCATCACTGCGGATGCGGAAGTCCAGCTGGTCGCAAAGTTCGATCAATTGGAAACGGGTTTGCAGCCAGTGCATGCCGTCCTCCCGTACCCCGGTTATATGCAGGTACAGGTTGAGTTTGGCGGGTGCCGGCCAGGCCCTGGACCAGCTGTGCATGGTGCGCTGTGGCATCATCAGTAGTCTGTTCGCCATGCGTGGATGTGCAGGCGCAGTTCCAGTCCATCCTGGTGTGTCAGCTGCAGTTTGGCGGGCAGGGAGGGGGCCGCATGGTAGTCGCTGATATATACCTGCCAGCCGGACTGGGTGAATTCGCGCAGTCTGCCACCCTGGTCGAAGCGGGAGCTGTCCAGCTGCTGTGCAGGGTCGGGCAGCCCGATGATCCAGTAGCGTGCGTTGGCAAGTGGCATGCTCCAGCCCAGCTGTTCCAGCAGCAGCGCCTCTGCACTGGCGGCCTGCAGGGGTGGTTTGCCGGGGCGCTGCCAGATGACACCGTCAGTACTGCCCTGCAGGCGGTAGCCACCGCCACCTATGGGTGGAGAGATGTCAAGCACGTAGTCGTCTCCCCGCTGTATCCAGTTGAGTTTGGCCAAGTGGTTTTCTGTGCTGCTGCGTATGCGTATGCGGCCCTGCATGTTCCAGTGCTGCAGCTCAAGCAGTGCTGCGCGCCGCTCGGGCCAGTCCTCCGGTACGGTTGCGATGGCACTGTAGCGGAGGGATGTACAGGCGGTGCAGAGCAGCAGGATGGCAAGTGTGGCCCTCTTCACTGCAGCCGGGCGCGGATACTCTCCACGGTTGCATTGCCCGGATGTAACCGCCGGGCCTTGCCGAGTATCTTTCGGGCTTCACGTCGACTGCCATTGTTCCAGAGCACCTCCACCAGATGGGCGGCGGCCACCGGGTCAAATTTGATGCGTATGGAGCGGCG
This sequence comes from Proteobacteria bacterium UBA6729, assembly GCA_002454015.1. Lineage (GTDB taxonomy): Bacteria > Pseudomonadota > Gammaproteobacteria > Porifericomitales > Porifericomitaceae > UBA6729. The sequence continues at coordinate 6,779 of DKIB01000099.1, forward strand.
CAGGTAATCCTCAGATTCCGCCAGTCGTCCCAGCCGATAGAGTACCCAGCCCATACTGTCGAGGATGTAAAAACTCTCGGGATTCAACAGCAGGGCACGTTTGATCAGCCCGTAGGCCTCATCATAGCGGTCGGTAAGGTCAGCCAGGGTATAGCCCAGGGCATTCAGTGCCTGGGCATTGTTGGGTTCACGCGCAATGATGCGACTCAGATCCTGTTCCAGTACATCCAGGCGTTTTATGCGTTCTGCCAACAGGGCTCGCCCATACAGCAGCTCGCTGTCATAGTTGTCGCCGATAGCATGATCATAAATCTGCATGGCCGCCTCCGGCATCTCCAGTTCCAGCAGCAGCTCGGCCTCGGCCTGTACCACCTGATTGCGTTGTTCGGGATCGTCGGTGGCGATCTCCGCCAGTCGGGTGCGTGCCGGTTGTAACTCGCCGCGCCGGGCCTGTATCACTGCCATGCGGATCTGCGCTGCAGGGTAGCGATGACCGCCAGGTATCGAGTTGTACCACTGCCAGGCCGTGTCATAATCATCCTGCTGTTCGGCCAGCCAGCCCAGAAAATAACCCGCCTCGTGGATGTGCTTCTCCAGTTCTACCAGTCGATGGAAGCTGTGACTGGCCTCGGCGTTGCGGCTCAACTCCAGATACAGCAGGCCCGCGCTCAACAGGGCCTCGCCGTGATCGGGTTGTTCGTCAAGCAGAATCTCCAGATGTTCGATGGCCTGGAGCAGTTTATCGGTACGGGTCAGCTGCTGTGCATATTGCAGGCGCACCACATCGTGGATCTCTCCTTCGGGAACCCGTTGCAGCAGCTGTGCCAACCATTGTTCAGCCTCGGCCTGGCTGTCGGTGGCCTGAAAGATGGAAAGTCGTGCCAATATCGCCTCCACATGGGTGAGGTCGCGGTCAATCACCAACTCGTAGGTTGACGCGGCCCGATCCAGATCCTCCAGACGTACCAGTACCTCCGCGTAGGCCATCACGGTCTCCGGTTTGGTAGCAGGCCGACGCATCAACCTGTCCAGCACATCCAGCACCCTGTCGCGGTTGGTGTCACGGTTCAGGGCGCCGACAATCAGCCAGAGCCTGGGCAGCAGGGGGCCGGTGTCGTTGACGATGGCATGGAAGTGGCGTATGGCGGCTGGCTCGTCGCCAGCCTGCAGGTCCAGTGAACCCAGGATCTGATGGGCGGCTACAGAGTTGGGGTCGTGCTGCAGCCACAACTCGGCGGCCTCCCGGGCAGCTGCATCATCGTCAATATACAGCGCAATGCGTGTAGCGCGTTCCAGTATACCCGGGTCCCCGGTGGTTGCCGCCACGTCCAGATAGCCGCGCAGGGCCTCCCTGAACTGCCCGTTGGCCCCGGCCAGCTCGGCAACCAGCAGTTTATGGAGAGACTCGGCGGTGAAGCCGCTGATATTCTGCAGGTCTGCGTCGATTTCCCCGACGACAGGCTCGATCAGAGCCGGGTCATGCGGGCTCGGCGACGGCGCGACACAGCCTGCAGACAGCAACAGGGCTGCCCGGAGCAGCAGAGACAATACTGGATTATTATGCATGAACAGGCCCGGAATCATGTTGGCCTCCCGGGCTCGTATAGTGTAATTTTATTGGGGTAGTTTTGTCCAATGCGCGGGCTGGCTGGACAGGCAGGCCGGAAAATCTTGCTTTTCTGCCCGGTTTCAGGGAGAATCTGCCTACTGATAATGTCTTTGCTGGCACTTGGATTAAATCACTCTACCCCGCTGGAATTGCGCGAGCGGGTAGCGTTTACCCCGGAGTCCCTGCCTGATGCACTCGCCAGTCTGCGCGAGTCCGGGGCTCGGGAAGCTGCCATCCTGTCCACATGTAACCGTACCGAGGTGTATTGCGATGCCTCCCCGGATCCGGTCGCGGCCTGGCTGGCCCGCTTTCAGGGGGTGCAGCTGCCGCTGCTGTTGCCGAATCTGTACATGTACCCGGGGGCGCAGGCGGTTCGTCACATGATGCGGGTCGCCTGTGGGCTGGATTCCATGGTGCCGGGGGAGCCCCAGGTCTTTGGGCAACTCAAGGAGGCCTATCATATTGCTCGCCGGGCCGGGATGGTGGAGACCCTGCTGTCCAGGCTGTTTCACGTCAGTTTTGCCACCGCCAAGCGGGTGCGTAGCCACACCGCCATCAGCCACAACCCGGTTTCCATTGCGACGGTTGCGGTGCGTTTGGCACAGCAGGTGTTTGGTGCACTGCAGGGCCGTACCGCCCTGTTCATCGGGGCCGGGGATACCATAACGCTGGCGGTGCGCCATATCGTTGAGCAGGGCTGTGATCGGATCATCATCGCCAATCGCACGCTCGCCCATGCCGAACAGCTGGCCCGGCGGGTACAGGGGCAGGCCGTGGAACTGTCAGCCCTGCCGCGCTACCTGGCCATTGCGGACATCGTGATTTCTTCCACGGCAGCGGCAGAACCGATACTGACCCTGCCGCAGGTTCGCGATATGTTGCAGGTCGGCAAGGCCCGGCCAGTTCTGATGATCGACCTTGCCGTGCCACGCGATATCGATCCACGTATCGCCGGGGAGGCGAATGTTTATCTGTATGCGATCGACGACCTGCGCAACATGATTGACCGTAATTTGTTCCAGCGTCGTCAGGCGGGTCCGGAGGCGGAAGCTATCATTGATGATCAGGTACAGCGCTTCATGGACTGGTTGCAGGCCCGTGCAGCGGTACCGGCGATTCGCTCCCTGCATGCACAGGCCGAGCAGGAGCGGCAGGTGGTACTGGAGGAGGCCAGACAGCGCCTGCTGCATGGCGCAGACCCGGCGCGGGTGCTGGAACTGCTCGCACACAAGCTGACCCGGCGCCTGTTACATCTGCCTACGTTGCACCTGCGCGCAGAAGCCAGTCGCAAGACTGACGTTACCGAATAACTTGCATGGGTAGCACGCGCTGCCGGATGACCCCATGCTGAGTCCAGAATTGCAGAACAAACTTGAGCGTATGGAGCAGCGCCTGGAAGAGTTGAATGTGCAGATGTCCAGCGCCGCGGTGATGTCTGCCCCCTCACTCAACAGAACGCTGGGCAAGGAACAGGCCGGGTTGCGCCCGGTCGTTGAATGTTATCAACATTATCGCAAGAATGCCGAGGAGCTGGAGGCGGCACGCGAGTTGAGTCATTCTGCAGACTCGGAGCTACGCTGTCTGGCCGTAGCTGAACTCAGGGTTACTGAACAGCGTGGCATGGAGATGGAGCAACGGTTGCGTACCCTGCTGTTGCCGAGTGACCCGAATGATGACAGAAACGTCTTTCTGGAGTTGCGTGCCGGTACCGGTGGTGATGAGGCGGCGCTGTTTGTCGGGGTGCTCGTGCGTATGTACACGCGCTATGCCGAGACGCGCTGCTGGCAGAGCAGCTGTATCAGCGCTCACCCCACGAGTCTGCATGGTTTTCGTGAGCTGATCCTGCGTCTCAGCGGCAAGGGGGTGTATCAATCCCTGAAGTTTGAGTCGGGTGTGCATCGTGTGCAGCGTGTACCGGAGACTGAATCCCAGGGGCGTGTGCACACCTCGGCCTGCACCGTGGCCGTATTGCCCGAGGTGGATGTGATCGATGCCGTGGTACTCAATCCCGCAGAATTGCGGGTGGATACCTTCCGTGCCTCGGGCGCAGGCGGCCAGCATATCAACAAGACAGATTCCGCAGTACGTATTACCCACTTGCCAACCGGGGTAGCCGTGGAATGCCAGGCCGAACGCTCGCAACACCAGAATCGTGCCCGGGCCATGGCCCTGTTGCAGGCGCGTCTGGCAGCTGCCCGGACGGAGCAACAGCGCAAGGAGCGGGATGCGACCCGGCGTTTGCAGGTGGGTAGCGGGGATCGCTCACAGCGCATCCGTACCTATAACTTTCCGCAGGGCCGCGTTACGGATCATCGGCTCTCCCTGACCCTGTACAAACTCGACAATATCCTGCTCGGCGAGCTGGATATGTTGCTCGAACCACTGGCCAGAGAGCATCAGGCGACACTGCTGATGACTGCGGGCGAATCGGTATGAGTCGCGCTGTTGTCACCGTGGCAGAGGCGCTGGCTGACTGCAGTCCGGTTGAGCGCCCGCCCGCCGGGGATGCGCTGGCCGCCCTGCTGGGGGTGGACCGTGGCTCTTTGTACGCACATCCCGGGCAGCCCTTGCCGATTGCGGTGACGGAGCACTTTTATGCGTTGCTGCGCGCCCGGGCCGGGGGTATGCCCTGGGCCTACCTGACCGGCAGCTGTGGATTCTGGACCCTGGAGCTGGAGGTTGATCAACATACCCTGGTGCCGCGCCCGGAGACCGAACGGCTGGTGGAGGCCGCACTGGTGCATATTCCCTTGCGGTGTCCAGCCCGGTTGGCTGATCTGGGCACGGGTTCCGGAGCGGTGGCGCTGGCCCTGGCGGCTGAGCGGCCCCGGGCGCAGCTGATTGCCACGGACAGCTGTGCCCGTGCGCTACGGGTGGCACGACGTAATGCAGGGCGTGCCGGGCTGAGCCGGATTCACTTCCGGCGTGGAGACTGGTGCCATGCCCTGGGCCGTACCCGCCTGGACCTGATCGTCAGTAATCCGCCTTATGTGGAGGCTGCCGGGCTCAAGCAGTCGCTTCGGCATGAGCCCAGACGCGCGCTGTACGGCGGTTGGGACGGGCTGGATGTCATCCGGCACTTGGTGCGCGAGTGCCGTTCCCGTCTGCGTCGGGGGGGCTGGTTGCTGTTGGAGCATGGTGCATGGCAGGGTGCCCGGGTGCGTGCCCTGTACGCCCGACACGGCTATCACCATATTCGTACCTTGCGCGATCTCGCCGGGCACGAGCGCGTCAGTTATGCACGGGTGCCAGGCTGATGCGCACTATTGCCATATCGGCGTGCCTGCGCCGTTGCCATGTGTTGCTCAGGCCCTTGCTGAGTCTGGCTGCGGAGAACCTGCACGAGCAACAACGCAGCTGCCCGCACTGGACGGCATTGCTGCAACATGCCTACGTGAGTTTTCATCCGCGCCGCCGCGCCGACAAGGCAAATATACACCATTGGGATCGCCACCAGGATAGACCCGGCAGTACTGCGACGCAGGAGTGACATGGAGTTCAGCGAGGCACAATTGCTGCGTTACAGTCGGCACATCATGTTGCCCGAGATCGATGTGGTTGGGCAGGAGCGTCTCGCTGCGGCCTGTGTACTGGTGGTGGGTCTGGGGGGCCTGGGTTCGCCCGTCGCCACCTATCTGGCTGCGGCGGGTGTGGGGCGGCTGATCCTGGCGGATGCAGACCGCGTTGAACTTTCCAATCTGCAGCGGCAGGTACTGCATAGCACTGTCGGGCTGTACAAGACCGACTCGGCGTGCGACCGCCTGCTGGCACTGAATCCGGACATTCGCATTGATGCGATCACGGCGCGTCTGCAGGGAGATCAGCTCGCAGCACAAGTGCGTCAGGCCGATGTGGTTGTGGATGCTACCGACAACTTTCAGAGCCGCTTTGCAATCAATCACTATTGCCGACAGCTTGGCAAGCCGATGGTGTATGGCGCAGCAATACGCTTCGCGGGACAGCTCAGTGTATTTGATTCGCGTAAGCCTGATTCCCCCTGTTACCGTTGCCTGTACAGTGATGTACATCAGGACCAGCGTGATACCTGTGAGGCGACCGGCGTGTTGGCACCACTGCTCGGTGTGATTGGCTCACTGCAGGCGGTGGAGTGCATGAAACTGCTCATCCGGAATGGCCATGCCCTGATCGGCAGATTGTTGTTGTATGATGCCCTGCACACAGAGCTGCACTGCATAACCCTGCCACGTGACCCGAAGTGCCCGGAATGCAGTTGACTACAGTCGGACCACGCCGCCAGGCCGTCTGAGTCTGTACGACAGCAGCAGCGTTGCGGTCAGTAACAAGGCAGGGGCCGTAGCGGCACACAGTAGTGGTTCCAGCGTGTGTACAATGCCCAGATAATACATCGTGTGGTCCACCGCATAATAGCTGATGCCGATCAAGGCGCCCAGTCCTGCCTTGGTGGCATAGGGGAGGCTGTACCCCAGCACCAGCGCCAGTGCCAGCAGTCCACACAGTGGCAGCGCGACGACATGCAACAGCCTGGACCAGAAGATCCGTCGGTAGCGGGTATGGTCTACCCCGCCTGCATCCAGTTGACGGAGCTGCTCGTACAGCAGGTGTATGGA
>DKIB01000099.1:13048-15157 GCA_002454015.1 Proteobacteria bacterium UBA6729
ACCTCAAAGTGCTGTGCGTCTGTCAGTATCCACTGCCCCCCCTGGTGCCATGCCCCGGCTGCATAGCCGATGCTCAGCAGCCGGGTAGAGTCCGGGTCGTAGCTGTACACGCGCAGACCCTCCAGTCGTCCATTCGGCAGGGCGTGCTCCACAAATACATGCTGTTCAGCCACCTGAAACCACTGCTTGTGACGGGATGTGGCGGCATCCGGGTAACGCTGCACATGTTCCAGTTCAGCGGCAAATGGCAATATATACTCCGCGTTTACCAGTGCTACTCCTGCTGCCAGCAGGCCGGGTGTCAGTGCCACACCGATCAGTCGTCGCAGTCCCAACCCGGCTTGCATGATCATTAATTCGTGATTGCGCGCCAGCAGCGACAATGCGATGACGCAGCCGGCCAGCAGGCTGACGGTCAGCATCTCCTGTACAAACCCGGGGCTATCCAGCGTGGCATACCACAGGGCCCTGGCCATGGTGGTCCCACTGCGCAACTCATCCACCAGCGTAAACAGGAAGGCCAGTCCGACCAGCGTCAACAGCAGGGTCAGGCTGGTGGCCAACATGGCCCGTATGACGTACCAGGCCAGGCGGCTCATGTGGCTGGTCCCCGCGGGCGCACATGGCGATAATACAGGGCCAGCAGTACGCACAACAGCAACAGGTGTATCCACCAGGTGCCGGACAGCATGGGAGTCTGCCCCTGCACCAGCATGGAGCGCCCGACCTCCAGCAGATTGCGGTATACAAAATATCCCCCGATTCCCAGTGCCACCGAGGTATAACGCAACTGCCGCCCTGGCAGTACCGGGTGCAGCAACACAGCGAGCAAGGGCAGCAGCAGGCACAATATCACCTGGTCAATGCGGAACTGCAGTTCTGCCCAGTCCCGTGCGTGACCGCGTTCCAGCAGTTGTCCTGTTGACAATGTACGGGGGCGTTGACTCAGTACGCCAGCCCCCCTGTACAAGGGCATCCGGTAGTACTGGAAGGAACTGATACGCTGCGGCGGGGTGCCATCATATCGCCAGCCGTCCCGCAATTCCAGCAAACGCACATCACCTTCCAGCAACTCAACCGCGCGCGCCGTGATCACGGTATCCTCCAGATATAAATAGGCCCCCGGAGCCTGTGAGGCCGTAGCCTGTTCCACGAACAGGGTACCTTGCGGGGTGGTGTGAAAACGGCCCGGCAACGGTAAATTCTGCAGCTCTGGTGCGGATGCCAGCAGCTGTTCCGCACGCAGATTACTGTGCGGTGCCAGCATGAAACTGGATAATCCACTCACTGTAGCCGCTATTGCCATGAGCGGTAACACCAACCGCAAGTGCTGCAATATGCCGAAGCCGTTGCCCTGCAGTATCGTCAACTCCCGGTCATGCAGCATGCGCGCATAAGTCAGTAACAGCGCCATAAAAACCGCAAAGGCCAGCAGCTCCGGCAGGCGATACGGCATCTTCAGCAGCCATACAGAGAATACCAGGGCGGGGGGAATCCCGCCTTCCGCAGCCTGCGTCAGGTACAGCCCCAGCCGCTGCACACTGAACAGTGCCAGCAACAGCCCCCCCAGCCACACCAGCCGCCCGGCCACCTCCCGCAAAATAACTCGCTCAATCAACATCCTGCTTCTCACCAGCCCGGCACAGCCCCCACGCAGTGCCACAATCCCGCACAGTTTACCCGGTAGCGAACGACTGGAGGCCCTCTGGCAGCAGAATCGTGGAGCCCGGTTTGCCATACTGTCCCGGGTTAGCCTGGTCGCCAGGGAGGCCGGGCAGCCACAGCGCAGCGTGTATCTGCGTACCCTGAGCCACCTCAGTAATCCATCCCGGGTGTAGTGCATCCTGCAGCGGTCACGCCTGCAACCACTGTCGCAGCAGACCCCGCTGAGTCCGGGCCTGGATTGCCTTTGCCTATACCTTGCTGCCACGGCTGCGCTGTCGGCGCTACAGCTGTCAGGTTGCAACCCCGGACACCGAGGCTGCGAAGGCAATATTGACCGGGCCCTTTGCCAAACTGTTGCGGAAATGGAGTCCAGGAACAGGGCGGGTCAATTGCGGTGCCGCCAGCGGCGTGGCACCGCACCGCTATAGGCACCAGGATGCTCTG
>DKIB01000114.1:0-4164 GCA_002454015.1 Proteobacteria bacterium UBA6729
GCGGCGGTCTCCAAAACCGCAGGTTGGGGGTTCAAGTCCCTCCTGGCCTGCCACCTTCGGGGTGGCGGGTGACGGCGGCTGTGGCACGCGGCGACTTGGGCCGGTTGCTGGTGGCACTGGCGTTGCTGGTGGCCGGCGGGGCACTCTGGTGGTACCTGCGAGAGGCGTTCTTCCCTCTCAGGGTGCTGGCGGTTGTAGTGGCGGTCGTGGCGGCTGTGGTGGTGGTCTGGACTACGCAACCGGGCGGTCAGGCACTGGGTTTTCTGCAGGAGGTGCAGCTGGAGGTCCGCCGGGTGGTCTGGCCGACCCGTCCCCAGACGGTGCAGATGACGGGGCTGGTAATAGCGATGGTGCTGGTGATGGCACTGTTGCTGTGGTTTTTGGACTGGCTACTGGGTGGTCTGATTGAATGGTTGATTTATTGAACCCAATGACGGAAGCAGCGATGAAAAAGTGGTATGTGGTACAGGCCTACTCGGGTTACGAGAATCAGGTCCGGCTGGCGTTGCTGGAGCGCATTGACTTGAGTGATGCACGGGATCGCTTTGGGCGTATTCTGGTCCCCACTGAGGAGGTGGTGGAGATGCGGGGGGGTCGCAAACGCCGCAGTGATCGCAAGTTTTTTCCGGGTTATGTACTGATCGAGATGGAGATGGACAAGGAGACCTGGCATCTGGTGCGTGATGCACCCAAGGTGCTCGGCTTTATCGGTGGTAGCAGTGAGCAACCCATGCCACTCAGCGAGTCCGAGGCCGGAGAGATCCTGCGTCGCGTGGAGGACAGTCAGGATCAGCCGAAGCCAAAATTTCTGTATGAGCCTGGCGAAGTGGTGCGTGTCATCGACGGGGTGTTCAAGGATTTCAATGGTCTGGTGGAAGAGGTGGACTATGAAAAGAATCGCCTGAAGGTGGCGGTGCTGATCTTTGGTCGTTCCACGCCGGTGGAACTCGGCTTCGAGCAGGTGGAGAAGGAGTAGTCACGGTGGCGAAACCAGTACAGGCGTATATCAAGATCCAGGTGCCGGCGGGGCAGGCCAATCCAAGCCCGCCGGTTGGTCCTGCGCTCAGCCAGCGCGGCGTGAATCTGATGGAGTTCTGCAAGGCCTTCAATGATCGCACCAGTGCGATGGAGGCGGGTCTGCCCCTGCCGGTAGAGATCACCGTGTATGTTGACAAGAGTTTTGACTTTACCGTTAAAACTCCGCCGGCGGCCTTTCTGTTACGCAGGGCGATCGGCGTGGACAAGGGCAGTCCCACGCCCAACTCACAGAAGGTGGGCACCATCAGTCGTGCCCAGCTGCGTGACATTGCTGCCCGGAAGCAGGCGGATCTGACCGCAGCGGATATTGAGGCAGCGATGCGGGTGATAGCCGGGACGGCGCGCAGCATGGGCATCAGGGTGGAGGAGGAGTAGGCATGGCGATGCACAGTAGACGTTGGCGTGCTGCCGCACAGAAGATAGAGGCGATGCACAGCTATCCAGCGCTGGAAGCCTTTACCCTGCTGCAGGAGTTTGCGACGGCAAAGTTTGAGGAGTCGGTGGATGTGGCAGTGCGTTTGGGCGTAGACCCGAAAAGATCGGAGCAGGCAGTACGCGGCAGCTCACAGTTGCCACATGGCATTGGCAAGTCGGTGCGGGTCGCCGTGTTTGCACAGGGTGAGGCGGCGGATCAGGCACGCGAGGCCGGGGCGGACCTGGTGGGTCATGAAGATCTTGCCGAGCGTTTCAGGCAGGAGAAGGTGGATTGTGATTGCATCATTGCCACCCCGGATTGCATGCCCCTGGTGGGTACGCTGGGGCGCATATTGGGCCCCCGCGGGTTGATGCCCAATCCAAAGATGGGCTCCATCACCACGGCGGTGCTGAGCGCCGTGACCAACGCCAAAAAGGGTCAGGTACGGTTCCGCTCGGACCGGGGCGGCGTTGTGCATTGCCTGATCGGTCGGGCTTCCTTTGATGCCGGCAAGTTGCAGGAGAATTTGGAGGCGCTGCTGCTCGAGCTGATGAAATTAAGGCCCGGCTCGGTGCAGGGCACCTACCTGCGCAAGGTTTGTGTATCCACCACCATGAGCCCGAGCTTGGTGGTGGAGCAGGCATCGCTGGCGCTGTGATGACGCAAATGAACGCAGCCCTGAGGAAGAAGCAGCGCATTGTGGCAGAGGTTCACGAGGTGGCGCTGCATGCACACTCGACAGTAGCGGTTGAGTACATCGGCATGAGTGTGGCGGAGTTGACCGAGTTGCGTCGGCAGGCGCGTGCTGCGGATGTGGATTTGCGGGTAGTCAAGAACACCCTGGCCCGACGGGCCTTGCGGGACACCCCCTGTGAATGCATGGTGGAACATCTGGGTGGGCCGCTGATGCTGGCCTTTTCCGGAGAGGATGCGACAGCAGCCCCCCGCTTGCTGCGGGACTTTGCCCGTGATGCGGGGCGACCCGTGGTGCGTCTGGGTGCGATCCGGACGCAACTGTTGTCGGCGGCACAGGTCATCAGGGTGGCAGGGCTGCCGACTCGGGGTGAGGCATTGTCAAAGCTGGCAGCGGTCATGCTCGGGCCGATTGCGGCCCTGGTCAGGGTATTGCAGGGGCCACAACTGAAACTGCTCAGGGGACTGGTTGCTATTCGTGATCAAAAGAGCTGAGGATGTATTGGATGTGTCACAGCATTTGTTTGTTAGGGAGGAGTTATTATGTCGGTGAATAAGGAAGAGATCCTGGAAGCGGTTTCCAACATGACCGTAATGGAGGTGGTTGAGTTGGTTGAGGCCATGGAAGAAAGGTTCAACGTGTCTGCGGCTGTTGCTACCGCGCCTGCGGCCGTTGCTGCGGCTCCGGCTGTCGAGGAGCAGACTGAGTTTGATGTCCACATGACATCCTATGGAGACAACAAGGTGGCCGTGATTAAGGCGGTACGTGGCCTGACCTCAATGGGGCTCAAGGAGGCCAAGGATCTGGTGGAAGGGGTGCCTGCCAATGTGTGTGAGCATATCTCCAAAGCGGATGCAGAAGAGGCCAAAAAGAAACTTGAAGAGGCTGGCGCGGCAGTGGCATTGAAGTAACATCTCGTGCCCACACGCATGAATCACGTTATGGTCCTTTGCAGGTGCGCGGCGGGGTGTACAACGGCATGAGCTATTCCTTTACCCAGAAGAAGCGGTTGCGTAGCAGCTATGGCAGGCCGGATGTGCTCGAGCCTCCCAATCTGCTGAAGATGCAACTGGACTCGTATCGTCAGTTCCTGGATCTGGAATCCTGTACTTTGGCCGCGTCCGCATCCAGCAGGCCGGGTGCAGTGACTGAAGGTGTTGTGACTCCTGTAGCGGACACGGGCGCCGTTGAGACGGCAGCGCAGACCTCGCCGGATTCTGCGGGTGGTCTGAATGCGGCCTTTAATTCGGTGTTTCCCATCTCCAGTTATTCCGGCAAGGCACGCATGGAATACGTTGACTACAACGTGGTGCCTCCGGAGTTTGATGTCAACGAGTGCAAGGTACGCGGGATCAGTTACAGCGCTACCCTGCGGGCGCGTATACGGCTGATCGTGTATGAGAGGGAATCTGCCTCCCGCAACGCACAGCTGACAGTCAAGGACATCCGTGAGCAGGAAGTCTACATGGGTGAGTTGCCACTGATGACCGATACCGGTACCTTTGTGATCAATGGCACCGAGCGGGTAGTTGTGGCACAGTTGCACCGATCCCCGGGGTTGTTTTTTGAACATGACAGGGGCAAGACGCACTCTTCAGGAAAGTTGCTCTTTTCTGCACGGATTATTCCATATCGTGGCTCCTGGCTGGACTTTGAGTTTGATCCGAAGGATTTGTTGTGGTGTCGTATTGATCGGCGCCGCAAGTTGCCTGCCACAGTGTTGTTGCGTGCGCTTGGCTACAGCAATCAGGATATTCTGGATACCTTCTTTGAGCATGATGTGTTTACGTTCTCCGCCAGGGGTGTGCCCACCCTGCAGGTGAATCCGGAGCATCTCCTGAATGTGCTGGCCCCGGTGAGCATACCAAAAATCAAACTGCGGGAGGGGCAGCGTGTCAACAAGCGTCATGTACGTCTGTTGCAACAACAAAAGTTGGCTACTCGTCTGAGGGTGCCACTGGAGTTTCTGCATGGTCGTATCCTGGCGCATGATATTCCGAACCCGCAGGATGATGAG
>DKIB01000114.1:4215-11483 GCA_002454015.1 Proteobacteria bacterium UBA6729
GCTGACCACCATTTATACCAATGACGTTGATCGAGGGCCCTACCTGTCGTCAACGTTAGCGTTACACAAGGGCGCTATCCGCAATCGTGCAGAGGCACAGATCGAGATCTACCGCATGATGCGCCCTGGTGAGCCGCCCAGTATTGCTACCGCCGAGCAGCTGTTCAACAACCTGTTCGGGAATCCGGAACGGTATGATTTGTCCGCTGTGGGGCGCATGAAATTCAACAGTCGCATTGGTCGCGATACGGAAGAGGGCGAACGCATTCTGTCCGGGGACGATATCGTGGCGGCGATGCGGATGCTGATCGATATTCGTGATGGTCGTGGTGAGGTAGATGATATCGATCACCTGGGCAACCGACGGGTACGCAGTGTGGGCGAGATGGCAGAAAACCAGTTTCGTATTGGCCTGGTTCGTCTGGAGCGTGCGATCAAGGAGCGCCTTACCCGGGCGGAGAACGAGGGCCTGATGCCGCAGGAGATCGTCAATGCAAAACCCTTGTCTGCGGCGATGAAAGAGTTTTTTGGATCCAGCCAGCTGTCGCAATTCATGGATCAGAATAACCCCTTGTCGGAGGTGACGCACAAGCGGCGCATCTCTGCACTCGGCCCGGGCGGCCTGACCCGCGAACGGGCCGGGTTTGAAGTACGGGATGTTCATCCCACGCACTATGGGCGTCTGTGTCCGGTGGAAACACCGGAGGGTCCGAACATTGGTTTGATCAGTTCCATGGCTGTATACGCGCAGATCAATCACTACGGATTTCTGGAAACTCCGTACCGCAAGGTTGTCGGTGGTCGGGTCACCGATAAAATTGAGTATCTGTCGGCGATTGAAGAGGCTCGCCATACCATTTGTCAGGCCAACTCAACACTGGACAAGCGTGGGCGGTTGAGCGACGAGTTTGTTGCCTGCAGACATAAAAATGAGTTTACCTCAACGCGCCCGGATCAGGTTGAGTACATGGATGTGTCGCCCCGGCAAATCGTCTCTGTAGCAGCAGCGCTGATCCCGTTTCTGGAGCACAATGATGCCAACCGTGCATTGATGGGTTCCAACATGCAGCGTCAGGCAGTGCCGACCATCAGGACTGAGACCCCGCTGGTGGGTACTGGCATGGAGCACCGGGTGGCAATGGACTCTGGCGTTATGACGCAGGCCAGGCGTGGCGGTGTTGTGGATTCGGCAGATTCAGGACGCATCGTCGTGCGCGTCAACGAGGCAGAGATCACCGCATCCAGCCCGGGTGTGGATATCTACAACATGATCAAGTATACGCGTTCCAATCAGGATACCTGTGTCAATCAGCGGCCCCTGGTACAACCCGGGGATGTGATCAGTGCTGCAGATGCACTTGCGGATGGGTCTGCGACCAATCTTGGTGACCTGGCGCTGGGGCAGAACCTGCTGGTGGCCTTTATGCCCTGGAACGGCCACAACTTTGAGGACTCCGTCCTGGTCTCGGAGCGAGTAGTGCGTGAGGATCGGTATACGACCATACATATCAAGGAATTAACCTGCACTGCCCGGGATACCAAGATGGGAGCGGAAGATATTACACCGGATATATCCAATGTGAGTGAGGGCATGCTGAACAAACTGGATGAGGCTGGCATCGTTTACATTGGTGCAGAGGTCAAGGCCGGGGATATTCTGGTGGGCAAGGTGACGCCCAAGGGGGAGACGCAGCTGACCCCGGAGGAAAAATTGTTGCGTGCCATCTTCGGGGAGAAGGCCTCAGATGTAAAAGATACCTCGCTACGTGTACCGTCCGGGATAAGTGGCACCGTCATTAATGTACAGGTGTTCACCCGTGAGGGCATAGAAAAGGATAGTCGCGCCTTGCAGGTTCAGAATGCGGAGATGGAGCGCATTCGCAAGGATCAACAGGACCAGCGTCGCATCATGGAGGATGGCGAGTATCAACGCCTGCGTGATTTGCTGATCGGCAAGGTGGCTGACAGTGGACCCAATGGTTTGAAATCCCGGGCGCGTGTTACTGCTACTTATCTGGATGGCCTGGCGCGGGAGCACTGGTTTGAGATCAGCATGCGGGGTAGCACCACACAGAAACGTCTGGAGCAGATTTCGCAGCGTATCTCGCAGCTGAGCAGTGAATTCGAACGCCGGTATGAGGAAAGGCGTAAACGCCTGTCGGCTGGTGATGAACTGGCCCCGGGGGTGTTGAAGATGGTCAAGGTCTATCTGGCCATCAAACGCAAGTTGCAGCCAGGCGACAAGATGGCGGGTCGCCATGGCAACAAGGGCGTTGTCTCCACTATTGTTCCTGAAGAGGATATGCCTTATCTGGAGGATGGTACCCCGGTGGATGTGGCGCTGAATCCTCTGGGCGTCCCTTCGCGCATGAATGTGGGGCAGATCTTTGAAACGCATCTGGGATGGGCCGCCAAGGGGCTGGGCCAGCGTACGGCCGAGCTGCTGGACAAGGGCAATCTGTCGGCCGCACGTGCCCTGCTTAAAAAGATCTACAGTCGGGGCATGGCACAGGATGCCAAACTTCTGGACGAGCTGCAGGATGATCAATTTGCTGAATTTGCACACAACCTGCGGGACGGTGTGCCCATGGCAACCCCGGCCTTTGATGGCATCAGCGAGTCGGAAATCAAGGCCCTGCTGAAATTGGCGGGTCTGCCGGAATCTGGTCAGGCGGTGTTGCGTGATGGCCGCACCGGCCGGGCCTTTGATATGCCGGTGACCGTAGGCTACATGTACATGCTGAAACTGAATCATCTGGTGGATGACAAGATGCATGCCCGTTCCACCGGGCCGTACAGTCTGGTAACCCAGCAACCACTGGGCGGCAAGTCTCACTTTGGCGGGCAGCGTTTCGGCGAGATGGAGGTGTGGGCGTTGGAGGCCTACGGTGCAGCGTATACATTGCAGGAGATGCTGACCGTGAAATCCGATGATATCGCCGGTCGCACGAAGATGTACAAGAGTATCGTGGATGGTGATCTCAGGATGCAGGCCGGGATACCCGAATCCTTTAATGTGCTGGTCAAGGAGATTCGGGCGCTGGGTCTGGATATGGATCTGGCCGAGGACGAGACCGTGGGCATGTTACCGGCCCTGCCGGATCCGGTGGGTCTGACAGAGGTGGGTGATTTTGATCGCATCAGCATCAATCTGGCCTCACCGGAAAAGATCCGTTCCTGGTCATTTGGAGAGGTGAAAAAGCCGGAAACCATCAACTACCGCACCTTCAAGCCGGAACGGGATGGCCTGTTCTGCGCCAAGATCTTCGGGCCTGTCAAGGACTACGAGTGCCTGTGCGGCAAATACAAGCGTATGAAGCATCGTGGTGTGATCTGTGAGAAGTGTGGTGTAGAGGTGACCCAGTCCAAGGTGCGTCGTTCCCGCATGGGACATATTGAACTGGCCTGTCCGGTGGCACACATCTGGTTCCTGAAGGCCCCGCCATCACGCATCGGCCTGGCATTGGATATGCCTCTGAGCAAGATTGACCGGGTGTTGTATTTTGAGTCCCATGTGGTGATCGACCCCGGCATGACATCCCTGACCCGGGGGCAGCTCCTGAGTGAGGATGAATACCTGCAGTGCCTTGAAGAGTATGGTGATGAATTTCAGGCTGATATGGGTGCTGAGGCTATCCGCCAGATGCTGGCTTCCATCGATCTGGATGAGGAATCCGCGGCATTGCGTGCACAACTGCCGAACACCGACGCGGATGCCAAGCTGCGCAAACTGTACAAGCGTATCAAGCTGCTGGAGGCCTTTCGCAATTCCGGCAACCGTCCAGAATGGATGATCCTGACAGAACTGGCCGTGTTGCCTCCAGAACTGCGACCCCTGGTGCCTCTGGAGGGCGGTCGCTTTGCGACATCCGATCTCAATGATCTGTATCGTCGGGTGATCAATCGTAATAATCGTCTCAAGCGACTGTTGGATCTGAATGCCCCGGAGATCATCGTGCGTAACGAAAAACGCATGTTGCAGGAAGCGGTTGATGCCCTGCTGGACAACGGGCGTCGGGGCCGCACCATTACGGGTACCAACAAGTTGCCACTGAAGTCTCTGGCTGACATGATCAAGGGCAAGCAGGGCCGGTTCCGTCAGAACCTGCTTGGCAAGCGCGTAGATTATTCCGGACGTTCTGTCATCGTTGTGGGCCCCACGCTTAAGCTGCATCAGTGTGGCCTGCCAAAGAAGATGGCGCTGGAATTGTTCAAGCCGATGATCTACGGCAAACTGGAATATATGGGTCTGGTGACCACCATCAAGGCTGCCAAAAAGATGGTGGAGCGAGAAGAGCCGGTAGTGTGGGATATCCTCGCAGATGTGATCTTCCAGACCCCGGTGTTGCTGAATCGGGCACCGACCCTGCATCGTCTGGGCATACAGGCCTTTGAGCCGGTGCTGATCGAAGGCAAGGCCATTCAACTGCATCCGCTGGTGTGTACGGCATTCAATGCAGACTTTGACGGTGATCAGATGGCGATTCATGTGCCCCTTTCGCTGGAGGCGCAGGTGGAGGCGCGTACCCTGATGTTGTCCACCAACAATATCCTGTCGCCCGCCAATGGTGATCCGATTATTGTGCCCACTCTGGACGTTATCTTTGGCTTGTACTACCTGACCCGTGAGTCTCTGGTGGCCCCGGGCCGCGGCATGGTATTTGCTGATTCCCACGAAGTACATCGTGCCTATGAGACCGATACTGTCGGCCTGCATGCGCGCATCAAGGTGCGTATCAATGAGGGCGCAGATGCGGGTGCAGGTCAGCTGGTCGAGACCACAGTGGGCCGGGTATTGCTGTATAGCATAGCACCTGCGGGATTGCCGTTTGCGCTGTTTAATCAGGCCATCAACAAAAAGACGGTTACCCTGCTGGTACGAGAGTGCCATCGGCGTCTGGGTCTGAAACCCACCGTGGTCTTTGCGGACCGACTGATGTATACAGGCTTTGAACATGCAACGCGTTGCGGATTGTCCATAGGGGTAGATGATATGGCAATACCGAAAGAAAAGGCTGCCATCCTGGCACGCGCGGAACAGGAAGTAAACCAGTTCCAGTCACAGTTTTCATCCGGTCTGATTACCGATGGCGAGCGCTACAACAAGGTAGTTGATATCTGGTCCAAGACCAGTGAGGAAGTTACTCGTGCCATGATGTCCAATCTGGGCTCGGAGTCCGTTGAGGTGGATGGGGTACAGCACATCCAGGCATCGTTCAACAGCATCTATATGATGGCTGAGTCCGGAGCCCGTGGCTCGGCACAGCAGATTCGTCAGCTGGCCGGGATGCGTGGACTGATGGCGAAGCCGGACGGTTCGATCATTGAGACCCCGATTACCGCCAACTTTCGTGAGGGCCTGGATGTACTGCAGTACTTTATCTCCACGCATGGTGCCCGCAAGGGCCTGGCTGATACGGCCCTGAAGACTGCCAACTCCGGCTATCTGACCCGTCGCCTGGTTGATGTGGCCCAGGATATGGTCGTAACCGAGGATGATTGTGGTACCGAAGATGGGCTGACCATGCGTCCCCTGATCGAAGGCGGAGACGTGGTAGAGCCGTTGCGTGACCGGGTTATTGGTCGTACCGTTTGTGTTGATGTGCTGGTCGAGGACGAGACCATTCTTTCCAGAGGGCAACTGCTGGAGGAAGGTCATGCGGATCTGCTGGACGAAAAGGGCATTGATGAGATCAGGGTGCGTTCACCGATTACCTGCCGGACCCGTTATGGCATTTGTGCTGCCTGCTACGGTCGTGACCTGGCCCGCGGTCAGCGCATCAACCTGAATGATGCAGTCGGCGTGATGGCCGCACAGGCCATTGGTGAGCCGGGCACACAGCTGACCATGCGCACCTTCCACATTGGTGGCACCGCCTCCAGAGCGGCCTCTGACAACCGTGTGGAGATACGCAGGGGTGGGCGTATCTGCGGGCACAAACTGCGTACCATACAGCGTGAGGCAGACGGCAAACAGGTTGTACTGTCACACTCCGGGCAGATCAGTGTGCAGGATAAAAATGGTCGCGAATGCGAATCCTATCGTCTGCCCTTTGGTACCGAACTGCAGGTCAAGGATGGTGATGAGGTCAAGGCAGGCCAGATCGTTGCTGTCTGGGATCCACATGTACACCCGGTGATCACCGAGGTGGCTGGCCTGGTGAGGTTCCACGATATCGTGGATGGAGTCACCGCCAGTCACAAACTCGATGAAGAGACTGGTCTCTCCAGCATAGAGATACTGGATTCAAAGCTGCGTACCGCCACTGCCCGTAGCCTCAAGCCCCTGATACAACTGGTGGATGACAAGGGCCTTGAGCTGAAGATACCCGGCACGGATCAGTCAGTCAGTTACTCGCTGCCGGAGCGTTCCATGATCAATGTCTCCGATAACCAGCGCGTGCGGGTGGGAGATACCATCGCCAAGATTCCACAGGAGATTCTGAAGACCCGTGACATTACCGGTGGCCTGCCCCGGGTTGCTGACCTGTTTGAGGCCCGCAAGCCCAAGGAACCGGCCATTCTTGCGGAGGCCAGTGGTACCGTCAGCTTTGGTGCCGAGACCAAGGGCAAGCAGCGGTTGATCATCACCCTGGCAGACGGCAAGAAGCATCAAATGCTGTTGCCGAAGTGGCGTCATATTGCCGTATACGAAGGGGAGCAGGTGGAACGGGGTGAGGTGATCGTGCATGGTCCACCGTCCACCCACGACATCCTGCGCCTGCGAGGTGTACAGCCTCTGGCTGCCTTTATCGTCAACGAAATTCAGGAGGTGTACAGACTTCAGGGTGTGCAGATCAATGACAAGCATATTGAGGTCATCGTCCGCCAGATGCTGCGCAAGGGGGAGATCACCGATTCGGGTGACACCCCATTCCTGCTGGGTGAGCACATTGATCGTGCCCGCATCTTTGAGGAGAATGATCGCGTCAGCGCAGCTGGTAAAAAACCGGCCGCGTGGAGCCCGGTATTGCTGGGCATCACCAAGGCCTCCCTGTCTACCGAGTCCTTTATCTCCGCAGCCTCCTTCCAGGAGACCACCCGCGTACTGACCGAGGCTTCCATCCACGGTCGGATGGATGAACTGCGTGGTCTGAAGGAGAATGTCATCGTCGGTCGCCTGATACCCGCCGGCTCCGGCCTGGCCTACCACCAGGAACGCAGGCGGAAACGCGCCGAAGAGCAGGAGCGCCTGCGCGCCACCCGCGCCGCCCGTGCCGAGGCTGAGGAGACCGGGATAGCCGCCGCCATCACGGCGCCGACTGAAG
>DKIB01000063.1:0-339 GCA_002454015.1 Proteobacteria bacterium UBA6729
GAAAGCGAAGAATTTACTGTGCCCCACGACCCGGTAACGCAGGTAACGGTCAGGCTGGGAGCGCTCCCGTCCCTGCCGGAAGCTTACACCGGCCTGGCACTCGCCGCCGCTGCACCGCTCGTGGTGGCTGCCCCACTGGATTTGACGACAGATCAGCAGGTGGATGCCACGGATGCGGCACTGTTCTACTATGCACTGGCGTTACCTGCTGCCCTGGGAGATGGCAAAGACAACAGTGGCCATGCAAGTTTGCGGCGGGCTGTTCTGGGGCCATTGGTGCCGGGAGTGGATGATGCTGAATTGCGCGAACGACTGCGGGCCGTGCATGCCCTGACCATA
>DKIB01000063.1:425-11048 GCA_002454015.1 Proteobacteria bacterium UBA6729
GGAGGCGCTGGCCCGGGCCAATGAGCTGCTGGACTGATTCAGTCTTGCGCAACAGGGCGCATGGAGACGGCAAAGGTGGGGTCGCCGATGCGGAAGAGCTTGAGCGTATTGGTGCCCCCCTGTTTACCCAGCAGGTCACCGTGCGTGATGATGATCAAATCATCCTTGCCCGCAATATGGCGGCTCTCCAGTTCATCAAGTACGCGCCTGTAGATGTGGTGCGGTTTCATCTCCTGCAGTGCAAAGGCAATCGGAAAGACGCCCCGGTACAACCGCACCTTGCGCTGTGTGGACACATGCCTGGTGAAGGCGAATATGGGTTGGCCGGAACTGATACGTGACATCCACAGGGCCGTGGACCCGGTCTCGGTAATGGCGGCAATCACCTTGGCGCCCAGGTGATTGGCAACATACATGGCCGCCATGGCGATACTCTCATCCATATCTTCAAACTTCTGATTGATCCGATGGTCCGATACCCGGATACTGCGTTGTTTTTCGGTCTCTATACAGATCCTGACCACCGTATCTGCGACCAGGTCAGGAAACTGGCCAATACTGGTCTCTGCAGAAAGCAGAATCGCATCGGTACCATCCAGCACCGCGTTAGCCACATCAAACACCTCTGCACGCAGTGGCACCTGATGGTCGATCATGGATTGCATCATCTGGGTCGCTGTGATCACTGCACGGTCCAGGGCACGTGCCTTGCCGATCAGCTGTTTCTGTACGGCAGGCAGACAGAAATCACCGATCTCCACACCCAGATCACCACGCGCAATCATGATGGCATCGGATGCCTCAATGATCGCATCGGCATCATCCAGAACCTCGGCTCGTTCAAACTTGGAGATAATGCCTGCCTCGCTGCCCGCTGCACGCACCAGCCGTCGCGCCTCCTTCACATCGGCCACATCCCTTACAAACGAGATCGCAAAATAATCTACTCCGGCCTGTGCGGCATGACGCAGGTCGGAACGATCCTTGGCAGTAAGCGCCCCCAGGGACAGGCGGCTGCCCGGCATATTGATGCCCTTGTGACCAGACAGTTCACCGCCACGCACCACCTCACAATGCACCTCCATGCCCCTGACCTTCTGTACCCGCAGCGCCACCCGACCATCATCGATCAACAGTGAACTCCCGGGTTGCACCTCCGCGGGCAGTTGGTCATAGGTGACCCCGACCCGGGTGACATCTCCAGCATGTTCGTCCAGCCCGGCGTCCAGCACAAAGGCAGCGTCCCTCTCCAGCATGACCTGCCCGTCCCTGAATTGCCGGAGGCGAATGCGGGGCCCCTGCAGATCTGCCATGATCGCAACCTCCATACCCGCGCTGGCAGCAAATTTACGCACTGCATCGATGCGTTTCTGGTGATCCGCCTGGGTCTGGTGTGAGTAGTTGATGCGGAAAATATCCACCCCGATCTGCATCAGTTTCTCCATGACCTCGGGTCGGTCGGTGGATGGCCCCAGCGTGACGATGATCTTGGTACGTCTCATGAGCGCTGTGCCGAATGATGATTGAGCGCCTCCAGCGGGGGCATGAGCTGCCCGGCCAGAAAGGCCAGAAAGGCACCCCCGCCGGTGGAGCAAAAAGAGATGTCTTCCGCACCCCCAAAGGCTGCCAGTGCCGCCAGCGTATCACCACCACCGACCACGGAATAGGCAGCCGCGGCCGCGGTGGCCTCGGCCACTGCCCGGGTTCCGGCAGCAAAGGGGGCACACTCAAACACCCCCATGGGACCGCTCCAGACAATGGTACCGGCACTCGCCAGTAAGGATTGCAACTGCTGTGCGGTGGCGGGCCCCAGATCCAGGATCGACTCTGCAGCCGAAACCTCGCCGGGGGCACACACCCGGGTATCGGCATCTGCGGCAATGCGCGTGGCACAGACCAGATCCACAGGCAGCACGATCTGTCCGGGGCGCGCCTGTTGCAACAACTGCCGTACCGACCCGGCCAGGGACGGCTCCGGCAATGGGGAGGCCCCCGTGTTGTGACCCGCTGCGTGTAACAGGGCATTGGCAATGCCGCCCCCCACCACGATATGGTCTGCCAGCCCCAGCAGGCGCTGCAGCACTGGCAGCCGGGTGTCCACCTTGGCACCGCCCACCACCACAACCACGGGGGGTACCGGCGCCTCCAGCAGACGGGACAGCTGCCTGAGCTCACCGGACAGCACCGGACCGGCACAGGCCATCGGGGCATGGCGAACCACACCACACACGGAGGCATGGGCACGGTGCGAGACCGCAAAGGCATCATTTACGTACACATCACAGACCGCTGCCATGCGCATCGCCAGGGCCTCATCATCCTCGGTCTCCCCCGGCAGGAAGCGCAAGTTCTCGCCCATGGTAATGCAACCCGGCGCCGGGGCGGCACTTTCCAGCCAGTCTGCACACAGGGGCACTTCGACCTGCAGCTGCTCTGCCAGGTGCTGCGCCACCGGGGCCAGAGACAGCTCCGCATCCCAGTGCCCTGCTGCCGGGCGCCCCAGATGAGAGATCAGTGTCACGGCAGCACCCGCCGACAACATACGGGTAATGCCCGGCACGCAGGCGGTGATACGTGTAGCATCGCGAATCTCCGGCAGCCCGGCAGCGCCCCGCTGCTGCAGTGGCACATTCATGTCCACACGCACCAGCAACCGGCGCTGTTGCAACTCCAGACTGAAGACCTCCACCGGTTGCTGCTGCATGGCGCTCACTACGGCGCGTTGATCATGGCGCATGCCGTATCCAGCATGCGATTGGCAAAGCCCCATTCATTGTCATACCAGGACACCACCTTGCCCAGGCGGCCCGTGACTACCCGGGTCAGGGCAGCATCGTATATCGATGAGGCCGTGGTGTGGTTGTAATCAGCAGACACCAGTGGTGCGTCCGCCACCTCCAGCACCCCCGCCAATTCTTTGGCGGCAGCCTCGCGCATCAATGCATCGATCTCTTCGGGACTGGTATCCCGCGAGGCCACAAAGCTCAGATCCACCAGGGAGACATTGGGGGTAGGCACGCGCACCGCGTAACCATCCAGCCGACCCGCCAGTTCGGGCAACACCAGACCCACGGCGGCGGCAGCCCCGGTCGTGGTCGGGATCATGGATTGCGCTGCGCTGCGGGCGCGCCGCGGATCCTTGTGGAACACATCCAGCACCGGCTGGTCATTGGTATAAGAATGCACGGTGGTCATCAACCCTGACTCAATGCCCACCCCGCGATTCAGCACCCAGACCAGCGGTGCCAGACAGTTTGTAGTGCAGGAGGCATTTGAGACCACCCGATGCGAGGCGCGCAGCAATTGATGATTGACGCCGTACACCACCACCAGATCGGCACCACTGGCCGGGGCTGAAACCAACACCCGCTCCGCCCCGGCATCCAGATGTCTGGCGGCTTGCTCACGGGCGGTAAACAAACCGGTACACTCCAGCACCAGTGACACCTCCAGGGCCTGCCAGGGCAACCGGGCCGGGTCGCGTTCCGACAATACCTGCACCGTAGTGCCCGCGATCTGCAGGCTGTTCCCGTCCACGCTGACCTCGCCCGCAAAGCGGCCGTGGGTGCTGTCATAGCGCAGCAGGTGGGCCAGCATATCCACCGGGCCCAGGTCGTTGATCGCCACCAGACTGAATGGCCACCGCTCCGTACCCGACTCATGCAGGGCCCGGACTATGCAACGACCGATGCGCCCGAAACCATTAAGCCCAACCCGCATCAGTGCAATGCTTCCAGCCGATAGGCCACTACCGCATCCTCCTTCATAAGCGGCACCAGCAACAACCGCTGTGCCACAATGTACGCAATATCGGCGCTGCCCTGAACCAACTCCAACAGCGGTTCATGGGTGCCATCCGCATGGACATGATAGACCGTACCGGTTACCCAGTCAGACACCAGCCAGGAGCCATCGCCGACCGGCTCCACACCATCCAGATTACCCAGATCCTCCGTCAGCATGATCGGGCGACCGCCCCGTTGCAGGGGCACATAGAGCAGGCTGCCCACGTGTGGCGACACGGCATCCGGCTGCATCCATGTCCCCCAACTGCCCACCAGCAGGCGCTCCGGCTCCACCAACAGCCCGTTCGGTGCATCCAGGGCGGCATCCACCAGCCAGCGGAACAACCTGCCTTCACGCAACAGGTGGATGGTATTGGTTTCGGAGTCCGAGACATACACCTCCCCGGCAGCCGACACCGCCACATCATTCAGGAATATGCTGTCTGCCGCCTCATGTTTCATGATAATATTGCCTGTATCTGCGTCGATCTCAATCAAACGGTCGATATCTGCAACGTACAGGCGGCGCTCGTGCAGGCCCATGCCACGTGGCGCATGCAGGCCGGAAACCCACTCGCGCTCCAACATGCGCCCCTGCAGACTCACTCTGGAGATGAAGCCCTTGTTGTCCTTGTCGTACGGACCCCCATCCATGCTGGATACATACAGAACCTCTGCTATCGGATCATACAGCACCGACTCCGGGGTGCTGACCCCCTCCAGGCGCCATTGCAGCTGTGGCGGGGCCGCCATGACCGGGAGGGCAATCAGCGCTGGCATCAGGGTGATCCAGCAATACAAACATGGTCTAGTCATCAGGGTAGTCCTCCTTTCCGATGGGCACTTGCAATCGTCCCCCAAGCCATTATAATACCCCGCCTGTTACCACCGAGGTACTGAAACCCATGTCCAGAGTATGCGAAGTCACGGGAAAGCGGGCGCAGTTCGGCAACCGCGTCTCCCATGCCCATAACAAGAGCCGGCATCGTTTCCAGCCCAACCTGCACTATCAGCGGTTCTGGCTGGAGGACGAGAAGCGCTGGGTGCGGTTGCGCGTCAGTGCGCACGGCTTGCGTATTATCGCCCGCAGGGGAATCGTCACGGTGCTGGCAGAGATCCGCGCCCGGGCGCGACAGGAGAGATAAACCATGCGGGAAAAGATTCGTCTGGTATCAAGTGCCAAGACCGGGCACTTCTACACCACCACCAAGAACAAGCGCACCATGACCACGCCGTTGCAGCTCCGCAAATACGACCCGGTGGTACGCAAGCACGTCGTCTACAAAGAAGCCAAAATCAAGTAGCCCGGGTCAGGGTATAGCCCTTCAGGGTAGTGGCAAACTCGGTCAGTGCGGCGATGCCGGTACGCTCTGCCTCATCACACCACTGGCGCAGCTCGCTCAAGGCAGCCTCATGGTTGGTCCGTTTCCGTAACAACTTTGCCAGGCGCTGCCGGAACCGGTATACCGACCTGAGGGTTGGATGGTTAACCAGCAGGCGCTGCCCCGCTGAACCCAGACGAGGGCCACGCAGCAACAACCAGCCCAGACGACGCATACGCCTGCGACAGGTATGGGTATCCGCCTTGCGCAGCTCCTCCCGATGCACCCGCGCCATCACGCACCGCGCGTATGCACTCATGACATGCAGACGACTGCTGAGCACCGCACCCACGGTATCCAGGTCCGGAATCTGCTTGCCGATATCCACCCGGGGACGCGGCGCCAACTTCTGCTGGTCAACCTGAGCCAGGCCCAGCCGCTCCAACACACAGATATAGAGCCAGCCCACATCAAACTCCCACCACTGCGAAGACATCCGGGCAGAACTGGCATAGGCATGGTGATTGTTATGCAGTTCCTCACCACCGATCAGCAGGCCGATGGGGCCCAGATTGGTGGAGCGATCCGCGGTATTGAAGTTTCTGTAACCAACCCAGTGGCCCAGCCCGTTGATCACGCCAGCGGCAAAGAACGGAATCCACAACATCTGCACCGCCCACACCGTCAGGCCCACACTGCCGAACAGCACTACATCGATCAACAGCATCACCGTGATGCCCAGGCTCTTTGAGCGCGCATACACATGGTGCTCCAGCCAGTCATCCGGTGTCCCCTGACCATAGTTGCGTATCGTCTCCTGACATGCCGTTTCTACAGAATACAGCTCGCTGCCTTCCCACAACACCTTGCTGATACCAAAACGAAACGGGCTGTGCGGGTCCTCCTGACCCTCCACCTTGTCATGATGCTTGCGATGCACGGAAACCCACTCCCGAGTCGCCATGCCCGTGGTCAACCACAACCAGAAACGGAAGAAATGGCTGACTGCCGGATGCATCTCCAGGGCCCGGTGGGCCTGATGACGATGCAAAAATACAGTGACGCCGACGATGGTGATATGTGCCAGCCCGAGGGCTACCAGCAGGTAACCCCACCAGGGCAGGTCAATCAGACCCGTAAAAACAAACATGATTCGTTAAATACCTCCAAAAAACGCCTGGGCGACCGGGAGCCCCTCCAGGGGGGTGCCCGGGGCGACAGATGAGCACAGTAAAAGTCAATGAACACAAAGGCCCCTCCCGGGTGCCCAAGGGCAGCAGTGTACATGAGAACACCCCCCATTGCCAGAAGTATAGTGAAAAAGTAGTGAAAAGCACGAAAATCAAGTAGTAACGACTCCTGCCGCCGTCACGCACCGGACGGGACATGGCCGGGACGAAGGGCTGCCGTCCGCGAAATTCCGCGGGCGGGCGGGGCGGCAACCCGGCAGCACGCCTTGNNCGGCAACCCGCACAAGCACGCCTTCAGGGACCCAAACGCACCGCGGTCCGGATCCCGCAGGAAACGCCCCGGTGCCTCCGTCCGGGCGGGCACCGACAGCCTGTAGACATGCGGCAGACCGCTCAATAGCCACAGCCGGGCAATCCCCCCGGGGGGGCACGGCTGCCGGAACCTCCGCCGAAGCCGCGCTGCACTGCACTGCACTGCCGGTCCGGAGCCGCCTGACCCTCACGGCAACAGGGGTCCGGGCTGTCTGCCGACACATACGGGAAGGGCTCACCCCGATTCAGGCGCCTGGCAAGCCTCTGCCATGGACTGCAAGTGTCAGCAACCTCCACGCAGCGCCCGGCGGTTTGTACCCCGGCACGGAACCGCTGCTTCATGCGGGCCTGCGGGTGCAGTACAGCAGTACGGTGAGGGCAAGCAACAGCAGGGCTGCCAGCAGATTGTGGACGGCAGCCGCGGGAATTGGCAGACGCAGCAGCACATTGGCAATCCCAAGCCCGGCCTGAGCGTACACCAGCGCCAATAGCCCCCAGGCCCAGATCCGGAGTGCGGTGGGGCCGGTGAGCAGGGTGAGCAGGGCCGCTGCAGACAGGGCAAGCAAGGTCAGGATGGCCCCCAGCCGATGGGCCAGGTGGATGGCAATCCTGCCGCCGTCCTGCGGGGCGGTGTACGGATGCAGGAAGGCCTGTCTGAAGTCAGCGGCGGGGGGCCACCACTGGCCCCGGCAGGCCGGAAAATCCGGACAGGCCAGACCAGCATGGTTGGCACTGGTCCAACCCCCGAGTGCCACCTGTATGCACAGCACCACGGCGGCAGCGTACAACCAGGGGGGCAGGCCGGGGGCCGGGACAGTGGGATGGCGGCTCCATGCCAGAGCCAACCAGCACAGCAGGCAGAGGATCGTCAGGCCTCCCAGCAGATGAGCGACCACGATCAGGGGTTCCAGCAGCAGGGTCACCGTCCAGCGGCCCAGCAGGGCCTGCAAAACCACCAGCCCCAGCACGCCTGCACAGAGCCACCCGTGGCGGGTGCGAAAGCCGAGTACGGTCAGCATCAGTACCAGCAATCCCACCACGGCGGCCAGATAGCGGTGGGCCATTTCCTTGTGGGCCTTGACGGTATTGATTGCCACCTCCGGGTAGCGGGTCTGGATGTCCCGCAGGGCCACTGCATCGTTCGGCAGCACCAGCTCGCCGTAACAACCCGGCCAGTCCGGACACCCCAATCCGGCATCCGACAGGCGCACGTATGCCCCGAGCACTACCAGACACAGGGTCAGGGCCGTGGTCAACCAGGCCAGACCCGAGAGCAGCTGCATCCTAACCAATGCGTGAGGTGCGCAGCAACCGCTTCAGGTCCCTGGCGATATCGTTATACCAAACATCGGCATCGTAGCGCAGCACCGGCAGGCCTTTGGGATCGACCAATACCACCCCACCGCCCTGCAACAACTCAGCCAGCCATGCGGTATCCAACAGCCGCCACAACCATGTACCTGCGTGAGGCTGCAGCAGGGCCTGCACCCTGGCTTCAGGCAGGGTAGCGGGCACAACCAGGATGGGGCGCACACGCTGAGCCCGTGAACCCAGCGACAACCAGGCCTCGCGCATCTGGCCCAGCACCGCACTGCATTGCAGGCAGTCTGCCCCGCCCAGATACAGTATTCCCCATTTGCCGTGCAGCTGTCCGTGGTACTGCCCGCGTGGGTCGATCAGCGCAACATTGGGGAGCGGTTGCGTACTGTGCAGCAGGGTGCCACGGCTGGCATCTCCCAGTGCCCCGGGGGGTGCGTAGCGTATCAACAGCCAGGCGGCCAGCGGGGGCAGCAGGCACAGCACCAGCAGGAGCAGCAGAATGAGCCGACTGCGCGACCCGGCTTCAGGATTCGTACTCATGAACTCGTTTGTATGCCATGGTCACATAAACAAACAGGGCAGCCAGGGCGATACCGAACCATTGTACTGCGTAGCCGCGGCTACGGACACCACCGGCAACAGGGGCGCGGATGGCAGTCGGCTCAGGCGAAACCAGTATCGGCAACAGGGGCAGCTGCAGCCGGGCAGCCAACTCGGCCGGATGCAGACCCTGTACACGGTAGACCCCGGGTTCCAGCGCCTCCCAGCCCAGCTGTGCCGCACCGGTCCGCAGCGGGGCCAGCACCACCCCGGTCTGGCTGCCCTCCGGGAGACCCGGCAACTCCGGCACCTGCTCACGCTGTATCGGTGCTGCCACCCAGCCCGTGTGCAGCAGCACGGCGTGGGCTGCATCATTCAGGCGATAGGGCACAAAGACCTCGTAGCCAGGCCGACCCTCCCGCACACGATTATCCAGCAGCAGGGTTGGCCCTGTGGCCTGCCCATACACGCGGACACGACGCCCTGGCACCACCTCGTCCGGCTGCAGATCGATGATCGGCATCCGGCTGCGTTGCAGGAACTCAGCCTGCAGCCCGTCCTTGTACGCCGCCCGCGACAGCTGCCAGAATCCCAGCGCAACGCACAATCCTGTCAGCACCACTGCGACCAGCGTGGGCCAGAACCCGGGGTAGCGCCATTGCCGACCATTCATGCCCGGATTGTACATCAGGCCCCCTTCCCCACCGTTGCGGTCTGCTGTACTGCCGGCAGGGATTCCGAACCCCATTATGGAGCCACCGGGCCCGGGCCGCCGATCACGCCCCACGACAGGGCATCCATAGCGGTGGGCAAGGGTTCTGGCAATCTGCGTCAGGGCGGTTACACTGTGACCATGCAACTCGCCTTCAAACTGCTGGTACTACTGACGATTCTGGCCATTCTGCTTAGTCTGGGGCAGGCCCTGTACTATCTGCTCCGGGATCAGGGCAGCCAGACGCGCACGGTGCGGGCGCTGTCCAGGCGTATCGGGGTCTCCATCGGCCTGATCCTGTTGCTCTTCATTGGCTATTTCACCGGCCTGATCCAGCCACAGGGCAGCGCGCCTGTGCCGGGTGCACCGACCCCCCCCGAAGCTGCCGACAGACGCGAGTAGCCTGCCTGCGCTGCGTCCCCTGTGCCCCCCGCCCGGCCGCGCTCCCCTGACCCGTACCCGGGTCGCCAAAAGCGGTTCGTATGGATACCCTCGTTGCGGGTCATCCGGTCACCCCGGGATTGGATGCATCAACCCAAAGGCGCTATTCCCGCAGATCAATCGGTAGCTACAGCGCAGCCCCGAACCGACCGCGTATCCGGGAACAGCCTGAGGCCGGATCAGGAATCGGCGATGGAGCCCTGGTCATGATGGGGGAACAGGCGCTGCAGGCACCGGGCCGGGTCGCCCGTTGCCAGCAGGGCCTCGCCAACCAGAAAGGCCGCAGCCCCCCGGGTATACAGCCGGTTGACCTGAGACGGCTCGTGAATGCCGCTTTCCGAGACCACGATGCGGGCTACGGGGATCAGGGGCAACAGGGAGATCGTGGTCTGGATATGGGTGACAAAGTCATTCAGATTGCGATTGTTAATGCCGATTAAACAGTTGTCCAGCTGCAGAACCCGCTGCAGTTCCTCGCGATTATGCACTTCGGCCAGCACGTCCATGCCGAGTTCTGCGGCCAGACGGGCCAGTGTATTCATGCGTTTATCGCTCAGGGCCGCAGCGATCAGCAGGATGCAGTCGGCGCCTGCCAATCTGGACTCATACACCTGATAGGATTCCAGTATAAAGTCCTTGCGCAGGATCGGCAGGGTACAGGCTGCCCGTGCCTTCTGCAGGTGCGTGAGTCGCCCCTCAAAGAACGGCGTATCGGTCAGCACTGACAGGCAGTGGGCACCCGCACTCTCATAGGCTGTGGCAATGTCAGCGGGCCGGTAGCGCTTGCAGATCCTGCCCTTGCTGGGGGAGGCCCGTTTCAGTTCAGCGATCACCGCGGGGCGGCCATGTACGGCCTGCAGGGCGGCCATAAAGCCACGCGGCTGATCCTTGCGTCGGGCCAGTCGCTGCTGTAACCGTCTTGCGGGCAGCCGCGCCTTGCGTCGCCTGAGTTCGGCGCGGGTCTCCTGCAGGATGCGGCCCAGTAGGTCGGGGGTGCTCAT
>DKIB01000040.1:0-10586 GCA_002454015.1 Proteobacteria bacterium UBA6729
TGCGCGTATATTTTGTTCCTTCTCTGCCATGGACACAATCTGCTCTACCAGACCGGGGTTTATCGCGCTGTATTTTGCCAAACTATCAGGGTCCGGTATGGGACCAATGAAGGTGTTACTGATAACCCGCTGTCGCGTTACCGTCCTCAGTACCCTGCGTTTCTCGGCATCAGGCAGCTGTTGCACCAGGTCCGACAGTTCCCTGCTTTTTTGTTCGTCAGACAGTTCGCGCCATGCCTTGACCAGAGCCTGGGAAGGCTGGCTACTGCGGGCTGAATTCTGGGTCTGGGCTCTTCCGGGACGGGGATGCCTCTTTCCTGTTCTTTGCTTTGCGCTCACCGTCCCGCTTTTTGCGCTTTCATTTCTGCGCTTTCGGGCGTTTATCGCGTCGGGCCGCCGTGGGAGGCAAATGCAATTCAATGCCCATATCATCCAGTGCCTCCGTGGGAGGCTCATGCAATTCAATGCCCAGGTCGCCCAGTGCCTTGCGATAATAGTCGCGTATGCGGTGTGCATCCCGAACCCGGGCCAGCCACCCGCAGTCAGGCCGATAAAGGCGCAGTCGCCCCGGGGGGGTGAATGCATCCACAAGGGCATCCAGAAAACTCACACCCCGAAGGTCTTCGGGGATGTCAAACTGTCGTCTGCCGTGTTTGAATCGTGCCATTGTAGTGGTTCCTCCTGATATCTGTGGGCCATAGTACCACAACTCCGCAGTCAACGGATGCCTGATGGTGCCACAGGCGCCTCATGCAGGGGGTCCAGGCCCGGCATCACGTTAATCTTGTCCTTGTATTATAGGCACTCGGGCGTACTTGTTCAAGTAGAAGGNNGCGAGACGGGGGGCGCTGCTGCAAAGCGAGATTGCTCAACCCGCCCTGCGCCATGGTGGCGTGCCTTGCACGGGGAACCCCACCCGCCCGCAAAGGGAAAGCCGCCCGGGTCCGGCCTCCCGTCAGTGGTGCGACATACGGTGCCTCCGTTCCACTGCGGGAGGCAGCCATCCCGCCAAAGAATGTTAGAATTCTCCCCCGTGGCCTGCCACCGGAGACCTGCCCCATGTCCATGAAAACCTCCCCCCCCATTACGCCCCTGTTGCTGGTAGTGCTGGACGGATGGGGCTATTCCGAGGGCACTGTGTATAACGCCATACACAGCGCCCACACACCCACATGGGATCGGCTGTGGGCACGTTGCCCGCATGCCCTGATTGAGGCCTCCGGCATCGAGGTGGGCCTGCCGGCCCGGCAGATGGGCAACTCGGAGGTCGGGCATATGCACATCGGGGCCGGGCGCCTGCTGGACCAGGAATTTACCCGCATCAGCCGCACCATTGAGGAGGGTTCCTTCTACAACAATGCACTGCTGCGTCAGCGGCTGGAGGCGTTGGCCGGGCGGGATGCCGCCCTGCATGTGCTTGGTCTGATGTCCACAGGGGGGGTGCACGGTCATGAGGACCACATGCTCGCCCTGGTACGCATGGCGGCCCGGCATGGAGTCAAACGGGTCTACCTGCATGCCTTCATGGATGGCCGCGATACATTGCCCCGCTGCGCTGAGGAATCCATACAGCAGGTACTGGCGGTGTGCGGCGAACTGGGCACGGGCAGGATCGCCTCGCTGGTGGGACGTTACTATGCCATGGACCGTAACTGCAACTGGGAGCGCACCCGGGAGGCCTATGAACTGATTGCCCATGGGCACGCCCAGTATCGGTGTACGGACCCGCTGCTTGCCATCCGACAGGCCTATGACCGCGGTGAGTGCGATGAGTTCATAAAGGCCACTGCCATCTGCGAGGCTGGCTGCCCGGTCACTGTATGTCCAGGTGATCTGCTGGTCTCTACCAACTTTCGTGCGGACCGCGTACGCCAGCTGACACGCGCCTTTACCGAGCATAACTTCGCTGGCTTTGCTCGCGGAGCCGCACTGGCAGCGGACTCCTTCATCACCTTTACCCGCTACGATCAGCAGTACACCCTGCCCACGGTCTACCCGCATGAGACCCCGGCGGACAGCTTTGGCGAATGTGTATCTCGTGCAGGCCTGCGCCAACTGCGTATCGCAGAAACCGAGAAGTATGCGCATGTGACCTTCTTCTTCAATGGCGGAGAGGAACGTGTCTACGCCGGTGAGGATCGTATACTGGTACCGTCCCCCGATGTGCCCACCTATGACCAGTGCCCGGAGATGAGCGCATACGCAGTTGCCGACAAACTCACCCAAGCCATCCGCACCCGCAACTACCATGCCATCATCTGCAACTTTGCCAACGCCGATATGGTTGGACATACTGGCGATTTTCATGCCACCATAAAGGCGGTGCAGGTATTGGATGATTGCCTGTCCGGTACTGTTGCAGCCTGCAGGGACTGCGGTTACGATCTGGTGATAACCGCCGACCACGGCAATGCAGAACAGCTGGGCAATTATATCAATGAGAAGCAGCCGGTGCAGCCACACAAGGCACACACCGTCAATCCCGTGCCCTTCGTATACTGCGGACGCGATGCGGTTACGCAGCAAACTACAGACGGTTCCCTGCGCGATGTTGCCCCTACCCTGTTGTACCTGATGGGGCTGCCCATACCGACCGCCATGACCGGGCGGCGTCTGGTGCAGTTAAGCAGCCCTCTACAGCGTGGTACAACGGCCAGGGTGGCGGAGCTATCATGATTTTCCACACCATTGCCTGTGCATCTGCATGTGCGCGCCGGAGGCCGGGGTTGAAACCACTCGTTGCAGGGTGCCTGCTGGTGTGCATGGTTCCGGTCACTGTAGCGGGTGAGCCGGGGCGCAAACAGCCTGAGCTGCAACAGGGGCAGGACCAGAGCGCCGCTCTGGAGCGGGACGGCCGCCGTCAGCGTGAGGAATATGGCGCGTTGCGAATGGCTGTGCAGGGCAGCGAACAGGCGGCCTCCAGAGTGGTAGACGATATCAAAAAGACCAAGCAGGCATTGGAGCAGAAGATCCGGACCACCGGGGAATTGGATACACGTATCCAGGCGCTGCAGTCTGCATTGCAGTCGGATCGCAGTTTGCTGGCCACTCTGGTGCGGGCAGTTTATATGGGAGGCAGGTTCAGGGCCTTGCTGGAGCAACAGGAGGTGGCCCGCATCGGTCGCATGCTGGCCTACTACGACTACTTTGACCAGCTGCGTTTGCAACGGATGGAGAGCATCACCGGGTCGCTGCGTGAATTTGATGGAGCACAGGCTACCATGCAACTGAATTTGGATCGCCTGCAGGGCCTGCATCGGCGCTATCAGAAGTTGCTGGATGAATATATTGGACAGCGCCAGCAACGCCAGGAGGCCATGCACCAACTGGCCGGGTATCTGGCCGACCAGAATCGGTCACTGACCGTGTGGCAAGGGACCGCAGAGAAATTGCGTGCGTTGATTGCCGATTTGCAGCGCTCCGCTCCCCGCCCGGGCCAGCGACCATTTCAATCCTTGCAGGGCCAGTTGTCATGGCCGGTGATGGGTCACCTCGGCAACCAGTTTGGTGAATCCCGGCTGGATGGCCTGATGGTCTGGGATGGCGTTACCCTTGTTACCGGGGCCGGGGAGCCGGTGCAGGCGATCAGCGCAGGGCGCGTGGTATTTGCGGACTGGTTCCACAATCTGGGCCTGCTGGTGATTCTGGATCACGGGGATGGCTACATAAGTCTGTATGGGCACAATGAGCAGTTGAAGTCTCGTCGGGGCAGGCGGGTACGTCAGGGCGACACCATCGCCTATGTGGGGGATAGTGGCGGACAGATGGAATTCGGTTTATACTTTGAGATCCGTCGCGAGGGGGTGCCCCTGAACCCGGCGCACTGGTGTCGTGAGGAACCTGACGCATGAAGACTACTATTTTAATCGCGGGCCTGCTGTGCTTCCCCGCATGGGCGCAACAGCCGGATACTCCGGTGCAAACCACGGAGTCCGCAGCGACCACGGAGGCCACGGAGCTCCTGCCACTGGAGGCCCTGCGGACCTTTGTTGAGGTGTACTCACGCCTGAAAAGTGACTATGTAGACCCGGTTGACGATGAGTTTTTATTGCAACACGCTATCAAGGGCATGCTGGCCGGGCTGGACCCGCATTCTTCCTTTCTGGATGGCAGGGCCTATGCTGCACTGCGTGAGGGTACAGCGGGGCGCTTCGGTGGTCTGGGCATAGAGGTGGGCGTGGAGAATGGTCTTATCAAGGTGATTGCCCCCATTGAGGGCACGCCTGCCGAGCGGGCCGGCATCCAGGCCGGTGATTTGATCATCAAACTCGATGGCAAACCGGTCAAGGGGATCGATCTGGATGAGGCCGTGGAGATTATGCGCGGGGAGCCCGGCACCTCGATCACGCTGACGGTGCTGCGCGATGACAGCAGCCCCCCTGTGGAGCTGACCATTGAGCGGGAGGTGATCCGTCTCAAGAGCGTCAAGTCCACAGTCCTGGAGCCTGGTTTTATGTCGTTTCGGATTCGCGTATTTCAGGAGCAGACCCGCAGCGATCTTGCGGCTGCCATACGCAAGGGGCTGGAGAACGATGCGCCCCTGCTGGGCATCATCCTGGATCTGCGGAACAATCCAGGCGGCGTGTTGAGTTCCGCTGTGTCCGTATCTGATCTGTTTCTGGATGGGGGCACCATACTCTACACCGAAGGTCGGGTGAAGGACTCCAGCCTGACCTTCAATGCCCGTCTTGGTGACCTGTTGCAAGGGTTGCCGATGGTGGTGCTGGTTAATGGTGGCTCGGCATCGGCCTCGGAGATCGTTGCCGGTGCGTTGCAGGATCACAAGCGCGCCATCATCATGGGAACGCAGACCTTTGGCAAGGGCTCTGTGCAGACTATAGTCTCCATGCGCAACAATACCGCCCTGAAATTAACGACGGCGCGGTACTACACGCCGCTGGGGCGATCCATACAGGCCGAGGGCATTGAACCGGATATACAGGTTGCCAATTTTCGTATATCGGCAATGCAGGACAACGGCGGGGTGCGTTTCAAGGAGGCAGATTTGCGTGGCCATCTGGGAAACTCGGGTACGCCGTCCCCCGACGCGGTCAAGCCCGACGGTGCAGGCGGCAGTGCGCTGGCGCTATCGGACTACCAACTCTATGAGGCCCTGAATCTGTTGAAGGGGCTTGCTCACATCGCCACTGCTGAGCGGCCCTGAT
Organism: Proteobacteria bacterium UBA6729; assembly: GCA_002454015.1. Lineage (GTDB taxonomy): Bacteria > Pseudomonadota > Gammaproteobacteria > Porifericomitales > Porifericomitaceae > UBA6729. The sequence continues at coordinate 5,166 of DKIB01000040.1, forward strand.
GTCTCTCCTGCAGTGTGGCCGGGTAATCGCACTGCTGGCATTACCACTGTCCGCAGTCGGTAACGAGGCCCGGGAATCTGCACTGCACTGCTTCCGTATTGAGCAAGTGGCAGGCGCACTGGAGTGGCCGTGGGGGATGGCCTTTCTGCCGGGGGAAGAGTTTCTGGTAACTGGCCGGGGTGGGCAGTTGTGGCGGTTGCAGGCTGACGGGACACGTCTTGAGGTGGCGGGAGTGCCCCGGGTGGTAAGCGACGGACAGGGTGGCCTGCTGGATGTGGCCCTGCACCCTGAGTACGTCAGCAACCAGCTGATCTATCTGGCCTATACAGCAGGCAATCTGGCGCAACGTGGTACCGATGTAGCCCGGGCGAGACTGCTCGGCAATCAACTGGAAGATGTGCAGACGGTGTTCAGCATGCGCCCCCGCAAGATTGGCGGTCGTCACTTTGGGTCGCGTCTGTTGTTTGCGCCGGACGGCACCCTGTTGATCAGCCTGGGGGACCGTGCTGATCGCTCGTCCGCACAAGATCTGGAGCAGCACTCGGGCTCAATCATCCGCATTCACGATGATGGTCGCATTCCGGAGGACAACCCCTTCGGCACATCCAGTGCCATCTACAGCTATGGCCACCGTAATGTGCAGGGGATGGTGTTTGCCGGCAAGCGTCTGTGGGCTCACGAGCATGGCCCGATGGGTGGTGATGAGTTGAATCAGGTATCTCCGGGGCGCAATTACGGCTGGCCACTGATCACCTACGGCGTGAATTATGGGACTGGCACGGCCATCGGCGAAGGCACCCACAAGGCAGGCCTGGAGCAACCGGTCCACTATTGGGTGCCTTCCATCGGGCCTTCCGGCCTGGCGCATTACCGTGGCGATGCCTTCCCCAACTGGAACGATAACCTGTTTGCAGGGTCACTGAAATTCGGCTTGCTGGTGCGACTGCAAATGCAGGATGGTCAAGTTGTACACGAGGAGCGCCTGTTGGGAGGAAGCCACGGTCGCATTCGTGATGTGCGCCTAGGGCCGGATGGCCTGCTGTATCTGCTCAGCGACGACCCCTCCGGTGCCCTGTTGCGTATCGCACCCTGCAATTAGCCTGCGTTTCTGTGGTCTCGGCCTGCCCGCAAACAATTGATTTTTCGCACATTTGGCCGATTTCCAGGCAGGGTTGCCCAGGCTCCGCCCAGGGTAGTGGTACAGAACCCGGGAGTGTGGTAGGATGGACCCAAGTCCGGTACAGGAGGGCTTGGATGTGAAACCGCAAAATACCCAGCACGACTCGTTGCAACTCAGCCGCATTGGTGACATGGAGGTTACCAGCTTGGCGAATCGTTTTCTGATCGCCATGCCCGGCATGGGCGATCCAAACTTTGAGAGGACGGTTACCTATGTATGTTCTCATGATCAGGAAGGGGCGATGGGTATAGTCGTCAATCGCCCTGTAGAAGGACTGCTTCTGGAAGAGGTTTTTACCCAGCTGGAGATTACTGCTTCCAATCAGGAGGCGGGTAACTGGGCTATCTGTCAGGGCGGGCCAGTGCAGACTGAACGGGGCTTTGTGTTGCATCAGCCGATGTCCAGCTGGGATCATTCCACGCAGATCTCGGAGGAGATGGAGGTCACCACTTCTTGTGACATATTGCGCGCCATTGCCAGTGGCTCTGGTCCGCCACATGCGCTGGTTGCACTGGGCTATGCCGGCTGGGGGGCCGGTCAACTGGAACAGGAGCTGGCAGAGAATGTATGGCTGGATGTCCCGTTCAATTCGCGCCTGCTGTTTGACGTGCCGTTCGAGAAGCGCTGGAAGTTTGCGGTGGAATCTATCGGTATTCGGGTTGGCAACCTGTCTCCCCGGGCCGGCAACGCCTGAGCGCGACCCGGTGTACCTGGGTTTTGATTACGGACTACGGAAGATCGGTGTTGCCATTGGTCAGGGCCTGAGCTGTACCGCAACACCACTGACGGTTCTCAACAGCAGGCAACAGCAACCAGACTGGTCCGGCATCACCCGGTTGGTAGAGGCCTGGCAGCCGGGTGCACTGGTGGTGGGGATGCCGGTGCGCGCTACCGGTGGCTGGCAGCCGATGGTGGGTCGGGTCAAGCATTTTATGCGTGAACTGCAGCGGCGCTTTGCGTTGCCTGTGTATGCAGTGGATGAGCGCTACAGTTCCTGGGAGGCTCGTCTGGTGGCGGCGGGTGAGCCGGAAGACGCACATGCAGCCCGTATCATTCTGGAATCCTGGCTGCGTACACACGCCTGATTTCAATGTGGGTCTGATGTTCAAGCCGGAGCAGGCACCACAGCTGTACATGGAAGGCAGTGAGATAGGCCGGATGCTGGATGAACTGGCTGCCCGTATCCGGGTGCGCATGGATAGTCTGGCGATTCAGGACCCCCTGCTGGTGGGCATTGAAACCGGGGGTGACTGGGTGGCCCGTCGGCTCCAGCCGATGTTGGGATATGAGATCGGCCAACTCAATATCTCATTCTATCGGGATGACTTCAGCCGCATCGGGTTGCATCCCCGGGTGGGCCCATCCAGATTGCCGGATCATGTGGATGACCGTCACGTGATTCTGGTAGATGATGTGATTCTTACCGGGCGCACGGTCCGCGCCGCGCTCAACGAAATCTTTGATTATGGTCGTCCCGCAGGGGTCAGCCTGATTGTGCTGATCGACCGTCCTGGACGGGAACTGCCTATACAGCCGGATGTGTATGGGCGTCGTCTGGAACTGCAACACAATCAGCAGCTCAAGCTGGTAGGTCCGGAGCCGCTACAGCTATTCTTGCAGGCGCTGTCATGAATAGCGCTGCCGTACAGTTGAATGACAAGCACGAGTTACGGCACTTTCTTTCCATAGAGGGTCTGCGTCGCGAGCATCTGGAGCGCATTCTGGATCTGGCAGACTCTTTTGTCGGTGTTTCCACACGGGCTATCAAGAAAGTCCCGGTGCTGCGTGGCAAGACCATAGTCAATCTGTTCTTTGAGCCCAGTACGCGCACGCGCACCACATTTGAACTGGCGGCCAAGCGCCTGTCTGCGGATGTGCTGAATATCAGTGGTTCGGAGTCAGCCGTGCTGAAGGGTGAATCCATGCTGGATATGTTGCGTAACCTGCAGGCCATGCACTGTGACATGTTTGTGATTCGTCACTCGGTCAGTGGGGCTGTACATTTTATTGCCTCGCAACTTGCTCCCGGAGTCGCTGTCATCAATGCGGGCGATGGTTGCCATTCACATCCAACCCAGGCGGTGCTGGACTTGCTGACCATACGCAGACACAAGCGTGATTTCAGCACACTGAAGGTGGTGATAGTTGGTGATATCGCCCACTCACGTGTGGCACGTTCAGAGATCCTCGCCCTGCGTCTTATGGGGGTACCCGACATTCGTGTGGTGGGTCCGCGCACCCTGATCCCGACCGGCATAGAGAGCATGGGAGTCACGGTGCACGATCGGCTGCATGAAGGTATCCGCGATGCCGATGTCATCATAGTGCTGCGCTTGCAACGGGAGCGCATGTGTGGGTTCCTGCTACCGAATGAGCAGGAGTATTTTCGTCTCTACGGATTGACTGAGGCAACCTTGGCACATGCCGGACAGGATGTGATTGTCATGCACCCGGGGCCAATCAATCGTGGCATTGAAATGGAATCCGAGGTCGTTGATGGCAAGGCCGCAAGGATTCTGGAGCAGGTCAGCTATGGGATTGCCAGTCGTATGGCGATCATGGCCCTGGTGGTGGGGGCTGCCCCTACGTGAAGCTCGCCATCACCGGAGGGCGCGTGATCGATCCGGCCAATGGACTGGATCAGCATTGCGGCCTGTACATAGACAATGGGCGCATTGCGGCGGTAGGCGCAGTGCCGGATGGCTTTCAGGCCGACCGTACCCTGGATGCCAGCAACTGTGTGGTGTGTCCCGGCCTGGTGGATCTGTGTGCACGCATGCGCGAACCCGGCGTAGACCACAAGATCAGCATAGCGACGGAGTCACGGGCCGCAATAGCGGGTGGGGTGACGGCATTGTGCTGTCCGCCGGATACCCGACCGGTGCTGGATGCGCCTGTCGTGGTGGAGCTGATCCAGAAGCGTGTGGCCGATGCCGATCAGTTGCGGGTGTTTCTATGTGGCGCACTGACCCGTGGCCTGGGCGAAGAGGGTCTGGCCGGTATGCAGGCATTGCAGGCTACCGGATGTATTGCGGTAGGCAATGCGCTGGTGCCCATAGCCGACAGTCATCTGTTGTATCGTGCCCTGCAATATGCACGCAGCTGTGGACTGAAGGTATTCCTGCATGCGGACGATGCCTTCCTGCGTGGTGCAGGTCGGTTCCATGAGGGCAACACCTGTACGCAGGCCGGGCTGGAGCCCTATCCACTGAGTGCAGAACTGGTCGGTCTGGCACGCGCCCTGTTGTTGGTTGAACAAGCCGGAACAGCGGTGCATTTTTGCAGGCTGACCACGGGGCGTGCGGTGGGCATGGTTGCGGCGGCACGCAAGCGTGGCCTTGAGGTGAGTGCCGACGTGGGTATACATCATCTGATTCTTGCCGATGAGGAGCTGGATCCGATGAATTCGAACAGCTACTTTATTCCGCCGATACGCAGCACAGAGGACCGTGCTGCCCTGCGTGAGGCGTTGGCGACCCATCTGCTGGATTGTGTTTGCTCTGATCACCAGCCGCACAATTACGAGGCCAAAAACGTCCCGCTGGGCCTGGCCGAACCCGGTGCCACTGCACTGGAGCTCTGGTTGCCGCTCACCCTGCAGCTGGTGCGTGACGGGCATATGGGTATGCTGCGTGCCATTGATTGCATGACCCGCCAGCCGGCAACGATTCTGGGCATTCCGCAGGGCACCCTGAGCATGGACGCGGAGGCAGATATCTGTATCTTTGACCCACACGCACAATGGACTCTGCATACGGCTACGCTGCGGAGTTCCGGAAAGCACAGCCCCCTGGAGGGTCGGGCACTGCAGGGTCAGGTTTGTTACACCCTGTTGGGGGGGCGTGTGGTTTATGAAAGAGGCGCCGCATGAGACGCCCGGACGTTTTTCAGTTGCATGCCAAAGTGCTCAGCAATACCAGCCATGGCGCAGACTGGCACACGCTGGAACTGCAGGTCCCGGCTATTGCTGATCGGGCTCGACCCGGCCACTTTGTGCAACTGCAGTGCCATCCACTGCTGCCCATGCGTCGCCCCATGTCGATCATGCGGGCCGGGCAGGGTCGCATTGAAATTCTCTACCGGGCAACCGGTCGGGGCACCCGCCTGCTTGCGGACATCCATACCAACGGTCAGCTGGAGGTGCTGGGTCCCCTGGGCAGACCCTACCAGCTGCAGGATTACCGCCGTCATCCATTGCTGATCGGCGGTGGTGTGGGCATCCCCCCCCTGATCTTTCTGGC
>DKIB01000040.1:10612-25197 GCA_002454015.1 Proteobacteria bacterium UBA6729
GCGTACCCAACAGGTACAGCCGCTGGTGCTGATGGGCGCAAGGAGGCACCTGCCATTTACCCCGCGCGCCTCCATCCGCATGGTGGATGGCCTGCCCCCCGGCGTCACCGCCTGCATCCCCCTGCTGGAGGATTGGGGCATCAGCAGTCGCCTGGCCATGGATGACGACCGCCCGGGTTGTTACACAGGCCCGGTGACCGATCTGGCTGAGGTCTGGCTGCAGTCGCTGGACCCGACAGCACTGCATCAGGTTGAACTCTACGGCTGTGGCCCACACGCCATGTTGCAGACCATCGCTGCTCTGGCACACAAGTACGCCATCCCGGCCCAAGTCTCCATTGAAGAATACACGCCCTGCGGAGTCGGTGGCTGCGGGGCCTGTGCCGTACCTGTTGTTGAGCAGGGCGTCACTCGTATGCTGCGCGTCTGCGTAGACGGCCCGGTATTCGCAGCCGAGAGCGTGTTTCCCCGGACCTGATCAGGAGGCGCTGCCCGGTCGGGCACTGACACGTGCATGCCATTGCGTCAGTTGAGTCAGTGCGGCGGGCGGCTCAAAGTCCATACGTTTGGCAAAATCCACAGCCACCAGTGCGGAGATGTCCGCCAGGCTGAAACCATCTCCACCCACCCAGGCTGATTTCTGCAGACGCTGCTCCAGTTGCTCGGCGTATAACATACAGCGCTGCTGCCCGCGTTTGGCCAGCAGCTCATTCTGCCCCCAGGATTCCAGTCCGGGGCGGCGTCTGTCCTTCATCAGGGGGGAAGCATTGCGAAACCACTCCCCTGCGGCACCGATGCCTTCGGCCTGATTCCAGAGGTGCCAGGACAGAATCACGGCCTTTTGTTCCGGGTTCGCACCCAGCAGACGGGGCTCGGGGCAGAGGGTTTCCAGATAATCACAGATGGCCGTGCTGTCCAGGATACGGGTACCGGAATCCAGTTCCAGCACAGGCACCGTACAGCGTGGCGTCACTGCCCGGAATGCGGGGCTGTATTGTTCACCTGCCCGCAGGTCCACCTGCACGGTGGTATGCTCTATGCCTTTCTCGGCAAAGCAGATACGCACAATGCGCGGGTTGGGCGCATGCCTGAAGTCATAAAGTTTCATGGTCGCAACTGTACCCCGTACATCGGGTGCGGATCAAGGAGTTACGATAGAATCTGCAGGCATGGGAGGGGCGCGCAGACAGGATACGTATGCCAGACGGGCTCAGGCCGAGGGCTATCGCTCCCGGGCGGTCTACAAGCTGATCGAGATCGATCAGCGTGACCGCCTGTTGCGACCCGGCCAGACGGTGCTGGACCTGGGTGCTGCCCCCGGCAGCTGGTCACAGTATGCCGCCCGGCGGGTGCGTCCCGGCGGCCAGGTGATCGCTGTGGACCGAACCCCTGTACAGCCACTGCCCGGGGTGAGTCTGCTGCGCGGAGATGCACGGGATCCGGCACTGCACAGCCGCTTTCTGGAACAGTTTGGGGTGGGGTGCTGTGACCTCGTGCTCTCGGATATGGCACCGAGTCTGAGTGGTATGCGCGATGCCGACCAGGCCCGTTCCCTGGCCTTGGCCCGATCCGCCCGGCAATGGGCGGATGCCGTTCTGAAACCCTCCGGGGCGCTGCTGGTGAAACTGTTTCAGGGGACAGACAGCGCTGAGTATCAGGATGAATTGCAGCGCAGCTTCCAGCGCGTGGTGGTCCGTAAACCGGCGGCCTCCCGGGGCCGCTCACGAGAACTGTACCTGCTGTGTCTGCGGTAGCCTGCACCGAAGCCCCCTGGCCGCTTGTCCCGGGCCACAGCATGGCTCAGGGATCAGGCTACCCCGACAGCAGCGGGTAAGGCGGCGCAGGGGATTGCCTCGGGGTCAGGGTTATGGGTGGTCAGGCCGGGCGGCACGGGAGAACGACCCACGGCAGAGCCTGCTGTAGTCCACACCGCCCGGTAGTTTCTGCGCATGCAGGGTGCTGTGACGGGTGGCGGGGGCCAAGTGCCTCAGCCCTGCTGTGACAGGCATTCTACCGATTCAGGGGGTACCGGGCGGGTCTGTGCTATGATGGCCCCCATGGCCAGAAATTTTTTCTTGTGGATCATGATCATCGCTGTGTTGATGGCAGCGTTGCACAATTTCAGTGCACGTCTGCCGCCACAGGAGGTGTCCTATTCTGCGCTCATCGCGGACATCAAGTCAGGGCAGGTGCAGTCGGTGACCATGGAAGGCAGAACCATTCGCGGCAAGCGCGTTGATGGCGGGCACTTTACTGCCTACAACCCCGAGACCAGTAACGATGCCCTGATCGGCACCTTGCTGGAAAATCGTGTCGAGATACGGGGTCGTGAGCCACAACGCAACTCGATCTGGGTGCATATGCTGATCTCCTGGTCGCCGGTTATCCTGCTGGTGTTGCTGTTTGTTTATTTTATGCGCCAGATGCAAAGTGGTATCGGTGGTCGTGGTGCCTTGTCCTTTGGCAAGAGCCGGGCACGCAAACTTGACGAGGATCAGGTGCGTGTTACCTTCAAGGATGTTGCGGGGGTGGAGGAAGCCAAGGAAGAGGTTGGTGAGATTGTAGATTTTTTGCGTGACCCGGGCCGGTTTCAGAAGTTGGGTGGCAAGATCCCTGCCGGGGTTCTCATGGTGGGGGCCCCGGGTACCGGCAAGACCCTGCTGGCGCGTGCCATTGCCGGTGAGGCCAAGACACCGTTCTATACCATCTCCGGCTCCGACTTTGTGGAGATGTTTGTGGGAGTCGGTGCATCGCGGGTACGTGACATGTTTGAGCAGGCCAAGAAGCAGGCTCCCTGTATCATTTTTATTGATGAGATCGATGCGGTAGGGCGTCACCGTGGTGCCGGGCTGGGGGGTGGTCACGACGAACGTGAGCAGACCCTGAATCAGTTGCTGGTGGAGATGGATGGCTTTGAGGGCAGTGAAAATGTCATCGTTATCGCTGCCACCAATCGCCCGGATGTACTGGACCCGGCGCTGTTGCGCCCGGGCCGCTTTGACCGTCAGGTGGTGGTGCCACTGCCGGATATACGCGGTCGTGAGCAGATCCTCAAGGTGCATATGCGCAAGGTGTCTGCGGCTCGCAATGTGGAGCCCAGGATTATTGCCCGGGGCACGCCGGGGTTTTCCGGGGCGGATCTCGCCAATCTGGTGAATGAAGCCGCCCTGTTTGCGGCGCGGGACCGGCGCAAGCGTGTGGCCATGGATCACTTTGAGCGTGCCAAGGACAAGATCCTGATGGGGGCGGAGCGTCGCTCCCTGGTGATGACCGATGAGGAGAAGCGTCTGACTGCCTATCATGAGGCGGGTCACGCCCTGGTCGGTTTGAATGTACCGGCGCACGACCCGGTGTACAAGGTTACCATCATCCCGCGCGGGCGTGCGCTGGGGGTGACCATGTTTTTGCCGGAGGCAGACCGGCTCAGTCACAGCCGGGAGTCCCTGGAGAGTTCCATCTGCAGTCTGTTTGGCGGTCGCGTTGCTGAAGAACTGGTGTTTGGATCCGATCATGTCACCACCGGTGCAGGCAACGATATCAGGCATGCTACCGAGCTGGCCCGCAACATGGTGACCAAGTGGGGATTATCCGAAAAGCTGGGCCCCCTGACCTATGCCGAGGAAGAGAATGAGGTGTTTCTGGGGCGCTCGGTCACGCAGCACAAGTCCGTCTCCGATGAGACGGCACACCTGATCGATCAGGAGGTGCGTAGCGTGGTGGATCGCAACTATAGTCGGGCAGAACAGATCCTGACTGACAACATGGAGCATCTGCATGCCTTGGCCGCGGCACTCATCAAGTACGAGACTTTGGAGAGGTCCCAGATCGACGATATTCTGGAAGGCCGTGAACCACAGTCGCCTGCCGGGCGGCGGGACAGTGACAGCCAGCGGTCTGCGCCCAGCCCCACCAGCAGGGCCACTGAGGGTCTGGTGTCGGCCAACACCAGCTCCGGGCGCAGCAGCTAGGAGGCACATCGCCAACGCCAGTCTGTGCTGGTCCTCGGGGAGCTACGGTGATGCACGAAGACGGCGGCAGGCGCTATTTTGGCACAGACGGCATACGTGGCCGTCTGGGGCAGCCCCCGATCACCCCGGAGTTCGTGTTGCAGTTGGGCTGGGCAGCGGGGCGGGTGCTGACCGGGGGGCAGCGTGGTGCGGTGCTGATCGGCAAGGATACACGCATTTCTGGCTACCTGCTGGAATCTGCGCTGGAGGCCGGTCTGTCAGCGGCCGGTGCAGACATCTATCTGCTGGGCCCCATGCCGTCTCCGGCGATTGCCTATCTGACCCGCAGCCTGCGCGCCTGTGCCGGCATCGTCATCAGTGCCTCGCACAACCCCTACCTGGATAATGGCATCAAGTTTTTCCATGCGGATGGCAGCAAGTTGCCGGATGAGGTTGAGCGGGAGATCGAGCAGCAACTTTCCATCCCCTGCCAGGTGGTGTCAGCTGAGCGGCTGGGCAAGGCCACCCGCGTTGACGACGCGCCACGGCGCTACATTGAGTTCTGCAAGCAATTGTTCAACGGGGGGCCGCGTCTGGATGGCCTGCATGTGCTGGTGGATTGCGCTAATGGGGCCACCTATCACATTGCCCCGCGGCTGTTTGCGGAACTCGGTGCCAATGTAGCGGCTATGGGAGCGAATCCGGATGGTTTTAACATCAACCTGGATTGTGGGGCCGTTATGCCACAGGCCCTGTGTACACAGGTGCGCGAGTCCGGTGCCGCACTGGGTATTGCCTTTGATGGCGACGGGGATCGGGTCATTATGTCCGACGACAAGGGGGCAGTCGTGGATGGTGATGAACTGCTGTATATCATTGCCAGTGCTCGCCGCGCACATCTGAATGGTGGTGTGGTAGGCACCGTAGTCAGTAACCTCGGTCTGGAACAGGCCTTGAGTGAACTGGATCTGCGCCTGCATCGTACCGCGGTGGGGGATCGCCATGTCAGTGAATATATGAATAACCATGGTTTGTGCCTCGGCGGTGAGACCTCCGGGCACATCATCGATCTGGATTACACCAACACCGGCGATGGCATCGTGACCGCCCTGCAGGTGTTAAGCATCATCGTTTCCAGCGGTTACAGCCTCGCCGAGCTGAAGGCCCGCATGCACAAGTTACCGCAGTGCACCCAAAGCGTACCCTTGCAACAGACTCTGAGTACAGAGCAGTCCAGCCAGATCCGCCAGGTTGAACGGGAGGTCAGCACGGAGCTGGGGCAGGATGGTCGTGTGCTGATACGTCCCTCCGGTACAGAACCGGTGCTGCGCATCCTGGTGGAGGGTGTGGATGCGCGGCAGGTGCGGACCCTGACCGCGCAGCTGGCTGCGCGCATCTCTCAGCTGTTGCACGCCTGATCCGCAGGAGCAGCGCCGTGCAGCATCTCGCGGGCGTGTGCCAGGGTGCGGTCGGTGATGTGCAATCCTCCCAGCATCCGTGCCACCTCCTGAATGCGCTGGGCCTCGTCCAGGGTCTGCACCTCGGTGCGGGTGTTGCCCTCCGGTGTGGTGTGCTTGTTGACCCGCAGGTGATGCCGGGCCAGACAGGCCACCTGTGGCAGGTGGGTAATGCACAGCACCTGTCTGGAAGCGGCCAGGGTGCACAGCAGTCTGCCGATCAACTCGGCTACTGCGCCGCCGATGCCGGTGTCGATCTCGTCAAATACCAGTGTGGTACCGGCCCCCTTGTGGTGGGCCAGGCTGTAGGCGGCCAGATAGATGCGCGACAGTTCCCCACCAGAGACGGCGCGGGCCAGTGGTCGCAGCGGCATGCCCGGGTTGGCGGTAGCCATAAATTCGATCTGGTCCATGCCGTGGCGGCCCGGGGCATGGTCCGGCTGGTGATGTACTGCCACGCTGCACTGCCCCTTGGGCATACCCAGCCGTTGGATGGCCGCAGTGATGGCCTCGCCCATGCGGGTAGCCGCAGCGCTGCGCCGGGTGCTTAATGTCCGGGTACATCGCAGGTAGCGTTGCAGTGCCAGGGCGGCCTGGCGTTTCCATGTGGAGCGATCCTGTCCGGCACTTTCCAGTGCCTCCAGTTCGGCCTGCAGTGCAGCCAGTTTGTCGGGCAGTGTATGGGCAGGCACGCGGTGTTTATGGGCCACTGCCTGCAACGCATCCAGCCGCTGTTCCACCTCGCGCAGACGGTCTGCATTGACCTCCAGTCCGCCCAGATAGTCGGCCAGCCGCCGGGTAATCCCATCGGTGAGTTCCTGGGCCTGTTGCAGCTCCGCAACCAGTGGTTCCAGCGAGCGGTCCAGTCGGGCACAGTCCAGCAGTTCACGGTAACTGGTGCCCAGTTGCATGCCCAGTCCCCGCTCACTATCCAGTCTCTCCAGGATATGACCCAGCGCCTCGGTCAGGTGGTGGGAGTGATTGAGTCTGGCCTGCTCCTGTTCCAGCTGTTCCAGTTCCTCCTCCTGCAGTCCCAGCTCCTCCAGTTCGGTCACATAGTGGCGCAACACAGACAACTCTCCGGTACGGCGTTGCAGACTTTGCAGCTGGTCCAGACGTTGTTGCAACGCATGCCATTCACGATAACGCTCTGCAACATCTGCCAGCAGCGCGTCGTGTGCCGCGTAGCCATCCAGCAGTTCGCGCTGATGTGCGCCGGACAGCAGGCGCAGTTGGGAGTGTTGGCCACGCACCTCTACCAGATTCTCGGCTACCTCCCGCAGGCGTTTCAGCGGGATGGGCGAGCCGTTCAGCCAGGCCCGCGAACCCTGTGTACGCAACACGCGCCGCACCAGCAGCTCATCACCATCACAGGGATAATCCCATTCATCCAGCAGGGCCGCCGTATCGGCATCCACCTGGAAGCGTGCCGCTACTTCACAATGCGTACGGCCGGGTCGGGTGTTGTCCGGATCACTGCGCTCACCCAGGGCCAGCCCCAGTGCATCCACGATAATGGATTTCCCGGCCCCGGTCTCACCGGTCAACGCAGTGAACCCGGGGCCGAACTCCAGCGTAATCTCCTCCACTACCGCGAAGCCGCTGACATGCAGCTCAGACAGCATGGTTACTTGCCCCAACCCAGCTTGGTACGCAGAATATCCAGATGGGTGTGCTCCAGTGGGTGGATCAGACGCATGCGATAGGTAGTGGCCGTTATTTCCACCACATCCCCGGGCAGCAGTTCCGCGGCCAGGTAGCCATCACAGGTGAGTGTGGCGTGCGCCGAGTCCGTTGCGGACGGGATGATCTCCACCCGGTGACTGGCGGCCAGCACGATGGGCCGGTTGCTGAGCACATGCGGGCAGATCGGTACCAGCACGAATGCCTCCATGGCGGGAAACAGCAAAGGTCCCCCGGCTGCCAGCGAGTAGGCCGTAGAGCCGGTGGGGGTGGACAGCATGATGCCATCACCACGCTGCCGATACAACAGCACACCGTCAATGCGGGTCTCGTAGGAGAACAGCCGGGACACATTCCACTTTTGAATGGCCACCTCATTTGCGGCGTTTTGTTCGAGGAACAACTTGCCACGGCGGGTCGCACGGCACTGCAACATAATGCGCGGCTCTTCGCGGTATGCACCCCCCAGGACCGCCTGTAATTGCGCCTGCATGGTATCCGGGGTCACATCCGTTAAAAATCCGAGCCTGCCAGTGTTGACACCCACCATCGGAATGCCGAAGGGAGCGAGGATGCGTGCCACCATCAGCAGGGTGCCATCTCCCCCAACCACAACCCCCAGCCCGCCCTCCTGCAGGGCATCCCGGTGTTGCTCCGGCTGCTCCAGAATGCTCCCCGTGTCCGGATAGCACGCTACGTTGCATTGCCGCAACAACTCCCGGATACTCGCCAGCAGGCGCTGGCTTTCCGGGCCCCGCCGACTAGCCAGAATCGCTCGCTGGAAGCCCTCTTGTCGTGGTTCGGTACCCTTGTTCATCCCATTCTATTGTATCCTTGTAGAGGTCATGTCACAGCAACTATCATACAACGACACCGGCTTGAGCGCCCGTAGTCTGGCGGTGTTTTGTGCCATCGTGGAGGATTATATCGGCCACGGACACCCCGTCAGCTCGCGCGCCGTGGCCCGTCTGTTGGGGGGGTCCCTCAGTTCAGCCACCATTCGCAACGTCATGGTCGGCCTGGAAGAGCGCCAGCTGATTTACGCCCCGCACACCTCCGCCGGGCGCGTGCCCACCATACGGGGCTATCGCCTGTTTGTGAATCGCTTCCTGGAATGTGGCGCACTGGGAGAGCACCAGGAGCAGCAGATCTCGGCCGGGATCGATGCCCTGTGTGAACCCCGGGCGCTACTGCAGCAGGCCTCGGGCCTGCTGTCCGGGCTTACCCGCCTCGCCGGTCTGGTCTCCATGCCGCGCCAGATCGGTTCCGGCGTGCGCCAGGTAGAATTCGTCAGCATCGGAGCACACCGGGTGCTGGCCGTACTGGTGATGCAGGATGGCTCCGTGTGCAATCAGGCCTTCACCCCCTCGCGGAGTCTCAGCACCGCGGAGTTGCGCCGGGGCTCGGACTGCCTGAATGACCTGTTGCAGTCCATGTCCCTGGAGGCCGTGCGCCGGCGCGTGATGGGCGAGCTGCGCGATGTACGCAGTGACCTGGCCCGCCTGGTGGAACAGGCCCTGGACTTTGCCGCACAGAGTTCCGTAACCGATGCCGATTACGTTATTACCGGCGAGATCAACCTGATGAGCGTGGCCGAGTTATGCGATGTAGAAAAATTGCGCCGGCTCTTTGAGACCTTCAGCCACAAACGCGACCTGCTCATGCTGCTGAATGAAGCCATCCACAGTCAACGCCTGCAGGTATTCATCGGCGACGAGTTGGGACATACTGCCCTGGACGGCTGCAGTCTGGTAGTCAGCAGCTACCAGATAGACGGGCACCCCGTAGGTGCACTCGGCGTGCTGGGCCCCACTCGTATGCCCTATGAGCAGGTTATCCCGGTAGTGGATGCCACCGCCAGGGTACTGGGCAACGCCCTGTCTCAACTGCACCACTGAACCCCTTCCATGCAGCGGTTCTCAATCGGGCATGTACTGGCGATTAGTGTGGTTTCCGGCTGATGCAATCCAGCAGTTGATCGCAGATGCCGGGGGCATACAGGGCCTCCAGTTCACGCACACAGGTAGGGCTGGTGACATTGATCTCGGTCAGATGTCCGTCAATGATATCCAGTCCTGCGAAGAGAATGCCGTGGCGCTGAAGTTCGGGGCGTAGCTGTGCACAGATGTGCCGCTCCGCGTCGTTGAGGTCTGCTCCCCTGTAGCTGCCTCCTGCGGCCAGATTGGCCCGTACCGCTCGGGCCGGGGGAATACGCACCAGTACCTGTGGCCAGGGCTCGCCGTCGATTACCAGCACCCGCCGATCACCCTGCGCAACCTGTGGCAGGAACTCCTGTGCCATGATGAAGCTGCGCCCGGCATGGGTCGCGGACTCCAGAATCGGTCGGGTGTTGACATCGTTGTTGTCCAGTTTGAAGATACCGGCCCCGCCCATCTGGTTCAGCGGCTTGATAATGATCTGCTGCTGCTGTTGCAGGAAGGCAAGGATGCGTTCCGGGTCGCGACTCACCAGGGTCTGTGGCACCAGCCCGGCATAGCGTGCGGTGTGGAGTTTTTCGTTGATGGCCCGCAGGCCACCTGGTGAGTTGTATATCGGGACTCCCGCCGCCTCGGCATACTCCAGCAGGTAGCACAGGTACATGTAGTCCATGGTAACCGGAGGGTCCACACGCATCAGCACCGCATCCATGTCAATGAGGGGATGGTCGCACACGGCACCACAGCGGTACCAGCAAGCCGGATCGTCATAGACCTCCAGCACAGTCAGCCGTGCACCGGCCTGCCCGTTCTGCAGGTACAGGTCAGCCGGCGTGGCATAGTACAGCGTCCACCCTCGCTGTGTCGCCGCCAGCATCAATGCCAGCGTAGTGTCCTTGGCAGGCTTGATGGTCTCAATGGGATCCATGATAACGGCCAGCTTCATCGGCCCCATGGTACCACGTCACGCGGGGTGGCTGCAGGGTGCGTGGAGTACACAGCCTCTTCTGCCTGTGCCGCGCCCCGGATCGAACAGCCCCGCCACCTGCAGCAGTTTACCGGGAGTTGGACGCGCCCGCAGAACACGCGGGAGGGGCAGCTGCGTATTCCGTTGTCCCCCGGATTGGCCATGACTCTGTATGCGTTCTGATGCAGAGGTCCCTGTGGGGGCTGTGTCCAGCATGCAGCCCCCGGAGGGGTCTGTTGCCGGGTTCATGCATGGCCGCGCTGCTCCGGGGTATCATGCGGGGATGGATCGGCTGCGTATTGCGACCCGCAAGAGCCCCCTGGCTCTGCTGCAGGCGGGGTTGGTACAGAGTGCCCTGTTGCAGGAGCATCCAGGCCTGCAGGTGGAGCTGGTGGGTTTGTTGACCAGCGGAGACCGGGGTCGTGTTGCAGAGAATGCCAAGGCGTTGTATACCCATGAGCTGGAGGTGGCGCTGCGCGATGGGCGTGTTGAGCTGGCGGTACATTCCATGAAGGACGTGCCGGTGGCCATGTCCGGGCTGGTGATCGGTGCCTATCTGCATCGTGGTCCGGTCGGGGATGTACTGGTCGGGCAGGGGTTGGCAGAGGGCATTGTGGTGGGCACCTCCAGTCTGCGGCGGCAATGTCAGTTACTGGCCCGGCATGATGTGCGCGTGGTTCCGGTGCACGGTAATGTAGGCACCCGGCTGTCCCGTCTGGACAGCGGGGACATGGATGCGCTGGTGTTGGCAGAGGCCGGGCTGGTGCGGCTGGGTCATGCGGGTCGCATTACCGAACGGCTGGACCCCATGCAGATGATCCCGGCAATAGGGCAGGGTGCCATCGGTGTACAGCTGTGCGAGGATCAGACGGCCCTGCTGGAGGTGTTGGCAGCGGTTGATGATCGGCAGACCCGGCTCTGTGTGGAGGCGGAGCGGGCCTGCAGTTACCAGCTGGGGGGGGATTGCCGTCTGCCGATTGCGGCCCATGCAGAACTGCGTACCGGGCGGCTCTGGATGGAAGGGATGGTGGGGCTGCCGGATGGCAGTCAGGTGGTGCGTGCCGGTGTGCACGATGCGGCCCCTGCCGAGGCCGGGCTGTTGCTGGCGGAGTGTCTGCGGGCGGCAGGTGCCGAGCAGGTGTTGGCCCGGCTGCGGGGATGACTGCGCTCGCGGGTCGGGTGGTATGGGTGACCCGGTTGCGGGGGGCGGGTCTGTGTCGTCTGATACGTGCACAGGGCGGGGTGGCCGTGGCCTTTCCGGTGATGGCCATTGTACCGCCCCCACAGCCCCCCGAACATCTGGAGGCCCGAGTGCGGGCGGCTGATATGACCATCCATGTCAGTCGTAATGCGGTGCAGTGGGCAGTGCGCCTGTTGCCGGATGCGTTGTGGGAGCTGCTGTGTACCCGTCCGGCCTACTGCCCGGGTCAGGCCACGGCAGAACAGCTGCTTGCCCTGGGGTGCAGGGAAGTCCGTGCAGCCCCGGAGAATCAGGGCAGTGAAGGCCTGTTGACATTGCCAGGACTACAGTCGCAGCAGACGACGGGCCGATCCATTATCATATTCAGGGGTGTAGGTGGCCGGGACTTGCTCGGTCGGGAACTGGAACGGAGAGCAGCACAGGTGGATTGCATGGAGGTATATGCGCGGGCTCGCCGGACCCTGCAACCGGGTGCACTCGCCGAGCTGTATGCGAGACGGCCGCCGGATTGTGTGGAGGTCAGTAGTATGCAGGGTCTGGGTTATCTGCGTACGCTGTGGTGCGAGGCCATGGGCCGGGCACCTGCGGCACTGCGGGTGGTGGTGCCTGCCTCGCGCCTGTTGGAGGCCTGCCGGGAACTGGGCTTTGGTGCGGCGGTCGCTGCCACGGATGCATCGGACCCGGCCATGTACGATGGTGTGCTGGCAGCCGTGCAGCAGACATGAGTGCAGGTAACGGCAAGACTGACCCGCAGCCGCCCCCCGCAAAACGCAGCGGCGGGCGGCGTGGTCGCGCGTCAGGGCCGTCACAGTCCCGTCANNCCTGCCCCGCCTCCTGCCCCGCCACCGCCGTCCGGTACGCCTCCCCCCCGTCGCTGGGGCTGGGGCGGTGTGCTCGGTGTCAATCTGCTGCTGTTGGTCGGGACCGCTGTTGCGGGCTACCATTATCTGGAACAGCGTCTGCATATTCTGGGGCAGGGTTCGGCGGCGCACGCTCAGCGTGTGGACCAACGTCTGCAGGGGTTGGTGGCGCACGACTCGGAGGTGCAGCAGCAGCTGCAACAGCTGCAGGCAGAGTCATCTGCCCTGCAGCGGTTGCCTGGTGCAGAGCTGTGGTCTCTGGCCGAGATCGAGTCGCTGGTGAGGATGGCCTCGCATCAGCTGCAGCTACAGGCCGATGTGCCCGGTGCCCTTGCGGCACTGGAGCTTGCCCACACCCGCCTGCAGGCGTTGGATGATGCCGCCCCGGTGCTGGCACAGCTGCGAGCCGACATGGAGCGTCTGCGTGCGGTGCAGCTGCCGGATCTGCCTGCCTTGTCCAAACAACTGTTGCAGCTGTACCGGGGCATCCACCATCTGCCGGTGCAGTCCGCCCCGGCGGCGCACGCCCCCACTGCGCCAGGCCCGCCGCCGCAGGATTGGCTGGAACGCTTGTGGCGCATGGTGGGGTTCTCGGTGCAGCGGCTGGAGGACTCCACCGAACTGTTGTATGCCGGTCTGCGGCAGGAGCAGGCTGCCGGTGTGGCGCGGCTGGAGCTGGAGAGCGCCAGACACAGTTTGTATGCACGGGATGCCGAGGGTTTTCAGGCATCGCTGGGCATCGTCAGGATGCTGCTGGAGCGGCACTATGACACCCGGCATGTCTCCGTGCGCAATCTGCTGGAGATGCTGGAGCGGCTGCAGGGTGTGCAGATCGACCCGGAGGTGCCGGAGCTCCATACCTCCGTTGTGTCGCTGCGCGATCACTATGCAACGGGAGCGCCGTGATGCGCACGCTGATATTTGTGGTGCTGGCAGTATTGTTGGCATTGGTGCTGGCTGCCATTGCCTCCAGTTATGTGCAGGGCCCCGTGGCCTTCTCCGCAGGCGGTTATTTGTTTCAGATGGAGCTGGTGGCCTTCGTCTTGGCGGTGGTGGTGGTGGTCGTCGCGGGCCATCTGCTGCTGTTACTGTTGACTGCCCTGCTGCGCTTGCCGGAGCGCTTGCGTGGCAGTCTCCACAAGCGGCGGCAGGCACAGGCACAGGCCGCCCTTGCTGATGGCCTGAGTCTGTTGCTGGAGGGCCAGTGGAGCAAGGCGGAGCAGCGCTTCAAGGGCGGCTTCTCCCATCCCCGGCAGGGTGCACATTGTTACCTGGGCGCGGCCGAGGCTGCCTTCCGGCAGGGGCATCGCGCGCCCTGTCTGCGCTACTTGGACAAGGCCAGACGGAATGATGACAGGGCGGCGCTGCGTGCCGGTCTGCTGGAGGCCGGGTTGTTGCGTTCTACCGGGGATGTGTCCGGTTCCATTGCCTGCCTGGAAAGCCTGCAGCAAAGACACCGTGGCAACCGCGTATTGGGGGAGCGCCTGCTGGGGCTGTATCGTGAGCACGGTGACTGGGAGGCCGCCCTGCTCCATGCCAAGCGGGTATCCATGCCATCAGCAGAGCGGGCTGCACTGTTGTTGCAGGTGCATCTGGGGCGCTTGCGTCCGGCCCCGGACAGTGAACCGGATCAGGAACGACTGGAAGGCATCTGGCAGAGCATCCCCCGCAGGATGCGCAGTGATGTACGACTGCTTCGCGCCTACGTCACGGAAAGTCTGCGCCTGCCCACTGCGGAGCATTGCGAGCCACTGCTGCGCAAGGCCCTCAGTCGGCAGTATGATCCGGAACTGGCGGCCCTCTATGCGCTGGTGCAGGGGCGGCAGCCATCCCGCCAACTGGCCCTTCTGGAGGGGTTGCTGAAGGCGCATCCGGAGGATGCACAGCTGTTGCTGGCCGTCGGCATCCTGAGCAGCCGACTTAAACTCTGGGGGAAGGCGCGCAGCTACATTGAACAGAGCCGCACGAGCGGGTCCACCCCGGAGAATCTGTATGCGATGGCGAAGCTGCTGGAGCAGCAGGGAGACTTTGAGGCTGCCACCCGCTGCTACCGACAGGGGGTGGATCTGCTGGCGGGCACTACCCATAGTGGCACGGTGGGCCTGTTGCGCATGCACTCTGCAGCCAGCGGCGATAAGTCAGGCACCTGAATAACGGGTTCTCACGTTCCTGCAGGGGCTCACAAGGGCGGGCCGTTGGCCGCCGCTGCCGTCGGCGTGGATTACCCGGTCCAAAAGTTCGCGAAAGAGCGTTCTGGTCACGACTCTGCGCCTGACTTTCGGGGATACAGGAGCGCGGATTATGACGCTTTGGACCCGCAATTGGCCGGGGATAGACGGCACGCTGGCGCGCGTGGCGACCGGGGTGCCCCGACCTGCAGCCCGGATTGAGGCCGGGCACCACGCGGGTTGGCAGGGGTTGCTGTAACCGCTGCAGCAAGTTCCGTCACTGCCGTAGCGGGTTTTCTGGCGGCGCTACAAGACCTTTCCTGACTGCGACGGTCCATTTCCCCTGAGCCCCGGTTTGCCCTGAC
>DKIB01000040.1:25290-33959 GCA_002454015.1 Proteobacteria bacterium UBA6729
AATCCAAACCGTCAAAGTCAGGAGCACCACGCGGGTTGGCGGGGGTTACTGTAACCGCTGCGGCAAGTCCCGTCACTGCGGTAGCGGGTTCTCCGGCGGCGCCACAAGACCCTTGTCGGATACCGGTGCCCCTGAGCCCGTGGCCCGCCGCCAGGGCTGCACGGAGTCAGTCCGCCGCCTCAGGCACCTGCAACTGTGCAAACAGGCGGCGGTATTCCGCACATTCGGCCAGCAGTTCCTGATGCTTGCCGTTGCCGACGAGGCGGCCCTGCTGCAGCACCAGAATACGCGGCGCACCCTCCACAGTGGTGGCCCGGTGGGCAATAATGATGCAGGTACGGTGTTGCCCGGCGTTGTGTACCGCATCCCTCACATACCGCTCCGAGGCTGAATCCAGTGCAGATGTCGCCTCATCAAGGATCAGTACCGGCGCATCTTTCAGCAGTGCCCGGGCGATGGCGATACGCTGGCGTTGCCCACCGGATAACAACATCCCGTCCTTACCGATGGCACTGTCCATGTCATCGGGCAGGCGTTGTAAAAACTCATCCACACAGGCTGCCTGTATGGCCTGCTGCAGCGCTTGCTGACTACAGTTGGCCGTTATCCCATAGGCGACATTATTACGCACCGTGTCGTTGAACAGCACCACCTCCTGACTGACCACAGCCAGTTGTTGTCGGTAAGATTCCAGCGTGTAGTCACGCACATCATGGCCATCCAGTTCAATGTTCCCGGAGGTTGGGTCATAGAACCGGCACAGCAGATTGATCAGCGTGGACTTGCCGCTGCCGGAAGCCCCCACCAGCGCCACCGTTTCCCCGGTCCGGATGTGCAGGTTGACCTCCTGCAGGGCCGGGGCATCACGCCTCGGGTAGCGGAAACTGACATTGCGCATCTGCAATGTCCCGCGGCTCCCTGCAGCACTCAGCGTGCCGTCATCACGCTCCAGGGGTTGCTGCATCACCGCCTGGATGCTTTCCAGGGCCGCCAGCACCTGTTGCAGGGCCGCATTGACCATGGATA
The DNA here is from genome assembly GCA_002454015.1 of Proteobacteria bacterium UBA6729. GTDB lineage: Bacteria > Pseudomonadota > Gammaproteobacteria > Porifericomitales > Porifericomitaceae > UBA6729. Next base: position 26,317 of record DKIB01000040.1, read on the forward strand.
ACTTGCGTACCGGGGGTACCAGCATCAGGAAGACGACGAAGAACGACAACAGATCGCCGATGGAAGACTGACTGTAGACTACTACCAGCACGATCAACATCAGTATGGGGATACACAGCATGGCCTGCAACAGGAAACGACTCAACAACGCACCACGGGTGGCGCGCACACTGGAGCGGTAGTGGTCCCGGATGATTCGATCAAAGCGCTCCCGCTCGGTGGCCTGCCCGCCATATACACGTACGATGCGGGCGGCTGCCAGGGCCTGATCCGCAGCGGCGATCATGGCACCAGTAAGATCCTGAATCTCGTGGTGCGCCTTGCGCAGAAACTGCCTGAACCTCAGCAGAGTGAAGGTGATAGCCGGGGCACTGAGCAGGGCGATAATGGCAAACAGCCAGTTACTGTAGATCATGAAGGCCACCAGGACAATGATGGTGGGAATATCCTTGAACAGGATGGAGATGGTATCGGCCACGCAGCGATTGATGGTCGTGGTCTCATTGGTAAAGCGCGCGATCAGGGAGCCACTCTGGACCTGATCAAAGTGCCCAATCGGCAGATACAGCAGTCGGGCGAACAGGTCATGACGCAGATCCCGGGTGATGCGTAAACTGACCGACTGTGTAGCGCTCTCGCCCAGACTGGTACACAGGGCGCGCAGCAGCACGGCGAAGATGATCAGTATCGGTATCCCGTAGCTATGCACATCCGGCGCAGTGATCACCTCCTCAGTCAGCGGCTTGATCAGGCTGGCCAGCCCCAGGTTGGTCAATGCAGCGCTCAGCATCAGACCAACGGCCATCAGGAACAGCTTGCGGTAGCGCCAGACATAGCCAGAGAACAGCTGTCTGTACAGCGCAAAGTCCCGCAGCATCGCGCTATCAGTGGTCTTGCCGGATGTCATCCTCGCTCACATGCCCGGTGCACGGGGGCAGCAGCACAGTGCTGTGCCAACTCCATGCAGAGTGCGGTCGGCAGTGCCGGAAATCGCGGGACTCCACCTGCAAAATGGCAATAAACAATCATGGGATTAAACACGCAGCTATGCTGCAGTGATGATGGTACGACAGTCCATACAGCAATATCAAGGACAGGCAGGGGCAGTCCGCCCCGGCGAGCCAGGGCTGCGAAATACCCGCCGGGGCGGTTATACTGCCCCCTGAGGGGATTATCCATGTCTGAACAGCACCCAATCGTGGCGATTACCGGCTCTTCCGGGTCTGGTACCACCAATGTACGCATGGCCTTTGAGCGAGTGTTCCGGTCTGAGGGTATCCATCCGGCCTATATAGAGGGGGATGGCTTCCATCGCTATGACCGCCAGACCATGGAGACGATGATGCGGGATGCGCTGCGGGTCACGCACTTCGGGCCGGAGGGCAATCTGCTGGATGAACTGCAGGCGGTGTTTGCGGAGTACGCCGAGCGGGGCGAGGGGCGGCGGCGCCACTATGTGCATAATGCCGAGGAGGCAGCCCGCTATGGTGCCCAGCCGGGTGCGCTGACGGACTGGGAGCCGTTGCCGGAAGGGACCGATCTGCTGTTCTATGAGGGCCTGCACGGGGGGTTGGTGACCGCGCAGAACGATGTGGCAGGGCATGTGGACCTGCTCATCGGCATCGCACCGATCATCAATCTGGAGTGGATCCAGAAGATCCACCGGGACAAGGAGGTGCGGGGGTATACGGAGGCAGGTGCGGTCGAACTGATCTTGGGCCGGATGCATGACTATGTGCACTATATCGTGCCGCAGTTCTCCCGTACCCATGCCAATCTGCAGCGCGTACCCACCGTGGATACCGCCAATCCCTTCTCTGCCGGTGAGGTGCCGAGCAATGATCAGAGCTACGCGGTGCTGCATATACGCGATTCCGGCAAGGTTCGTGTGGACTTCCCCTATTTGTTGCAGATGCTGCCCGGGTCGTTCATGTCTGCACCTGATACCATCGTGATTCCTGCATCCAAGAAGGTTTTTGCCATACAATTGATCATGACGCCCGTGTTGACCGGTCTGGTGGCCCGGAGTCGGCATCGGTCTGTCTGATTTGCGAGAGCGAGAGGGTCAAGTTATGTACACCATCACTGTTATGAATCCCAAGGGGGGCTGTGGCAAGAGCACGCTGGCCGTCAATATTGCCGGGATGTATGCCCTGCAAGGCAGCCGCAGCAAGGCAGCCCTGCTGGATCTGGACCCGCAGGGCTCCAGCCGCTTCTGGTTACAGCAACGGTCCCCGGACCGCCCCCCCATAGGCACGGCGACCCGGCGCAGTGCCGTGCCCGCCGACACCGATGTGCTGGTCATCGACACGCCGGCAGGCATGAGTGCCCGGCAGCTGGTTCTGGCAGACGAGACGGATGTGCTGGTCGTCCCGATGCTGCCTTCCCCCATTGACGTGGCGGCGGCCCGGGCCTTTCTGGACCAGTTACAGGGGTGCAAGCGCATCCGCAGTGGCCGGGTGCGTGTCGGCACCGTGGCCAACCGGGCTCGGGAGGATACGCTGGCATCGGCCCGGCTGGAGGACTTTCTGGAGGGTTTGCAGATCGGGGGGCACAGGGTGGAGATGATTACCATGCTCCGCCCCACTCACAACTACGTATACGCAGTGGACCGGGGCCTGACCATATTTGAGTTATCGCCTTCCAGATGCTACTACGATCAGGAGCAGTGGCAGCCCCTGCTGAGCTGGTTGCGCCGCGGCAACACGGGGCGGTGAACTACCGCAGGCGCGGACTGAAGCCCCGGACCATCCGGTGCAGCCGCATCGGGCTGCCCTGACCGTCACCGTAGCGTATGCGTATGTACAGGCGTGTCACCGCGTGGATATGGCTGCCCTGCCTGCATAGCGCCGCCGCCTGGCGGGCAAAATCCAGCGGGCCCTGGGCCGAGTGTTTGTGGATGCCGATACGGGCCAGTTTCCCCACGAAGCGTCGGTAGGCGCGCAGGGTCGGATCCGTGGCCCGGTGCTGGCGATGCAGCAGCAGCGCCAGATAGCCCAGGAACAGCACCGCAGCCAGCCCCGCCAGCACTACCGCAAAGGTCCATGGCGTGGCGCGTTGCCCCCCCAGACTGTACAGCAGTTGCCGCTGCTGGTCCCGGTCATAGCCGATCACCCATTGATTCCAGCCATTGTCGGCTGCATCCAGGCTGTCCTGTAGTAGCGTCCACAGATTGTGCACCTCACTGTCCCGACCCAGCAGGGTAGTGTCCGGCATCAGCCCCTCCAGGCCCTGCTGCACCCGTTCGGGGGCCACTACCCGGGTCGGGTCCACCCGTTGCCAACCCCGTTCTGCATCCAGGATCTCCACCCAGGCGTGTGCATCGCGCTGACGGATCGTGTAGTAGTTGCCGACCCGATTCAAGGTGCCGCCCTGATAGCCGGTCACGATGCGGGCCGGAATGCCTGCCGCCCGGGCCAGCACTGCCAGCGCTGCCGCATAATGCCCGCAGAACCCCTCCCGGGACTCAAACAACAAAAAATCCACGCTATCGCCCCGGGTGCTTTGCGGGCTCAGGGTGTACGTAAAGTCTTCTTCACGCAGCAGTCGCAGGACACGCTCAATGATGGCCCGCGGGGACAGCCCCGCTGCCCGCCAGGAACGCGCCAGCGCCACCGCCCCTGGATGCTTGCCGGGGGGCAGTTGCAGGGCGCGCTGCAGTTCCCGGGGGCCGGCGCCGGAGATGTGATATTGCGTATACGAGCCCAGCTGGTAGCGGGTTCTCTGCTGGATGGGCCGGGTCGTCAGCAGCTGCAGGTCCGCAGACAGGGTGGCTCCCTCCGGCACCTGGGCAGGGATATCGATGGCGAACAGGCGGCGGTGCGGGCTGGGCTCCAGGGTTACCGTGTAGATCAGGGGTGGGGCACCTGTACCACGGAGCTGCGGTATGGCGGCCCGGGGCGAGGCCCGTCCGGCTGACCAGGTGTTGCCGTTGGTGTACCAGAACACCGGTCCGCGCCAGTACAACTGCTGCGGGTCAGGCGCATTGCCATGAAACTTTACCCGGAATGCGATGGCATCCGATTGACTCAACTGGCTGATGCTGCCGGGCGTCATCGTATTACTGAGGCCGGTGGTGGCCGTGGACGGATCCTGAAAGATACTCCACAGCGGCCCCGGCAGGCGGGGAAACAGCACAAAGCCCACGATCATAAAGGGCACTGCCGCCAGCCACATCCGGGCGCTCAGCAGCAGTGCCCGCCGCACCCGGGGGGGCTCGGGAGCACCATGCAGGAGTACGGAAGCAGCGAGCAGCAGCAGGATTACGGGCAGGGTCAACAGGGCGGCATAGAGCCCCTGTGCATGGATGAAGTGGGTCGCCACCATGAACAGACCCAGCATCACCAGCACCTGAAAATCGCGGTGGCTGCGCAACTCCCGAAACTTCAACACCGTCAGCAGGGGCACCAGGGCCAGTCCGGGTTCCCGACCGAACAGATAACCATAGCTGCCGTAGATTGAACCCACCGCAACCCCCAGCAGGCAATAACCGATCAAACGGTTGGGTCGCCGCCGCATACCCCACTGCAACAGGCACAGGGCCACGAACACAACACTGATCCAGATCGGCAGCCGGGGGGCGTGCAGGGCATACCCCCACAGGATTGCAGCTGCCAGGCAGTAGACAGGCAGGCGCTCAGTCATACAGTGCCAGTGCCTGCAGACAGGTCTGCTTGTGCGCTACACCTGTCCCGGTTGCTATGTTGTTGCCGGGCAGTCGCAGCGCGTAGCTGTTTTGTGATTGTTCCGCCTGCAGTACCCAACTGCACAGCTGTGACAGCCGGGTCTCCGGGTCACCGGTGAGGGCATGCCAGTCCAGCACCAGTCGGGATTGTGCGGGATCGCTGAAGCGATTGATCAGCAGGGTATCGCTACGCAGGCTCTTCCAGGCGATGCTGCGCGGTGGGTCACCGGGCTGATAGGTGCGAAAGCCCTGAAAGTCATTGGCACCTGTTTGTACATGCAGTGGGTTGGAGAGGGCATGCTCCTCCTCAACAAGCTGCTGTGCGGGGGCGTGCCGGGGGGGCTCCGGACGCGGGTATACCAGACCGCGCACCCCGCCGGGCAACAGCGTCCAGGCCCGGAACAGCCCCGCCGGATATTGTGTAGAGACACGCACCGTCCCCAGTGGCAACCAGCCGCGTTGCCTGGCGGGCACCCGCAGTTCCAGATGGCGTTCAACCTGTGCCTGCAGATGTACCGGCCCGGTTGTAGAGGGCAGCAGCAGACTGCGTGTGCCGGTCGGGCTGAGAGCCCGCACCGTAAACACGGCATACTCATCCACAAAGACCGGAGCAGCGGGGGTGATGTGCAGGCAGAGCCCGTAGATGTTGCTGTAGGTGTACAACAGGCAGACCAGAAACAGCCCGATCAGCAAAAAGCTCAGGGCATAGATCAGGGCATTGTTGAAGTTAACGGCACACAGAAAGATCGTGAGCAGGCCGATCAGGTAGATGCCTCCCTCGCGAGAGGGCCAGATGTAGATGTTGCGGATGCCGAGCCTGAACATATCAGGGGATCGGTACCTCCTGAATCAGCCGCTCCGCGATGTGGTGATCTGCGCTGGCCAGGCGATGTGAGACCGTCCCCGGCAGGATGGCCTGCAAGTCCTCCGGCAGCACCATGGCCCGGCCATGCATCAACGCCCATACCCGGGCGCAGTGCAGGATGCCCAGCCCGGCACGGGGTGACAGCCCTACCGGATACTCCGGGGAGCGGGTGCGGTCCAGCAGACGTTGCAGATAGTCCAGCAGGGCAGGGCTGGTGGTGACCTGGTGGGCACTTCGTTGCAACTGTAACAGTTGCTCAGGCGTCAGCACCGGCTGGAGCTCCTGTAACAACTTGCGGCGGTCCTGCCCCTGCAGCAGAGTCCGTTCCGCCTCCCGGTCCGGATAGCCGAGCGTGAGGCGCATCATAAAACGGTCCAACTGGGATTCCGGTAGTGGAAAGGTGCCGATTTGGGAGAAGGGATTCTGCGTGGCGATCACAAAGAACGGCTTGGGCAATGCCCGGGTCTCCCCCTCCACCGTAACCTGCCGCTCCTCCATGGCCTCCAGCAGTGCACTCTGTGCCTTGGGCGTGGCCCGGTTGACCTCATCCGCCAGCACCACATTCGTAAACACCGGCCCCGCATGAAAGGTAAAGGCATCCCGGTCACGGTTGTATACCGAATAACCCAGCACATCGGCGGGCAACAGATCACTGGTAAACTGGATGCGTCGGAACTGCAGCCCGAACAGACGTGCCAGCAGATGCGCCAGCACCGTCTTGCCTACCCCGGGCAAGTCCTCGATCAACAGATGACCGTGTGCGATCATGCAGGCCAGGGCGAGGCGCAACTGATGTTCCTTGCCAACCAGTACGCGATTGGCCTCGGCGACTATACGGGCAACCTGCTGTTCAGCCGCCGGCAACCGTCATATCTCCTATCAGTACCGATCCGGTGCGTATGTTGCCGCGCATATCCACATCATCCCCGATGCCCACCACACCCTGGAACATCTGTGGCAACTCACCCGCAATCGTTACCCCCCTCACCGGGTACTGGACGACACCATCCTCCACCCAGAACCCGGTCGCCCCCTGTGAATAGCTGCCCGTCACCAGATTGGTGCCGAAGCCCATCAACTCAGTAACCAGCAGACCCCTGCCCATGGTCCGCAGCAACTCCGATGCGCCATCCGGCTGTACCACCAGGTTGTGCACCCCGCCGGCATTGCCCGTACTCTGCATGCCCAACTTGCGGGCGGCATAAGAGTCCAGCAGATAACTGGCCAGGCGACCCTGTGCAACAATATCCCGGGGACGAGTCGCTACCCCCTCTGCATCAAAGGGCGCGGTGCCCATGCCCTTCTCCAACAGCGGCTCCTCGCGGATGCAGATGCGCTCCGGGAACAACGGCTGTTGCAGGCAGTCCACCAGAAACGAACTCTTGCGATACAGATTCGTGCCCAGCAGAGCGCGCACCAGACAGGAAAACAACGAGCCCGCGGCGGGTGCCTCAAACAACACCGGCACCTGGCAGGTGGGTACGACACGGGGATGCAGCCTTGCCAGAGCACGCTCCGCAGCACGGCGACCAATCGCCCCCGGCGTGTCCAGATCTGCCGGGTCACGCTTGCAGTCATACCAGCTGCCCTGCTGCATCTCATCATCCCCGGCAATTACCGTGCAATCCATGCTGTGTCGGCTCTGCGTCCAATGCCCCATAAAGCCATGCGTATTGCCATAGGCCAACTCGCCACGGAAGGTGTTCAACTGACTGCCATCCGAGTTCACAATCCCGTCCACCATGGCACAGGATTCCATCTCCTCCACCAGCCGCATGGCTTCCCTTGCATTCACAGACCAGGGGTATTCAATGTTCAGTTCCGGCAACACCCCCGGCATCAACTCCGCATCAGCCAGCCCGGTACAGGCATCCTCCGCAGCATAGCGGGCCAGACGCCCAGCTGCCTCCACCGCCTCCACAATCGCCTCTGCCCGCACATCAGAAGTAGTAGCCACCCCCCTGCGCTGCCCCCGGTAAACCGTCACCGTGCACCGCGTCTCCCGCTGGTGCTCCACCAGTTCCACCTCACCCATCCGCATCCGCACACACAGCCCCGCACCCAGAGCAATCTGGGCCTCCGCCTGGCACCCCA
>DKIB01000040.1:34012-37641 GCA_002454015.1 Proteobacteria bacterium UBA6729
GACGCCGAGGTATCATCAGCCCAAGTCATGCCCCCATTCTACCGCAACCCGAGCCCCCCACCGCCAGACACTACCCAACTCAGTTCCCGGGATGTTCCAACGCATGCTCCAGCATCCTGCCTCTATGAGTTCTTCGTTCCCACCACCCTGATTCAATAAATTTGTCGTGCTCAGAAGAGTGCACGACCTCCGCAAGCCACCCAGCATCATGATCATACTGTTGCAGAGTGCCCACTTCTCCACAATCAAATTGGACATTGTTTTGGGCCATAATAGGCCCACCTTCCGGGCTTTCCGGATAACCGTAATGGGGGGATTTTCTATGTCCAAATCCGACGTGGCAAAAGCAGAAGGCGACCAGGGTTCCCGGGGCGATTCTCCTCAAAAAAGGAGCTGCAGGCTGTCCTGCGGTTACTACAGGGAAAGAGCCTGGATGCCCTGTCCAGAGAACTGAAGGTCAATGCCGGTACACTCTCTACTCGGCGGGACAGAGCCTGCTTCGCGGCCTGTCCATAAGGCTGCGCCTTCTCCGGGGCATCGACTTGGGCCAGCCGGACATACACTTGGCGGCTGCTTGCTGTTAGCAGGGCAAGGTGTCCCCATCCGAAACTCCCACTACCTTGCTCCGCAGGTTCGCTCCCGAGCCAAGGGTCCGACAGAGTAGCGTGGGAACAGCGTAGAGAACCGCCAGATGCCACTGACCGTCGGGTAGCTTGAGGATGGTGAACATGCACTTCAATCTACTGCAAGAGCATCTTGTTTCAAAAACTTGAGCATGTAACTCAATATAGGACCGATAGGGTAGTTATCCTGGATGTGGGGATGCATTCCAATAAATTCTGCCAATTCATTTAAATAATTTTCTGCATTACTGCTAAATGGAATCACATGAATAAACATTTCAGTATCCCAAGGTCCGGCTAAATTCAAGATAATATCGTGCTCAATTTCTTTTCTGGCATGTAAAACCATTATGTGCTTTGGTAAATTGCATTCCTGAACCCGTCGCAAATATGAAAAATCTATATCTTTTGATTCTACTGACAGGTCTAGTTTTTTTTGTGCCTGTCCATCGCCACGCATATAGTCTACAAGCGCCCGCTTATAATCCTTGCTATCCCAAATTTTTGAGGTCCATTGAGGTGAACAATATACTCCATGGCCTTTCTTTAAGCTTGATATCACACGAAGAGCCCGATCATAGGAGCACATGATTCTCTGTATGAGTTTGTATGGATAGATTCTTATTGAATGATGTAAGGCTGTAATAGCTGCTCTGACATACCATTTTCCTTCAGTATTTTTGTTTATATGACCCTCAGGCAAATAGTCACACAATGGGGTAATATTTCCCTCATCATCAATATTATATTGCACAAATGGGCCCACATTATCATCGTGTGCAATTAAACTCGTGATCTTCTTTGCCCGTGTATTGATTTCTACAGCAGCTTCGTCTTGGCCCGAACCATCCATATTACTTTGGCCATCTGTATAATTGTATCCAACCAGGCAGATTGCATGTACAGGTGGGTTGGAGTAGCCAATCTTTTCAATCTGGAGAATAACCGGGATGCCATAATCCAAGATTGGTAAAGCAAAATTTAGTATTGCATTCAACTTCAACTTTGATTTCTCATTAGAAGAATGGGTTATATTAAATGGGTGAAGACCAGGTATTGAGCGAATAGCCCTCTCTATATGATGAAGTGTCAGCCCTAGTTCTGCAGGTAGAGGACTGCCATGTTGCTCAATGCCTAAAGCGAGTGTCGTAATCTTCCCGGGCGATAGTGAATGATGTTGGTACTTCTCAGATGTTCTTTGAAATAAGGACCACAATGAACATGTTGCACAGGCCGACGTCACTCCATCTTGTTCCCGAAATCCGATTGAACCTACAGATATCTTGTGCCCTACCAAGTTGACTGAACATTCCATCACAGCAGGAATTTCCCTATTTTCGGTCTGTGTTGATTTATTGTTGCCTACTGCAGGCACACCATTGCCTACCGGATAAGTACTCAGGCATGTAGTTCCAACTATTTTCGTTCCCTCAAGCTGAATCACCATAAACCCCAGATAGCTATCTTCCATACTATCCAAAGAATCCGTCAAAAAATGCATCAATATCTTTGAGTTATGATCCTCTAATTTTTCTCTCTCTGAACTATTATTCGATTTTGTATCCATTAGGGAGTTAAGAATTTTTGTCATTTCCGGATATTCTTCCGCTTTGGCATCAAAAAAGTGTAGCCGGGCACAAGGATGCCTCCCTGTAGAATCATCATATGAAGCGCATGCCCAACGGTCAGACTGTAGATTTTGATCAGTATACCTCTCCTCTACAATCACGGTTGATGCACAAATATCTTGAAGGTATCTCGCAAAGTACAAAAGTTTGTCCTTTACTTTCGATTTATTTGAGCGATGCGATTGTGTCAGGTTCGCCACTTTTTCAGGGAATGTTCCCTCATCAAACAGGAACATAGACAGCCTTATCTTCCCTATTCTTTCTGCTCCGCTCATTGCAGACCGCAGGCATGACAGATTAACATCTGTAAAGCTCCGTACCTCAAGTGCTCGCTCAACGACACCCGCAGCAAAGAGAGAACATCGCCCATTAGCTATCCTTTCACTGGAGACTTGTCAAGCCATCGTACTCCTCAGGTAAGGAGTTACATATTGCAACGCTTGCGCATAGCCTCGTCCTTATAGACAGCCCCTTCCTCCATGAACTTGATCTCTTCGGCATCTTTTCCACTTATCTTGATAAGTCCGGAAAAGATCTTTCCAAGGTCTTTCTTTTTACGAGCCTTAGTTCCTGGAACAATGGCCTTAGTTACGTGATGTGGCTTCTTCATCTCATGCTTCCTCCCTTGGCCAGCAGGCCACACTCCCCGGCTTACCTCGCTTAGGCCGGGGCAGGCACACTCAAAGCGACTTGGAATAGCTCGCTCTTAAGAAGCTGCCTACGACGGACCGAGGACGGAACCGATAGTGCAAGGCCCACCATGGCTACTGCGACGGAAGTATATAACCGGCCCAGTCCGCATGTCAACGCCCCCCACAGGATAAATGTCAGCGTAAGGAACCGCGAGTTCAATAGCCCACAGGCACAAGAACGCTATTTATATATATAAATCAGTAACTTACAGCACAGCCCCAAATTGGCTGTGTATTCAGGAAAAGCCTCAGGCCAAGTCAAGAATCGGTGGTGGAGCCTTTATCTTCAGTCTTTTCAATCGCTTACGTGAAGATAACTGAGGTTATGCCATCTGCCCTACCTGCCCATTCGGGCCAAACAGCAAGTTTTATTTCCCACAGACCTACCTGTCCGTTCCGCCAAGTCTCCCCGCAGAACTGCTTCGCAACACGCTCTAGCAACAGAGCCAGTACCGTCAGCGAGATGTGGGCACGAATGCGGTGCGGAGCCCAGTGCTACACCGGGCGCATCCACAGGCTGGACTTCAGTCTGCGCCGGGACTGCTCTACACGCTGTAGCTGCTTGTAGCTCAGCGTTATGTCCACGGCACTGAGGTTGCCATCGTTACTATGCACTCTCCCGCCCCACGATTTAATTGGACACTGTTTTGGGCCATAATAGGCCCACCTTCCGGGCTTGCCGGATA
>DKIB01000100.1:0-1421 GCA_002454015.1 Proteobacteria bacterium UBA6729
GTGTGGTCACGTCCACCAAAGGCATCACCGATCTCGGGCAGACTGTGATCCGTCAACTCCTTGCACAGTGCCATGGCAATCTGCCGGGGGCGAGTGATGGACTGCCGGCGGCTCTTGGAGATCAGATCAGCAATGCGGATCTTGAAATACTCGGCACAGGTGTGCTTGATATTCTCGATGGACAGCCGTTTCTCCTTGACCTTGAGCAAGTCACCCAGGGCCTCGCGACACATCTCCACATCAATAGAGCGCCCCGTGAAGCCGGAGTGGGCTCTCAGGCGATTCAGCGCCCCTTCCAGCTCGCGGACATTGCTCCGGAAATGTTTGGCCACGAAAAAGCCTACCGCATCGGCAATCTCCAGGCCTTTGGCCTTGGACATCAGGATGGCAACCCGAGTCTCCAGTGCCGGAGGCTCAATAACCACAGACAGTCCCCAACCCAGGCGTGACACCAGCCGCTCCTCCAGTTTGTAGACTTCGCCCGGCAGGCGATCACAAGTCACCACGATCTGTCGTTTGGCTTCCAGCAGGGAGTTGAACGTATGGAAGAACTCCTCTTGTGAATATTCCTTGCCCGCCAGGAACTGAATGTCATCCATCAACAGGGTATCAACGGAGCGATATTTACGCTTGAACTGATCCATGCGGTTGTTCCGCAAGGCCTGAACCATTTCACCTACAAAGCGCTCCGTGTTTATGTAGCAGATGTTGGCGTTCCTGTCCTGTATGGCGTGACCAACGGCCTGCATCAGATGGGTTTTACCAAGCCCCACCCCTCCACAAATCAGCAGCGGATTGTACGAGCGCCCGGGTTTTTCAGCAACCTGCAGTGAGGCCGCCCGGGCCACCGCATTGGAAGACCCCTGAATAAAGTTGTCAAAGGTGTATTGCGGATCCAGTTGCGACCGTCCGGGTAACGCACCCTGACTTTGTTTTTTATCATCCTTCAGGCTGCCAACCTGCAGGATCAGATCGTAACCCTGCTCACCGAGCAGGGTTTGCAAACACCCCAGATACTTTTTTCGCTCGATCTCTGCCAGCGAATAAGAGTTTGGCACCAGCAACATCAAATTGCTGTCATCAACCCTCGGCTGTATAGGCCGAATGAAGGTGTCAAATATTTGTGGAGACAACTTCTCACGAAGCACCTCCAGGCAGTTTTTCCAAATGGTCACAAAGGACTCCCCCTGTTGATTCTGCATAGTGTGCCCATCCGGGCAAGAGTGCCCACCATACCCTGCCGGGCTGGCAATCATCAAACCGTGCCTTTTCAATCGTTTACACAGGCCCGGCAGGCGAGCAAATCAACAGGGCAGTTTACCCGCCAGACCACAAACCCCCACGGTCAGCGGTTCAGACAGCTACAGGATGAACGGTTGACCAAAAATCATGTAACACAAAAAAAACACCCCCACCCCGGC
>DKIB01000100.1:1481-3032 GCA_002454015.1 Proteobacteria bacterium UBA6729
CTCCACTGTGTGCGCGGTCGCGACAGGTCTGCACGGAGGTTCCGGGACGCCCGCGCAACTTTTGACTTTTGTGCCGGGTCGGTGTTAGACTTGCCGCCACGAGTCCGGCGGGTCTGTCCTGTTGGCTCATGCTGTTATGAAACGCACCTACCAACCCAGTCGGATAAAGCGCAAGCGCTGTCATGGTTTCCGTGCCCGAATGCAGACCCGTGGCGGGCGGGCGGTGTTGCGCAGAAGGCGTGCGAAGGGGAGAACCCGCCTCAGCGTCTGAAGCGGCCCGGCAGAGGTGGGGGTTTCCGCGCAGGTATCGCCTCGCTCGATCCCGGGAAATACGCGAGCTGCTCAGAGCCCATGATGCCAAGCGCAAGACGGATCGGTATTTCAGGGTGACCTTCCGGGAGAATGCCCTGGGCCACCCGCGCCTGTGTCTGGGCGTGCCCCGTCGATACGTGCGCCGAGCGGTGCATCGCAATCGCGCCAAGCGCATTATCCGTGAGAGTTTTCGGCACAACCAGCTGGGCAGCCAGGACATCATGATCATGGCACGCTACCCCCTGCACCGGCTGACGCCGGATGAGTTGCGCCTGTCGCTGTCGCGGCTCTGGGAACGGGTACACCGAAGTTTGTCAAAGCAGCGAACAGAGTAAACCCGGCGCTGATGAAGCCACCTTACAGCCAATGTTGACTGATACCCTGGCCCATGAACTGTGCAGCAGATAAAACCGCAGTGAAGTCCCTGTTGATCGGCACCATACGCGCCTACCAATGGACCATTGCGCCGCTATTGATGCCCTCCTGTCGGTTCATTCCCGGTTGCTCGCAGTATGCTATTGAGGCGATACGTACACGGGGGGTAGTGCGGGGCGGCATGCTGTCGGTCCGGCGGCTGTTGCGCTGCCATCCCCTGCATCCGGGCGGTCTGGATCCGGTGCCCGGCGCGGAGGAGAATCATGAACACTGAAACACAGCGCCTGATCCTGTTGTTTGCTCTGGCGATGGTGATACTCATGTTGTGGACCGCCTGGCAGGGGGACCAGGCCCGAGCCCCGACGGCCACGCAACCGGCGGCCGCCCACGCGACCCCACTGGAGCCCGTGGCGCAACCCGCCCTGCCCGAGTTGCCCGTCGCCGGGGAGGCCACTACTGCTGCTGTGGCCATCCCGAAACCAGGGCGGGTAACGGGGCCACGCATCCTGGTGAAGACGGATGTACTTGACGTGGAAGTGGGGACGCAGGGCGGGGTGGTCCATAAACTCCGGTTATTGGATTATCCGGTGGTTGCCCGCAACCCGGACGACCCGGTTACGCTGATAGACTCGGGGTCCAGCACAGCGCCCGCGCAGCTGCAGGGCGGTCTCGTTACCCGCAGCGGCGCCCCGGCACCCGATCACACCGCCACATACCGAAGCCTGAACCCCTCTTACCGATTGCAGGAGGGCATGGATGAGTTGCGGGTCCCCCTGTACTGGGATGAGGGCACCGGTCTGGCGGTTGAAAAGACCCTGATCTTCAGGAGAGGCAGTTATCTGATGGAGGTTCTCTACCAGATTC
>DKIB01000100.1:3091-5324 GCA_002454015.1 Proteobacteria bacterium UBA6729
ATCTTCACCAATCCGGTGTACAGCTATACCGGAGCGGTACTGTCCAGCCCGGAGGACCGCTACAGCAAGTTTGATTTTGAAGACATGCATAATCGCGCGCTGGGCCAGGACATTCAGGATGGATGGATCGCCTTCCTGCAGCACTACTTTATCGGCGCTCTGCTACCGCTGCACATGCAAGACAACTATCACTACTACTCATTACCGCCGAGTGAGGGCGCCTACACCATCGGCTCCATGTCACCGGACAGTCAACTGGCGGCGGGCGAATCCATGCTCGGGGGGCACCGTATCTATCTGGGCCCCAAGGTGCAGAAAGACCTGAAGGAAATTGCCACCAAGCTGGATCTCACGGTTGATTATGGCTGGCTGTGGCCGATCTCCAAGTTTTTGTTCTTTCTGTTGTCCTGGCTTTATACCCTGACCAACAACTGGGGCGTTGCCATCATTCTGCTGACGGCCATAGTGAAGCTGGCGTTCTTTCATCTGTCGGCCACCAGCTATCGATCCATGGCGAACATGCGCCGCCTGCAACCGCGCATCCAGAGTATCCGCGAACGGCATGGCGATGACCGGACGGCCATGCAGCAGGCGATGATGCGTCTTTACCGGGAAGAAAAGTTCAATCCCTTCAGCGGATGTCTGCCGATCCTGGTACAGATCCCCGTGTTCATCGCCCTGTACTGGGTGCTGCTGGAGAGCGTGGAACTCCGTCAGGCCTACTTTATGCTCTGGTTGAGTGATCTCTCCAGTCGGGACCCCTACTTTGTGCTGCCCATCCTGATGGGGGCAACCATGTATGTACAACAAAAGCTCAGCCCGCAGAGTCCAGACCCCATACAGCGCCGGGTCATGGCGGTGTTCCCGCCGGTCTTCACCGTGATCATCGCCTTCTTCCCGGCGGGTCTGGTGCTGTACTGGTTTATGAACAATCTGCTTTCCATCGCCCAGCAGTGGTACATCACGCGTCGAATAGAGCAGGCGGCCTGACAGACACCATTGCCGCCTTCGCGACCCCGCCCGGTCGTTCCGCGCTTGCGGTTATCCGTATCTCCGGCGCGGGGGTCCCTGCGATGACAGCGGCCCTGGCCGGGCGACTCCCGGCCCCGCGCACCGCTACCTGCTGTACCTTCAGGGATGCCGACGGCAACACGCTGGACCGCGGAATCCTGATTTACTTTGCTGCCCCGGCCTCCGCTACCGGGGAATCCGTACTGGAGCTGTATGGACATGGGGGTCGTACCGCACCGCAGCTGTTACTGGAACGCGTGCTGCAACTGGGGGCACGGCTGGCCCGACCTGGCGAGTTCAGTGAACGAGCCTTTCTCAACGGCAAACTGGATCTGGCCCAGGCCGAGGCCGTAGCCGACCTGATAGACAGCCATACCCGCGAGGCGGCCCTGGGTGCCGTGCGATCCATGGAAGGGGGCCTGTCCCGGCAAGTGCACGCCCTTGCCAGAGGGCTGCTGGATGCCCGCGCCGCACTGGAGGCGAGTCTGGACTTTCCGGAAGAGAGCGAGGCCTCGTTGCCGGATCTGCAGGGCCTGCAACAGCAGGTGCAGCAACTGCGGGCGCAGGCCCGCAAGGGGGAACTGCTGAGTGGCGGGCTGCGGGTGGTTATCCTCGGCCCCGTCAACGTCGGCAAGTCTACCCTGCTGAATGCATTGGCCGAAGAGAACCTCGCCATCGTTACCGATCAACCCGGGACCACCCGGGACCCGGTGCGTACCACCCTGAACCTTCAGGGTCTGCCCGTATTGCTCACCGATACCGCAGGGCTGCGTACCGAACCGAATCCCATCGAAGCGGAAGGCATTCGTCGGGGTCACGCCCTGGCACAACAGGCCGATCTGATATTGCTGCTGCAGGAATACGGCACCCCGCCGATAGCCGCGCCCGCGGCCCCCTGCCTGCGCCTCTACAACAAGATCGATCTCCACGATGTACCCGCCCGCGCAACCGCAGACACGATATATCTGTCTGCCCGAACCGGTGCCGGCCTGGAGCTGTTGCGCGCCGCCATACTGGCACGGGTCGGAGCTCCCGAGGGAGCCCTGACGGCCCGGCTACGCCACGTTACTGCCCTGGACCACTGTGCCGAACATCTGCAACAGGCCCGGCAGCAGCAGCCGGAACTGGCCGCCGAAGAACTCACCCGTGCCACCCGTGCCCTGGATGAGATCACCGGCAAGACCACTACGGAACAACTGCTGGGCGAGATCTTCTCCCGCTT
>DKIB01000007.1 GCA_002454015.1 Proteobacteria bacterium UBA6729
GCAACCCTGCGGTGCGGGCTGCCTGCAACAGGGCAGTACGCTGGCTTGCTGCATAAGGCAGGGTGAACTCGATGTGGCGGCTGACTGCGGCATCGGCAAAGCTGTGCTCCCGTCCAAAGGTGTAGTCGATCAGTTGATCCGGTACCACCATACGCCGCGGTTGCATGCGGCGGGTGATGCCGCCTGCCGCATTCACGGCAACGATCTGTGTTACCTCCAGTTCCTGCAGTGCCCACAGGTTGGCGCGGTAGTTGATTTGATGGGGCAATAGCTGATGCTGCTGGCCGTGGCGCGGCAGNNGGCAGCCACAGCAACTCGCGGTTCTGGCAGCTGCCCAGCAGGGGGGGTGCGGCAGGCGGACCAAAGGGGGTGAGCACCGCCAGGGGAGCGGCATCCTGCAACCAGGCCGGAGGCCGGGTACCGGAACCGCCGATGATGGCCAGACGTCCGCGCATCACTCCGGCAGTATACAGATGCCCGGCAGGTTACGCATGTAGCCGCGGTAATCCATGCCACAGCCCACCAGATAACGATCCGGTGCACGCAGACCCGTAAAGTCTGCCTGCACCGAACGCTGTGGCAGCTGTTTGTCGACCAGCACTGCACACAGCACCCGTGCCGCACCCTGTGCGTGACAGGCGCGTATGGCTTCCTGCATGGTGAGCCCCACATCCAGTACATCATCCACCAGCAGTACGGTGCGGTCCCGTACGGTCTCGGGTGGACGCCGCACCCAGTGCAGTGCACCGCCCTGCCGGGCACCACGGTATCGATACAGGTGTACGTAATCCAGTTGCAGTGGCAATGCCAGCCTGGGCAGCAGCATGCCGGTGACGACTATACCGCCGTTGACCATGCACAGCAGCAGCGGGTCGTGCCCGGCCAGTGCGGCGTGGATATCGTGGGCCAGCCCGGTCAGGGCCTGCTCTACCGCGGGTTGATCATGCAGCGGTTGCGGCGGGGCCGACAACCAGGCCGGGCAGGCCGGGTTCATGGCCCCGGGTGACGCCGTACCCGGAACAGCACCCCCACCAGCGGATGATCCAGATAGTGCAGCCGTTTTAACAGGACACGCTGCCTGAAGGCTACACGGATGATGGCGCTGTCCGCCCCGCTGTCTGCCGCACAGCGGCGATAGGCCAGATCGATCTCCACACGCAACCGCCCGGTGTCGACAAAGTGCACGGCACCCTGCAGCATGGGTACTGCGGTGGAGGCCAGCCCCTGGGGATGACAAACCACTACGGGCAGGCGCAATGGTGGGGCACGACTCCAGTCCGGCTGCACCCAGGCCAATTGCAACAGCGGTCGGTACTGTGCGGAATAGCGCAGCTGCTGCCAGGCCCGTGGCAGGGCCTCGGCATTCGGCAATACCGCCGGACCGGTGGGGGGGACCCCCCAGGGATACAGCACCTCGGTGGGGGGCTCCGGAAATGCAAGCAATTCCTGCAACTGTTCGCCATCCACATCCGGGCTCAACTGATCGAAGACCACCAGTTCCAGACGGTAATCCGCTGCCTGGGCGCTGCCACACAGCAGCACCGCACACAACACGGCCATACGCTCAGGCTGCATCACGGGTCTGCAGGCGGGTCAGGAGATCCTGCAAAAACTGTATACGCTGTTCCGGCTCGGGCAGCTCGGCGTTGATCCTGAGACCGTGCTGTGGGGTCGGACTGAAGATGTGCGGGGCATCCTGCACCAGCCGCAACAACTGTGTCACATCCACGTTGGCAGGATCCCGAAACTGGATGGCACCACCCCCTGCGTGCAGGCGTACCTGCGTTACGGCCAGGGGGGCGGCGGCGCACCGGAGCACGCTGATACGCAGCAGGTAGTCCGCCGGGGGCGGCAGGGGGCCAAAGCGATCGATCAGTTCAGCACGCATCTCATCCAGCTCCGCCGTCGTGCGCAGCGCGGCAATGCGCTTGTACAGCGACAGCCGCAGGCAGATATCGGACACATAGTCGGCAGGCAACAGGGCGGGCAGGCCGAGGTTGAGTTCCAGCTCCGGCTCCAGTGTGTCCTCTGCCTGTGCACCGCTGCGCAGTGCCGCCACCGTCTCACGCAGCATCTCCAGATAGGTGCCATAACCCAGCTGCTGGATGTGCCCACTCTGTTCCTCACCCAGCAGTTCACCGGCACCGCGGAGTTCCAGATCATGCAGGGCCAGAGAGCACCCTACCCCCAGGGTATCCAGCGCGACCAGCGCCTGCAGACGATGGCGGGCGGGTTCACCCAACACCAGACGCGGCGGGGTCAACAGGTGAGCATAGCCCTGCCGATGCGACCGCCCCACCCGCCCGCGCAGCTGGTAGAGCTGGGCCAGCCCGAGGTGATGGGCGCGGTCTATCAGGATGGTGTTGGCATTCGGAAGGTCCAGACCGTTTTCAATGATCGTGGTACACACCAGAATATCAAAACGGCCCTGCCTGAAGTCCGCCATCAGTTGCCCCAGTACTGCCGGGGGCATGCCGCCATGGGCATGACGAATCCGGGCCGCAGGCATCAGTCTGCGTACAGCATCGGTGCAGGACTGGATCGACTCGATACGATCATGCACGAAGAATACCTGACCGCCACGCTGCAGTTCACGCTGCATGGCCTCAATCATGCTGGCTGTATCCCACGCATGCACCCGAGTCAGCACCGGACGGCGGCCGGGGGGTGGCGTGACGATGGTGGACAGCTCCCGCAACCCGGTCAGGGCCGTATCCAGGGTGCGCGGGATCGGCGTTGCACTGAGGGCAAGAATATCTACCTCGGTACGCAGCTTCTTCAGACGTTCTTTCTGGCGCACCCCAAAACGTTGTTCCTCATCGATGATCAGCAGACCCAGCTGCCGATAGCGAATGCGCCCATACAACAGCTTGTGCGTACCGATCACGATGTCCACCGTGCCATCCGCCAGGCCCTGCAACACGGCCTCCTGCCTGGTGCTCCCGCGGGCCAGCAGTGCGACCTGTATCGGCCAGTCCGCAAAGCGATCACTGAAGACCCTGTAGTGCTGCTCGGCCAGCAACAGGGTGGGCGCCAGTACCACCACCTGGCGGGCATTGTCGCTGACGACAAATGCCGCCCGCAGGGCCAGCTCGGTCTTGCCAAAACCGGCATCACCACAGACCAGCCGATCCATCGGCCGAGCCGCCAGCAGATCATCCAGGATCTGCCCGATGGCCTGCACCTGACAGGAGGTCTCGACGCAGGCAAAGCCCCTGCAGAAGGCCGCATAGCGATCCGCATCCAGTACGCAGGCATAACCGGGGCGGGCCTCCCGACGGGCCTGCACATCCAGGATCTCTACCGCCAGATCATGCAGGCTGCGCTGCACACGGGCGCGCTGGCGCCGCCACTGTGCACTGCCCAGGCGATGCAGGGGGGCATGCCCGGGCTCTGCGCCGGTGTAGCGACTGACCCGGTCCAGGGCGGTAACGGGGACATACAGCCGATCCGCCCCGGCGTATTCCAGACACAAAAATTCCGTGGCCACACCATCCGGCTGCAGGGTGAGCAGACCGCGGTAACGACCTACACCATGCTCCCTGTGTACTACCGGGGTCCCGGGGGCCAGCGTGTCAAAATCACGCAGCACCTCTTCCGCCGAGCGGGATTTGTAGCGGGCGGGAGGCCTGGCCTGCCTGGCCTGCAACCCGGTAATCACACACCGATCCTGCAGATACAGGCCACGCTCCAACGGTGCCGCGGTCAGCCCCAGACGCATGCTTCCAGCGGCAAAGGCAGACCAGCCCGACACCTCCTGCGGCTGCAGGTGCTGCAACATGCGACCCAAGACCTCGGCCCGTCCCGGTCCCTCGGCAACCAGCAGCACCCGTCCCGAATAGTCGGCAATAAACGCCTCCAGACGGGCCAGGGGATGCGCATGCCGTGCATCGATGCGCACCACTGGCGGGGGCTTGCTGTCAAAGCGCTCTGCACCGCCCTGCTCCGGGCCCAGATCAATGCAGGAGTGGGACTGCAGGGCCGTATCCAGTTCGGCTGCGGTATACAGCAGGGTCTCCGCAGGCAGGTGAGACTCCTGCCGTCGCCGCGCAAAGGCATCATGCAGCCGCTCCAGCACCTCCCGGACCCCGGCATCCAGCACCACGCAGGCCCCGGCAGGCAGGTAGTCCAGCAGACTGACGGTATGTTCATAAAACAATGGCAGATAATACTCAATGCCCGACGGCATGATGCCCTCCGCGAGCTGCCGATATACCGGGTTCTCCATGGGGTTGCCTGCGAAGGCCTTGCGAAAGCCCCTGCGAAAACGCTCCACCTGTGCCGTTGCCATGGACACCTCCAGGGCAGGCAACAACAGGAGTTCTTCTACCCCCGTTGTCGTGCGTTGCGTGCCCGGATCAAACTGGCGTATCCCCTCGATCCGGGTATCGCAAAGATCGATCCGGCAGGGCTGTGCACGCCCCATGGGATACACATCGATCAGGGCACCGCGGACCGCAAACTCCCCCGGCTCACTCACCCTGGAGACAGCACGGTACCCGGACTCGGTCAACCAGGCGGGACCCCGGGTCAGGCGTACGCCGGGGGCCAGCCGCAGGGCAGCGATGGCGGTCGGTGGGGGCAGGCGATGCGCCAGCGCAGCCATGGATGTGATGACGATACCCTGGCGCAATGCAGGCAGGGCCTGCAGTGTCCCCATGCGTTCTGAACCCACTGCTGCATCCGGGGCCAGGGTGTCATAGGGCAGGGTCTGTCGGTCCGGGAACCTCAGCACCTGACCCGACTCCATATAAAAATCCAGCTCCGCCGCATACCGCATGGCGGCGCTCAGGTCTGCAGCTACCAGCAGGATCGGCCCCGGTGCCTGCTGCACGCAGCGTGCCAACAACAATGCAGCGGCACTGCCATACAGACCCGACCAGCATACCCGGCGACCCGGTGGGGGCAGTGCCGCTTCATACAGTGTGCTCACGCCGTATCCCCGGCCCTGGCCTGGCGGATTTCATCCTCTATGCGGTCCAGGACTGCCAGTGGCTCTGCGGCACGCACGATGGGCCGCCCGATCACCAGATAATCTGCACCGGCGGTGATGGCCTGCCGCGGTGTAGCCGTGCGGCGCTGATCATCCCGCACCCCCGGGTCGGGGCGTATCCCCGGTGTCACCAGACAAAAATCCCGGCCCAGGGCGCAACGCAGCTGCGCGGCCTCGCGCGCCGAGCACACCACGCCATCGGCGCCCTGCTGCTGTGCCTGCACGGCAAGATTGTGCACCTCATCCTCCAGCACCGCCCCGGGGGCGGGTGCCGTACTGGTCAATACCGTCACCGCCACCAGCAATGGACGCGGGGTGTACTGTTCCAGGGTATCGCGTGCCAGGGCCAGTGCGGCGGCACCGGCGGCGGCATGCACATCCACCATCCACACCCCCAGTGCAGCAGCCACCCGGCAGGACTCGGCGTTGACCGAAGGGATGTCATGCAACTTCAGGTCCAGAAATACGCGATAGCCGGAGCGCACCAGCTGCTCAACCAGTTCCGGCCCCCCACGCATAAACAGCCCCATGCCTACCTTGAGCGCACAGCGCGCCGGCTCCAGCCGGGCCACCAGTGCCATCACCTCGGGCGGCGGCAAATCCAGGGCGACGATCAGTGCGGGGTCACTCTGCATCCGCTTCACGTACCGGCTTGACTACACTCCAGCCACGGCACCCGGGACATTGCCAGTGCAGGGTGTGAGCCCGAAAGCCACACTGGCGACAACGGTACATGGGCTCATGTTCCAGAAAGCGACCAATGATTTCATGTACCACACTCAACTCATCCCGGGTGGACCCGTCTGCAACGCCCACCATATATTGCAGCAGCAAATTGACGCCGCGCACCGATGGATGCTTGCGTAATTCAGCGGCCAGATAATGCATGGCAGCCTCATCCCCCTCTGCTGTAGCAATGTGTTGCGCCAGCTCCATCAACATGCTGATGCCCCCGCGTCGACTGTACACCTGACGCAAATATTCCAGGCCGCTGTCCGTACGCTTGAGGCCCCGATAGCTGTGCAGCAATGGCCGGATGATCTCCGGCAAAAAATCCGGGTCCTGATGTTCCACACGCTGCAACGTGCCGATGGCACGCTCCAGCTGATCATCCTCGGCCAGCAGTCGCGCCTCGGCCAGACTGGCACGCACACACTTTGGATCCGCTGCCATGGCCTGTTCCAGACAGGCACGCTCATCAACGGCACGCCCCCGGGCCAGCTCTGCCTGTTGGCAATAGAACTGCGCGATCATCAAACCGGTCCCCTGACGACGATAATTCTGTAATTGGCGGGCGGTGAATATCGCCTTCTCCCAATCCTGTTCCTGCTGATAGATCTCCAGCAACCCGGTCAGCGAGACCTCGGCATGGGTGCCGTTGTGCCCACTGTCCACCACCTCCCTGAACAGATTCTCCGCGCGGTCCAACAGCCCGGCGCGCAGGTAGTCCACCCCCAACTCATGCACAAACATCAGGCGCTGCTGCTCTGCCAGTCCCGCCCGCGACAGCAGACTCTGATGCACATGTATGGCCCGGTCCAGTTCACCGCAGCGCCGAAACAATTTTCCGAGCACCCAGTGTATTTCGGTGGTATCAGCATAATGTTCCAGCATGCTGATAAAGATCTCTACGGCCTTGTCAGGTTGTTCATCGAGAATATAATCCAGGCCGCGGAAGTAATCCTGGGAGTAGCCACTGCCGGTCAGCGGTGACGGGCGGCGGGCAGCACGCTGCCCGAACCACCAACCCACCCCGGCAACAGCGGGCAACAGCAGCCAGAACAAACCGGAAGAAATGAATGTGCTCAAGGGGCGGGGTGGCGGGCGCGCAACAGGGCTCAACAGCAAGCTGCGGACCATGGGCAGCTGTCCGCAATGTTCAGACGGTGGACTCCTCTTCAGGTCGCGGCACTATATCCACACGACCACGCAACTGCTTGCCCGGCTTGAAGTGAGGCACATGCTTGGAAGACAGGTACACCGCCACACCGGTGCGGGGATTGCGTCCCATGCGGGCCGGACGGTGGCGCAGGGAAAAACTGCCAAAGCCCCGTATCTCCACACGATGCCCCTCTGACAGGGCCTGTGACATATGTTCCAGCACCAGTTTTACCGCCAGTTCCACATCCTTGTAGCTCAGATGTGGCAACTCTGCTGCCAGACTACTGATCAATTTTGATTTGGTCATGCACACCATCATCGTTCCAACTCCGTAACCACCCGCAGGCCCTGCCCAACCAGACCGACACGGGCATGCGCAGGTGTACAGATTGCCTAACCGCCCCGCAACTTCTCCCTGAGCAAATCGCCCAGCTTCGCTTCCCGGGTCTTGTTGCTGCGGCTGTATTCACGCACCGCCTCTTCCTGCTCCTCACTCTGCAGCGCCTTGACCGACAGCATCAGCATGCGCTTCTTGCGATCCACCCCCGTAAACTTCGCCTCCAGGGTAGCACCGACCTTGGGTGCAGTGCGGCCCGGCTCTTCTTCCACGGACAGCTCCTGCATCTTCACGATGCCCACTACATTCGCAGCCAGTTCCACCAGCACATAATTCGTCTCTACCCGGGTGACCCTGCCCGTAACAGCACTGCCCTTCGAATGGGCGCGCTGATACTCTGCAACCGGATCCGGCTCCATTTGCTTGATACCCAGAGAGATGCGCTCACGCTGTGCATCCACCCCGATGATCACCGCCTGCACATCTCCCCCGCGCCGCTTGCCGTACTCTGCCAGACTCCGTTGCTGCTGCTCGCTGTCCGGGTCCCAGGACAGGTCGGAAAGATGAATCAGACCATCCAGACCATTCTCCAGACTGACGAAGATGCCAAAGTCGGTGATGGCCTTGATCTTGCCTTCCACCTTCTCGCCTTTCTCATGCGCCCGGGCATAGGCCTCCCACGGATTTGTCTTGCACTGCTTGATGCCCAGGGAGATGCGACGGCGCTGCTTGTCCACCCCCAGCACCTCTACCTCTACCTTCTCGTCAATCTGCACCAGTTTGGATGGGTGCGCGGTCTTGTTGGTCCAGTCCATCGCCGAGACATGCACCAGTCCCTCCACGCCTTCTTCCAGTTCCACAAAGCAACCATATTCCGTGATGCTGGTCACCTTGCCACTGAAGCGTGCCTTTTCGGGATAGCGATTCACGGTGTCCGCCCAGGGATCCTCACGCAACTGCTTCAACCCCAGAGAGATGCGACCACGCTCCATATCATGGCGCAGTATCTTGACCTCCAGCTCCTGACCTACCGTGACCACCTCCCCGGGTGTACGTATCCGTTTCCATGACATGTCGGTCACATGCAGCAACCCGTCTATGCCCCCCAGATCCACAAAGGCCCCGTACTCGGTCAGGTTCTTGACCGTGCCCTTGATAACCTGCCCCTCTTCCAGTTGATCACGGATGCCCTCGCCTGCCTCACTCATTGCCGCCCGGCGTGACACCACGATGTTGTTATTCGGGCGGTCCAGCATCACCACCTTGAAGGTCAGGGACTGCCCCTCCAGGTAGGTGGTATCGCGTACCGGTTGTACATCCAGCAATGAGCCGGGCAGGAAGGCCCGCACCCCGTCTATATCCACTACAAAACCACCCTTGACACGCCCACACAGGCGACCACTGACTGTACTGTCCTCCTGTTGGGCACGCTCCAGTTCCTCCCAGGCACGCAACAATTTGACCTTTTCCCGGGACAGGCGGATCTGTCCGTCGCCGTTTTCCAGTTCCGCCAGGGTCACCTCCACCTGATCGCCCACCTCAACCTCCAGGTCACCCTCACGATTGCAGAACTGATCGATCGGGATCATGCCCTCGGACTTCAGTCCCGCATTCACCACCACAAAGCCGGGCACCACGTCCTGAATGGTGGCGTTGATGATTGCCCCGGGCTTCATCCGCTCGGCAAAACTGCTGTTCTCAAACAACTCGGCAAAATTTTCACTCATAAAAACACTCTCTCCCTGTTACAGGCCCGATGTATCGGCACAGGCAACTCCGTTACGGTTACAGAACACAGGCCCGCCGCTCCCAGAGGGTCACAACCCTCCGCAAGACCGCGGCCCTGCTCAGTCCCGTGGTATCGATCACGACAGCATCCAGCGCCGACTGCATGGGAGACTGCGCCCGATCCCGATCCCGCGCATCACGCTGGTTCACTGCCTCAATCAAGTCGGACAGTCTAGCAGCTATGCCCATATTTTCCAACTGCCTGAACCGACGGCGGGCACGTTCCTCCGGGGTGGCGGTGAGAAAAATCTTCAG
The DNA here is from genome assembly GCA_002454015.1 of Proteobacteria bacterium UBA6729. Classification (GTDB taxonomy): domain Bacteria; phylum Pseudomonadota; class Gammaproteobacteria; order Porifericomitales; family Porifericomitaceae; genus UBA6729. The sequence goes on from DKIB01000007.1 coordinate 9,255, forward strand.
CCTGGCGTCCGGAAAGACCACACTGCCCATATCACGACCATCCGCCACCAGCCCCGGGGGATGGCGATAGGCCTGCTGCCGGACCAACAGGGCCTGCCGCACCTGCGGTAGCACTGCCAGTCGGGAAGCCGCGGTGGCACAGGACTCGCTGCGCAACTCCACCGCCTCACCTGCCAGCAGCGCCCTCCCGGCCATCGGGCCAGGGCGCACAAAATCCAGTTCCAGGGTCTCCACCAGGGCAGCCAGGGCGGCTTCGGCAGTCATGGCCAGTCCCTGTCTCAAGGCCTGCAGGGCCAGCGCGCGATACAGCATGCCGCTGTCCAGAAAATGCCAACCCAGCCGTTGTGCCAGCTGCAGCCCGACCGTGCCCTTGCCTGTCCCTCCGGGACCATCCAGGGCGATGACGGGGACTGCCGCCGCACTCACTGCCCCCACTGCTCCTGCACAACCATCCCTGCCTGCCGCGCCAACCCGACAAAGCCGGGAAAGGAGGTTTGTACCCAGTCACAATCCACGATCCGCACCGGCTGCGCAGCGGCCAGGGCCAGCATGGTGAAGGCCATCACCATACGGTGGTCGCCATGGCTGTGCACCACCCCCCCGCGGGGTTGGGCACCGTAGACATTCAACCCGTCCGGCAGACCCTCCACCCGTATGCCCACCGCCTGCAAGCCTTCCTGCAGGGACTGCAGGCGGTCACTCTCCTTGGTCCTGAGTGCAGTCGCATCGCGCAACCGGGTACAACCGGGCAGACAGGCCGACAAGGCGATGAGCATCGGCAACTCATCGATGGCACGGGCCGCCAGCTCCCCCGCTATGGAGGCGGCATGCAGGCCGGTCGTATGGCGCACCCGCAGGGTCATGATCGGTTCTCCGGACAGCACGGCTTCGCCCTCCATCTCAATGGCGGCGCCCATGGCCCGGAACACCTCCAGTGCTGCAGTCCGCGATGGATTCATACCCACCCGCTCGATCCGCAGTTCAGAGCCCGGTGCCAGACAGGCCCCCGCGATGAAGAATACCGCCTGCGAAAAATCTCCGGGCACCTGTAGCCGTGCCGCCCTGAGCCGGGTGCCTCCCTGCACGCAGACGGTGTAACCATACGCATCCCGGGTTGCGGCTGCCGACGGTGGCCCGGCAAACTGCTCCAGCAGGCGCTCGGTATGATCGCGGGTCTGTACCGATTCGGTAACGCAGGTACTGCCCGCAGCGCGCAGGCCGGCCAGCAGCAGGGCGGACTTCAGCTGGGCACTGGGCAGCGGGCAGCGGTAGTGGAGCCCCGCCAGCCCGGCACTGGCCCGTACCGTCAATGGCAGGGTATCGCCCGGCGCCGCCTCAAACTGTGCCCCCATGGCCTGCAGCGGGGCAATGATCCGGCGCATCGGACGTCGGCACAGCGAGGCATCCCCGGTCAACACGGTGTCGAAGGGACATCCGGCCAGCGCCCCGATCAACAGTCGCGCTGCCGTCCCCGAATTGCCCAGATCCAGCGCCCGGTCCGGAGCCCGGAAGGGACCCCCATGCACCCGCCAGCACCCCGGGGCACCCGCCTCCATACGAGTCCCCAGGGCCTGCAGGGCCACTGCCATGGCTGACACATCGGTGCCGGTGGACAACCCTTCCAGTACGCTTTCCCCCTCGGCCAGAGCCGCCAGCAACAGGGCGCGGTGCGAGATGGATTTATCCCCCGGCATCCGTATGCGCCCCACCAGCGCCGTGCCGGGCTGCACCCGATAATCCAGCGTACTGCCCATGCCCGTCATCGCGGGTCTACATAACGTTGTCGGCTTTGCCCGGCCTGACTCAGAAAACCTTCCAGCGCCGCCGCATCCGCACGGTCCAGAATCTGTGTCAGGGCCTCCAGCCGATCACTAAAGCCCCGTATGCAAGTGAGCAGTTCATCCCGGTTGGCCAGGCAAATTTGTGTCCACAGCCGTGGATCACTGGCAGCAATACGGGTGAAATCTGCAAACCCGCCTGCCGAGTAACGCAATACCTCAGTGGCATCAGCACGACCCGCCAGATAATCCACCAGGGCAAAGGCCAGCAGATGCGGCAGGTGACTGCCCGCCGCCAACAGGGCATCATGCCGTGCCGCCTCCATGGACCGCACGGCAACCGCCCCCACGGCACGCCAGAGTTGCTCTACCTGATGGACCGCCCGGCGGGCGGTATCCGGGGCCGGGGTCAGAATCACCTGGCAATTGTGAAACAGTGCGGCATCCGCCGCACCCACGCCGCTTTGTTCCGTGCCGGCCACCGGATGAGCGGGCACAAAGTTGGGCCAGGCGGCACCCAGTGTAGTACGGGCCACCTCCACCACCCTGCGCTTGATGCTGCTGGTGTCGCTCAGCACCTGTTCCGCACCCAGCAGCGGGGCAAGTGTACTGAGCAACCCCGGCACAGCAGCCGGGGGCACACACAACACGGCCAGTTCGGCACCCTGCAGGGCCGCTGCCGGGTCCGCACTGATCGCATCCGCTATACCGTGCTGCATGGCATAGGCTACCGTCGCCGGGTCCGTGTCACAGGCACTGACCCATACCTTGCGTTGACGCAGGGCCAGCGCCAGCGAACCCCCGATCAGGCCAACCCCGTAGATCGCCACCCGCCCCGGCTGTGCCGGCACCCCGGAACCGCTATGCCCCGACATTCATCGGTCCCGGCTCAGGGCCTGTTCCAGGGCGGCAATACACTGTGCATTTTCCCGGGCGGTACCGATGGTCACCCGCAGGCACTCCGGCAAACCGTACTCCTGCAACGGGCGCACCACCACCCCCGCTACCAGTAGCGCGGCATGGACCGGCTGCGCGGGTCGCTGCAAATCCAGCAGCACAAAATTTCCACCCCCACAGGTAGCGGCTATACCCAGGCGGGCCGCCGCCTTACGCCACTGTGCGGTGCCCGCATGGTTGGTACGCACACTGTGTGCTACATGGGCCTGCTCGGCCAGCGCCACCTGCGCCGCCGCCAGGGCCGGCTGACTCACATTGAAGGGCTGACGCACCCGATTCATCAACTCCGCCAGTTCGACATGTGACACGGCGTAACCGATACGTAATGCTGCCAGGCCGTAGACCTTGGAAAAGGTACGGGTCACCACCAGGCGGGGGAATTGCTCTATCCAGCGTATGCAGTCAGGGTAATCCGGCTCGTCCTGCAGGTATTCAAAGTAGGCCTCATCCACCACCGTCACCATATGCCCGGGCAGGGCCTCCAGCAGCTGCCGCAGCTGCGCTGTACGCAACCAGGTGCCGGTAGGATTGTTGGGATTGGCGATATAGAGGAGTCGCGTACGCGGGGTAACGGCTGCCAGCAGGGCATCCACATCATGACCACGGTCCACCGCCTCCGCCTGCACCGGTGTACCTCCAGCGATACGGATGATCGACGGGTAGACGATAAACGAGTAGCGTGCATGCACCCCCTCAAGACCGGGGCGCATCAGGACCTGGGCCACCAGCAACAATACCTCGTTGGAACCGGCCCCCAGGGTAAGCTGCTCCGGCACCACACCGTGGTGCTCCGCCAGGGCCTGCTTCAGTGCGGTGCCATTGCCATCCGGATAGCGTGACAGCTCCACGGCATCGGTCAGCACCTGGCGGACAGCGGCAGCCGGCCCCTGCGTATTTTCATTGGCGGCCAGTCGGAGCAGCTGCCCCCCGGATGCCCCCTGCGCCGCCGCCAGGCCGGGGCGATACGGCTCCAGCTCGCGCAGTTCCTGCGGTACCAGATGGCTCAGTCCGAATGCCATGGATCCAGCTGCACTACCGAACGAGGATAGGCACCCAGCACCTTCAATGAAACCACCCGGGTCGCCAGATCCTGCAGGGCATCCTGCAACGGGGCCACCGCAGCATGCCCCGCCAGGTCTACAAAGAACAGGTACTCCCAGGGACCACGGCGCGATGGGCGTGACTCAATACGCAGCATACTGACCCCACGCTCCGCAAAACACGCCAGGGCTCGATACAGGGTGCCGGGCTGATTGGATATCGTGAACAACACCGAGGTCTTGTCGTTGCCGGTGGGGGCTTCGGCACTGCGACCGAGGACGATGAAACGCGTTACATTGCGCGAGTCATCCTCAATGCCGTATGCCAACACCTGCAACTCGTGCAGCCGCGCAGCAATGGTATTGCTGATCGCCACCAGACCCGTGTCGTCCGCGCTACGCAGCTGCACTGCGGCTGCAGCGGTGCTCTCGGCAGCAACGCGCCGCACACCGGGCAAATGGCGATCCAGCCACCGTCGGCATTGCAGCAGCGCCTGTGGATGGGCTGCCACGGTATGCACCGCATCCAGCGTACTGCCCAGCAGACAGTGCCGCACCCGCAGTTCGCTTTCACCGCAGATGCTGAGCGGGCTGTGCTCCAGCAGTTCCAGCGTCGGATGCACGGAGCCACCGAAGGAATTCTCTATGGGCACCAGTCCATAGCTGCCCCCTTCCACGGCACGAAACACCCCGGCTATATCCTCCTGCAACACCAGATCGACCGCGTTGCCGAAACGCTCCAGCACCGCCACATGACTGAAGGTTCCGGCCGGTCCCAGACAGGCAACGCGCGGCACCTGCTGCAGGGCCCGACACACCGATATGATCTCGCGAAATACCTGATGCACCTGCAACTCGCTCAACGGCCCCGGATTGGCCTGCAACACGCGCTGTAACAGCATGCCCTCCCGGGCCGAACGATAACTGCCCCCGGCAGGCTTGCAACGACCCACCCGGGTGGCCAGCCCGGCGCGGACGCTCAGCAACTCCAGCAACTGCTGATCGATGACATCTATGCGCTCCCGCAATGCCTCTATATCGGCATCCGTGGCTCTGCCAGGGGTACCCATCAGTAACTCACCCGTGACGACGCTGGAAATCCGCCAGAAAATCCGCCAGCGCCAAGGCTCCGGCCTCCGGCAGGGCATTGTACAGCGCGGCACGGCAACCCCCGCGGCTGCGATGCCCGGCCAGACCCTGCAGACCCGCATGATGCGCCTGTTCCAGAAACAGCGGCAGCAGGGCCGGAACCACCAGATCAAAGACGATGTTCACGCGCGACCGACAAGCCGGGGCCACCGCATTGGCGTACAGGCCCCCCGTATCCAGGGCAGCATAGACGGTCTCCGCCTTGCTGCAATTGCTGGACTCCATCGCCTGCAACCCGCCCTGTTCCACGACCCAGTCCAGCATCAGTTCAGCCGTGTACCAGGCCGGTACCACCGGGGTGTTGTATGCCGGGCGCTGCTGATCCTGTACGCGGTAGTCATACAGGGAGGGGGTACCCGGTAATGCCCCCTGCAACAGCGCCTCCCGTACCAGCACCACGGTCAACCCCGGCAGACCCATATTCTTCTGCGCCCCGGCAAAGATCAATCCGTGACGATGCACCTCCATGCGCCGCGACAACAGACAGGAACTCATATCCGCAACCAGCGGTGCGGTAGTCAGCTGCGGGGTATGCCGGAACTCTACCCCATCCACTGTCTCATTGGCGGTATAGTAAACATAGGCGGCATCGGCACGCAGTTGCCATGTGTCGGACGGCGGAATGGCATGAAACGCCAGGGCACGTCCATCCGCCGCACGTTGCGCCGCCATGCCGAGTTGTTGCGCCTCCGCCAGGGCTCGACCGGACCAGTAACCGGTATGCAGATAATCGGCTGCACCCTGCCCCCGGCACAGGTTCAACGGCACCATGGCAAACTGTGCCGTGGCACCGCCCTGCAGGAACAACACACGGTAATCGGCGGGCACCTCCAGCAGCTCCCGCAGCTTTGCCTGCAGACGTTCTGCCAGCTCCACAAAGGCAACACTGCGATGATGCATCTGCAGCAGGCCCGGCATGGCCTCCAGCAGGCGCTCGCGCACGGACAGCGGCAACGGCCCGGGACTGGCGGCAAAATTGAAGACGCTGGCAGGCGCCCCGGGCACCAGACTCAGGCAGCGGCTGTCATGCCCCGGCATCGGGTGCACCATTCCCGTCACCATTCTCACCATCCTCAGCAATGCGCTGCATCCCTACCAGACCCTCACCCTCATCCAGCCGAATCAGGCGCACCCCCTGCGCACTGCGCCCGACCACCGAGATGCCCTGCACCGCAGTGCGTACCAGTTTGCCGTGATCACTCAACAGCATAATCTCTTCATTGCCGTGCACACTCTCGCAGGCAACCACTGCACCATTACGCAAACTGGTACGCACCGAGATAACGCCCTTGCCACCACGATGGCGCAGTGGATGCTGAGCCAGGGGTGTGCGCTTGCCATAACCATTGCGGGTCACGGTTAACACATCAATATCCGCTTCGGGAATGATCATCGATATCAGCTGCTCACCCTCAGCCAGACGAATACCACGCACGCCACGACTGGTGCGCCCGGTCGCCCGCACCTCGCCTTCCTTGAAACGTATCACCTTGCCGTCGCTGCTGAACAGCATCACATTATCATCACCATCGGTCAGTCCGGCACGCACCAGACGATTGCCTGAACTCAGTCGCAACGCGATGATGCCTCGCCGCATCGGTCGTGCAAAGGCACTCAGCCTGACCTTCTTGACTGTGCCATCGGCGGTCGCCATAAACACGTAACGATCCTCACTGAACTCACGCACCGGCAACACGGCACTGATGCGCTCATCTTCCTCCAGCTGCAACAGATTCACCACCGGGCGACCGCGGGCGCCGTGACCGGCCAGCGGCAACTCATAGACCTTCACCCAGAACACCCGACCGGTACTGGAAAAACACAGCAGCGTGTCATGGGTGGCAGCAATAAACAACCGCTCAATAAAATCTTCAGAGCGCACCCCGGAGGCAGTGCGCCCACGCCCGCCGCGCCGTTGGGCACGATAATCACTGATCGGCTGCGCCTTGATATAGCCGACATGCGACAACGTCACCACCACCTCCTCATCGGTAATCAGATCCTCCACGCGCAGCAGGCGGGCATGCCTGATGATCTCGGTGCGCCGCGGATCCGCAAAACGCTTGCGGATATCCAGCAACTCACTGCGGATGATCTCCACCACCCGCTGCGGATGCCCCAGTACATCCAGAAAATCCCGGATATTCTCCAGCAGCTGATTGTATTCCTGAATGATCTTGTCCTGCTCCAGCCCGGTCAGACGTTGCAGTCGCATATCCAGGATCGACTGGGCCTGCACCACCGACAGATGATACACCTCACCGTGCAGACCCAACTCCGGCTCCAGCTCGGGCGGCCGGGTGAGGGTCGGGTCAGCATGCTGCAGCATTCGCAGCATCGGCCCTACCGGCCAGTCGGTTCGCAGCAGTGCCTCGCGTGCCTCGGCCGGGTCTTTGGCTGCCTTGATCGTCGCCACCACCGCATCCAGATTGGCCAGGGCAGCGGCCAGGCCTTCCAGCACATGGGCACGTGCCCTGGCCCGACGCAACTCATATCGGGTACGGCGGATCACCACTTCGCGACGATGGCGCAAAAAGATCTCCAGCATCCGCCGCAGGGGCAACAACTGTGGACGACCATCCACCAGCGCCACCATGTTAATCCCAAAGGTCAACTCCAGCTGGGTATGCTTGTAGAGGTTGTTCAGCACCACCTCCGGCACTTCGCCGCGCCGTAGTTCAATGACCAGACGTATACCCTCCCGGTCAGACTCGTCCCGCAGCCCGCGGAGCCCCGTCAGTTTCTTGTCCTTGACCAGCTCGGCAATCACTTCCTGCAAGCGGGCCTTGTTAACCTGATAAGGCAGCTCGGTAACCACAATGCGGATCGGCTTGCCTTCCTCCCGTTCAATGCTGCAACGGGCTCGCACCCGAATACGACCACGACCACTCCTGTAGGCCTCCAGAATGCCATCCGAGCCGTTGATAATCGCCGCCGTGGGAAAGTCCGGCCCCGGCATAGCGGCAAACAGCCGCTCATCCGCTACCCGCGGCTCCTCCAGCAATATCAGCACGGCATCAATAACCTCCCCCAGATTATGGGGCGGGATATTGGTGGCCATACCGACAGCAATGCCACTTGAACCGTTAACCAGCAGGTGCGGAAAGGCCGCCGGCAATACCTCCGGTTCGCGACTCGTGTCATCGTAGTTGGGCGTAAAATCAACCGTGTCACAATCCAGATCGGTCAGCAACTCGGCGGCGATACGCGACATGCGCACCTCGGTGTAGCGCTGCGCCGCAGGCGAATCGCCATCCACAGAACCAAAGTTTCCCTGCCCATCCACCAGCGGGTAGCGCAGTGAAAAGTGCTGCGCCATACGCACGATGGCGTCATACACGGACGACTCGCCGTGTGGATGATAATTACCAATGACCTCACCCACCACCTTGGCAGACTTGCGATGCTGGCGGTTCCAGTGCAGATTGGTCTCATGCATCGCGTACAGTACGCGCCGATGCACCGGCTTCAACCCGTCCCGCACGTCGGGTAGCGCCCGTCCCACGATCACGCTCATGGCGTAATCCATATAGGACTGACGCATCTCGTCCTCAATGAGAACCTTGGGGATGGTGGCTGGTTCGCTCATGACTCAGGGCTCCGGGAGGAGCGAACGTCGATTATACCATGTCCTCTGTGTAGAACCAGTCTCCGCCCTCCAGCCCGAAACGCACCCGGCCTGTCGCCCCCACCGCAATACCATGCGCCACCGAATACGCATAGGGGAAAAAATGCAGGTGCAAATTGAACCCAAAGCGATAGGGGCGTTCCCGGGGCACCACGATGATCAGGCGACGGGCACACACCCGGCGCAGTTCCCGCAGCACTGCACCCGGGTCACGCACATGCTCCAGTACATGCGAGCAGATCACCGTATCAAAACGGCGCTCCGGAAACGGCAACCGCTCCGCCATGCCGGGCACAAAGTGCAACCAGGGCATGCCATTTATGGCTGCATCACGCAGGATATCGGTGCCGCTGAGCTGCAACCCGGGGGCCTGTCGGTGCAGTGCCGCCAACAACTGCCCGCGCCCACAGCCCACCTCCAGCACCCGCTCACCCTGCCGCTCCTGCAAGATGCGCTGCAGACACTGCGGATTGATATCCGTATCCACCTTCAGGTGACAGTCCGCCGTGTCCCGGTATACCCCTGTAAAGGCAGCTTCATCCAGGCTTGCTGCCCGGGTACGAAAATCCATAAACAGGGTTGCGCGACCCCCGAAGGCCAACCGGAACAGCGGATACATGCACCAGCGGCAGTCGCGCACCAGCGGCGGCAACAGCTCGTTGATCACAAGGTTCGCGATGCGGGCGGTCAGATGGGATACCTGCAAGACTCAGTCTCCCACACAGTACCGCCCGGCCCCGGCGAAGCGTGGATGTACTACACGTGCGCCCACCGTCAGACCCAACTCCTGCGCCAGACCCCCATTCAACTCCAGCACCGCCTGCACCGGCCTGCCGGAGGGAATGTGCTCCAGCGCCAGCGGCGTAGTCTGCTCCGCAATACGCACGACCTCCCCACTCGCCCGAATGAACAACATGTCAAGTGGCAGATAGGTATCCTTCATCCACATCGTTACCGGGGCCTCACTGCCAGCAAAGTAGAACAACATGCCCGCCCGGCGCGGTAGCTCATGACGCCCGGACAAGCCCCGTGCGCGCTCCTCCATACTGAGTGCCATCTCCACCCGAAAACGATGACACTGCCCCGCCGTATCCAGAATACTCAACGACTCCACCGCCCCCGACATCCCGGGCCCCAGCAACAGCACCGCCAGCCACACCGTCACCTTGCGCATGGGTGGCATTATACAGCTCACCCCTGCCCCGCCAGGTCAGGGGCCGGGGCGGTGCGCCTGACCCTGCTGCCCTGTGGCCAGCAGGCATGGCCTCCACAGCACCCACCCGGCCGGCGCTTTGCGTTGCGCCTCGTCCAGCACCAGAACCGACCTGTTGACAGCCCTTGCCTTCAAACAGCAAAACAGGACATAATGGCCCGGCCGGATGGGCATCCCGGTGATGGCTGCCCGTGCGGTTCGACTTCAGGAGGATTTAATCACATGAGTAAAATGCATATACAGGCCATGGCCTGTGGTCTCGCGCTGACGGTAATCGGCACGGTATCCGCTGCCGGGTCCATCAATGTCCGCGAGGAAATCACGGTAGGCGCCGCAGCCGAAGAGGTCTGGGCACTTGTTCGCCACTACTGCGACATAGCCGCCTGGCACCCGGCCGTGGTGTACTGTGATATAGACGATTCCCACGCCCGGGTCGGTACCATGCGTACCCTCACCCTGGGCAATGGTGCCCAGCTGTTTGAGCGTCTGCAGGACTACGATGAAAGGGGCATGAGCTACTCCTACTCCATCCCGGATGCCGGGGGCGTACTGCCGGTACACAACTACAGTTCAACCCTCAGTGTCCGCAGTGCGGGTTACGATCGTGCCCAGGTCATCTGGACCGGGAGCTTTGATCCGCAGGGTGACCCCGGTGCCGCTGAGGAGGCCATCGCCGGGGTGTATCAGGGTGGCTTGGAGATGATCCGCGATCAGGCGGAATCCATGAAGTAGTCAGTCCAGCGGGCGCACCTGCCAGCCGCCATCCTGTTGTCGGTACAACTCGCGGTTGCAACCCTGCGCCGCGGGATCCTGTACCTGCCCGGGCAGGGCATAGATCACCGTCTCACCGGCGCGCCGTCGCCGGGTCACCTCAGCCTGCAGGGCCGAGTCGTGGGTTGGCCAGGGTGCCAGCAGGGCGGTGCATCTGCCGGACCCGGGGGGCTGCTGGTTCACCAGCAGCTTGACATCGGTGCTGAAGCCGGTGGCCGGGCGCGCCCGCCCGAAGGCACGGCCCACATTGTCATAACGCCCACCCTGTAGCACCGCGCTGCCCAGACCCGGCAGGTAGGCCCCGAACACGATGCCATTGTGATACGTGTAGCCGTGCATCTCGCAGAGTTCAAAGTGCACCCGGTCGGCATCCAGCAGCCCGTCCATCCGTTTGACCAGGGCCTCCAGATCATCTATGTAGCGGAGCATCTCTGTCCCACAATGCCGCAGGTGTCGCCGGGCCTCTGCCAGCACCCCCAGCCCGCCGTGCAACTGCATGAGTGCCGCCAGCGCTTTGGCCTCACGTCCCGGCACCGACCAGTCGCGCAGGCAGGACCGGAGTTCATCGCCGGCCTTGCGTTGCAGGATGCCGTGCAGCTGCTGCTCCTGCCCTGCGCTGAGCCCGCAGCGGGCCAACAACTCGCGCACCAGCTCGGTATGGCCCAAGCTGATGTGGGCCTGCTCAAGCCCGGCCAGGGCCAAGGTTTCAATAGCCAGGGCCAGCACCTCGGCGTCGCTCTCCAGACCGACATGACCAAACAGTTCGGCACCGAGCTGTAGCGGGCAGCGACTTTCTCCGGCCACATCGGCGCGCGCATGCAACACCGTACCCAGATAGCACAGCCGCACCGGCACATCACGACGCAGGCGGCGTGCATCAATGCGTGCGGCCTGCGGGGTGATATCCGCACGGATGCCCAACAGGCGCCCGCTCAGTTGATCAGTCAGGGTAAAGGTCTGTAAACCCAGTGCCCCTGCCGTGCCGGTCAGCAGGGCATCCAGGTACTCCACCAGGGGGGGCATCACCAACTCATAGCCCCATGTCGCGCAGGTATCCAGCAACATGCGACCGAGGCGCTCTATATCACCCGAACGCGGTGGCAGCAGCTCGTCAACGCCTTCCGGCAACAGCCATGGTTCTTCCGGGCTCACGACCACACGGGAACCGGCCTATTTAGGTGCCGGATCCTTGAAGTAGCGAAAGAAGCTGGAATCAGGGCTCAACAGCAACACATCGCGACGGTCACTAAAACTGTTGCGATAGGCATTCAGGCTGCGATACAGGGCATAAAACTCTTCGTCAGCGGTGTACGCCGCGGCATAGATACGGGTGGACTCGGCATCGCCGCCGCCCCGCACCAGTTCGGCTTCCCGGTAGGCCTCGGCAATGATCTCTTCACGCTCACGGTCCGCCCCGGCACGGACGCGCTCCCCGGTCTCTGCACCCCGGGCACGAAAATCCCGGGCCACCCGATCACGCTCCGAACGCATGCGTCGATACACTGACTCACTGACATCCTCAGGCAAATCAATGCGCACGGTACGCACATCCACCACCCCGACGCCCAGCTCACCTGCCAGTTCGGAGGCGGTAGCGAGCACCTCGTCCAGCACCTCATCACGCTTGCTCAACACCACCTCCTGCACCGTGCGCTTGCCAAACTCATCGCGCATGGAACTATTGATGCGTTGCGACAGCAGGATATTGGCACGATCCAGATCTCCGGTAGTCACCCGATAAAAGACGGCGGGATCAACGATGTGCCACTTGACATAAAAATCAACGATCACATCCTTTTTTTCCAGGGTCAGAAAACGCTTCGGCTCCTGATTCAACGTCAGCAGGCGTGCATCAAAGCGCTGCGACGAATGCACGTAGGGAATCAGAAAATACAGGCCCGGCTCCTGGATCACCTGCTCGATCTCCCGGAACTTGAATATCACCGCCTGCTCCCACTGCCTGACCACAAGCACGGTGCGCGGCAATATCACCGACAGCACCACCAACACAATCACCAGCAGTATGGAACGATTTATCATCGCGATACCCTCCCGCGGGGTCGGGGTGCCGTGATCGGCGGTGTATTCTGGGACGGGGCGGACGTAGCCTGCGGCTGCCCCGCCGCCGATCCACTCCCCCCGTCGCCGCCCAGCAGACGATCCACCGGCAGATAGATCAGTTGATTGCCCTCCGGCGCATCCAGCAGCACCTTGCTGGTGCTCGACAACAGTGTCTCCATGGCATCCAGATACAGGCGCTGGCGAGTAATGGCCGGGGCCTCATGGTACTCCAGCAACAGCTGTTCAAACCGGCCCGCCTCACCCTCGGCACGCGCCACCACCCGCGCCTTGTAGGCGTTGGCCTCTTCCAGTATCCGGGCCGCCTCACCGCGTGCCCTCGGCAATACATCGTTGCGATAGGCCTCAGCCTCATTGATGAGCCGCTGACGATCCTCACGGGCCGTGGTCACATCATCAAAGGAAGCCTTGACCTGCTCCGGCGGTTGTGCCGACTGCATCTCCACCCCGACCACCAGGAACCCGGACTGATAGTCTTCCAGGGTGCGCTGGATGAGTACCTGCTGCCCGTCGGCGATCGCGCTGCGCCCCTCCGTCAGCACCAGATCCAGTTTGCTCTTGCCGATCACGGCACGCACGGCACTCTCGGTGGCCTGACGCAGGGTGGCTTCGGGATCGGCCACATTGAACAGATAACGCTCCAGATCACCGATGCGATATTGCACAGCGACCTGCACCTTGACGATGTTCTCATCCTGCGTCAGCATGGAATCCTCATGTGCAAAGGTGTGCACCAACTGCACATTGCGCTTGTAGATACGCTCAATGGGACGTGGCAGGCGCACATTCAGCCCCGGCTGCAGGGTGGCCACATGCTTGCCAAAGCGCAGCACCACACCCCGCTCCTGCTCATCAACGAGATGGAACATGTCATAGAGCACAACCACCCCGCCGACCAGCAACAGTATCCAGACCCAAGGCACCGGTCTCTGCTCGCTACCCTTGTCCGATTTGCCCTCGGGGCCGGTGAACCAGCTCAGCAGACGACGCAGCAGTTCATCGAGATCCGGTGGCCCGCCGGACTGCGACGGCCCGCGACCGTTAGATGTTTCTTTCCAGCTCATTACATTCTCCTCCGGCAGGCACCACAGGCGCCGACCGAGGTGCCATTGTACCCCAATCGCCCCGGGGATTCCACAGCTGGCTGAGCACACGCTCCGCCAGCGCCGGAAGACCCGCCCCGGTGGTCGCCGAGATATGCACCTGCCCCGGCATGCCTCCAGGTACCGCCCCCGCCACGCGGTCGATCTTGTTATAGACCCGTATACAGGGCACCTGCCCGGCCCCGATCTCGCTGATGACCTGTTCTACCTGGCAGATCCGCGCATGGTAATCCGGGTCGGCACGATCCACCACATGCAGCAGCAGATTCGCATAACGGGCCTCATCCAGCGTGGCACTGAAGGCGGCCACCAGCTCATGCGGCAAGCGGTCCAGAAACCCAACCGTATCGGTCAGCAACAGAAAACGATCATCGTTGGCAGGCGTATAGCGACGCATGCTTGCATCCAGCGTCACAAAGGGCTTGTCGGCCACGGCCTTGGCGGCACCCGTGAGACGATTGAACAACGCGGTCTTGCCTGCATTGGTATAGCCCACCAGGGCAACGATGGGGGTGCGATTGCGCTGCCGGGCACGCCGCTGCTCACTGTAGCGTACCCGCACCTTGTCCAGGCGGGCCTGCAGCACGCGGATACGCTTGTTGAGCAGGCGGCGGTCCAGCTCCAGCTGCGCCTCACCCGGTCCACCCCGCAGATTGATGCCGCCACGTTGCCGTTCCAGATGGGTCCAGCCCCGCACCAGCCGGGTGGACAGGTAGCGCAGGCGCGCCAGCTCCACCTGCAACTTGCCCTCGTAGCTGCGCGCCCTGAGGGCAAAGATACGCAGGATCAGGGCGGTACGATCCAGCACCGTGCAGCGTAGCCGCTGCGCCAGATTGCGCTCCTGCACCGGACTCAGTGCATAGTCAAACACCGCCCACGCACTGCCCGTCTCCAGCACCCGCGCGTGGATCTCCTGCAATTTGCCCTGACCCACAAAATGCCTGGCCTCGGGAACGCGCCGCCGGTGCTCCACCGCCGCCACGGGCCACAGCCCGGCAGCCCGCACCAGGCCATGCATCTCCTCCCGACCCCCGGCACGCCATCCGCCCACCAGCACGGCATGAGTGCTCCTTGGCGGCATGACGCTAATCAGAGACCCCTGTCGTCATGCTCTTTGTCATCGTCACGCAACAACCGCACATCACGCACCGGCACAATGGTAGACACGGCGTGCTTGTAGATCATCTGACTGACCGAATTCTTCAGCAGGATCACAAACTGATCAAACGAATCGATCAAGCCTTGCAACTTGATCCCATTAACCAGGTATATCGACACCGGTACCCGCTCCCTGCGCAAGGCATTCAAAAATGGTTCTTGCAACACTTGCCCCTTATCGCTCATAAGCTATCCCCCCATCATCCCGGACTGTACTCTTTTGATTAACCAGCCGCCGTCATCAGAAGCCCGGCATACGACCAGTTAGTGATACCGGGATTATATCCCAACTCCCCATTTATCGGTAACCCCTCTCAGCCAGATGGCGCAGCACCTGCTCGCGGGTCTGCTGCCAGGGCGCCCCGCTATCAAACCACGGCACGTCGGGCCGGGCACGCAGCCAGGTGAGCTGGCGCCGCGCCAGGCCACGGGTGGCGGCCAGCACCCCGTCGATCATCGCACGCCGGCTCCATGCCCCGGACAGGTAACACAGCACCTGTTTGTAGCCAACCAGGCGGGAGGCCGGGCAATGGGCAGGCAGCCGCAGACCGCGCACCTCCTCGACCAGCCCCCGCCGCAACATCCCCTGCAAACGCACCTCAATACGACGGTGCAGCAGCGCCCGGTCCACCGGGGCCAGCACCAGCCGCACCGCATGCTGCAGCAGCGGCGTGGGCCGATTGCGACTCCAGCAGTCACTGAGCGGACGGCCACACAGTTCCCAGACCTCCAGGGCCCGCTGGATGCGGGTAGCATCATGCGGATGGATGCGACGGGCCGCCGCCGGGTCCACCCCGGCCAAACGGCGGTGCAGGGCGGGCCAACCCACCCGGACCGCCTCCTCATCCAGCCGTGCCCGCAGGACAGGGTCTGCGGAAGGCAGGGGACTCAGACCGCGGTCCAGCACCCGAAAGTACAGACCACTGCCCCCCACCAGCAGGGGGATACGACCCGCAGCCTGTATCGCCGCCAGGGCCCGCCGGGCATCCTCCCGGAAGCGCCCGACCGAGTAGGCCTCCTGCGGATCGCAGATATCGATCAGATGATGCGGGACGGCACGCAACACCTCCGGCCCCGGCTTGGCAGTACCGATATCCAGCCCGCGGTACACCAGCGCCGAATCCACACTGATGATCTCACAGGGCAGGTGCTCGCACAGTTCCAGGGCCAGACGGGTCTTGCCCGCAGCAGTAGGCCCCATCAGACAGAGGATCGGCAGGGGCATGAACCCGCCAGCAAGCGCTCCAGATCCTCAGCCGCCAGCTTGCGTACGACGCCCTCCGTACTGACCTCCAGCCGCTCCAGATCCGTCAGCCGACGTTGTATACATACCGCCGACTCGGCATGGGGCAGCGGCCCCAGTGCAGCAGCCAGAGAGCCCTCCAGCCCGGCAAACACCGCGGGCCAGTTCCACACATCAGAGTCACGCAACCACTCCGGCCACTCCTGGATCACCAGTTCCCTGCCATCCAGCAGCAAACGAAAGCCCGCGGCCAGCCACTCCCGCCGATGCGCCTCAAAGCCCGCCACCCCGGCGGCATCCAGCCGTACCCGCAGTGGCACCAGCAGCCGCGTGGNNGCAAACCAGCACTCCCGCAGGGCCGCTACCTCCACCACCAGCAAGCCATCCGTAACGGCCACCGCCTGAAAGCGCCCCGCCGCCAGAGGGGGCATGTGCTCCCGCACTACAGGCTGCTGCAGGGCCGGGGCCGCAGCCAGATCCCGATAGCCCTGCACGACCTCCCGCACCTGCGCCGCCGAAGGGGAGGGCGACACCGGCGGCGGGGCAGGCGGCGGAAAGATCGTACGCGGCTCCGTGAACAACTGCCGCAGCTTGCCCGCCACAAAATCATGCACCTCGCGGGCCCGCCGAAAACGCACCTCCAACTTGGCGGGATGGGCATTCACATCCACCTCGGCCGAATCCAGCTGCAAGAACAACACATACGCCGCATGCCGCCCCGGTGCCAGCCGATCCTGATTCGCCTGCCGCAGCGCATGACCCAGATTGCGATCCCGCACGATGCGATCATTCACAAACAGGTACTGCCGATCCGTCTGACTGCGCGCCTGACCCGGCCCGCCCATCCACCCCCCCAAGCGATACCCGCCCGCCTCCAGTTCCACCGGATACGCCTCCTCCACGAAGGCCTTCCCCATCAGCTCGGCCACCCGCTCCCGCAAGGTACCCGGTGCCAACCGCAGCACCTCACGCCCATTGTGCACCAGCACCACCTCCCCCCCGGGCCAACTCAGGGCAATGCGCCGCACCACATCCTGCACATGCGCAAACTCCGTGGCATCCATCCGTAAAAACCGCCGCCGGGCCGGCAGGTTGTAGAACAACTCCCGTACCTCCACCGTCGTACCCACCGGATGCGCCACCGGCCGGGGCGCACTGAGCTGCCCATCCGCAGCCTGCACCTCAAAGGCTTCTGCCCCACTCCGCGAGCACAGGCGCAACCGCGACACCGCCGCAATACTCGGCAAGGCCTCCCCCCTGAACCCCAGGGTAGTAATGTGCTCCAGATCCTCCAGCTTGCTCGTGGCATGCCGATCCAGGGCCAACACCAGGTCATCCGCATGGATGCCATGCCCGTCATCGCGCACCCGGATCAACCCGGAGCCACCCCCCTCCAGCTCCACATGCACCGCCGCAGCCCCCGCATCCAGACTGTTCTCCAACAGCTCCTTGACCACCGAGACCGGACGCTCCACCACCTCCCCGGCAGCAATACGATTGGCCAGCACCGCAGGTAACTTGCGTATACGCTTCATAACAAAGTGGGGAGTCAGCCTGTAAGCCGGGTTCTGTGCCCGCAAAGCGGCGACAGTCATCTATCTGGGATGCGCATCACTACGCACCTCAAGCGGCCAACCCGAAGACACACGCGGGCCACGCAATCCTCCTATTTGGCCTTGCTCCAGGTGGGGTTTGCCCTGCCACAGGTATTACTACCTGCGCGGTGCGCTCTTACCACACCATTTCACCCTTACCTCCGCAGAGGCGGTATCTTTTCTGTGGCACTCTCCGTAGGCTCACGCCCCCCGGGAATTACCCGGCACCCTGCCCTGTGGAGCCCGGACTTTCCTCCAGCGCAAACTGGCGACTGCCCGGCCAACTCCCCACCCCCAGTCTACCCGAAGCTCCCACCCCATGCCAACCGGGATATGCTATCCACATGCAATCCCCAACCCGCATCATCTGGGTGATACTCCTGGCCACCAGCATCGGACTGTATTACTGGCTGGAACCGATTCCTCCACCCCAACCCCGCGCAGCCCCCGTCAAGGTGCAACAGCCTCCCCCAACGACCCGCCCTCCGGCAGATAGAGGCGCCGTTGGCCTCATCAAGGGGCAACACCCTCCCCAGGAGATCCCCCAAACCTTCCGGCAAAAGCTCTGCACCGGAGGCTTCCAGTCCGTCTACCAAACCCAAAGCTCCAGGGTCTACAGCTGGACCAACGCAGACGGCGCAAAAAGCTACTCCGACAGACCCACCCGGTCAGCCCAGGACCTCAGCACAGCCTATGCCACCAAAAAACAGTACTTCAGCCTGCAGCTGGACAGCACCCGAACCCTGCCCCCACTCCTGCAGGAAAACCTCAGACGCGACGTCACCGCGATCTACCAGTTCCTCTCCCAAAAGCTGCGCAAGGAACACCTGACCCAAACCCAACTACGCATGACCATTGCCAGCACCCCCCAGGACTTCGACCGGATCATCAAGAAGTACCACTCCAGCAACGCCGCACAGGCCAGGCTCTCCGGATTCTACACCTATCGCCACAACCGCACCTTCGTCAAGCAATCCAAACACACCCGCAGCGTTGCCAGACACGAAGCTACCCACGCCATCAACGCCGTACTGTTCGGCACCACCCCCCGCTGGTTCAATGAAGGCATCGCAGTCTACTTCGGCAGCCAGGACTACCTGCAGCTGCAACAAGGCACCACCAAGGTATCACCCCACCGCATGCAGACCCTCAAGGAAACCCTCCCCCTCAGCCTCACCGCATTCCTCTCCCGCAACAAACAGGATTCCCTGAACTACTCCATAGGCTGGAGCCTCATCTACTTCCTGAACCACCACGCCAACCACACCGCAAGCTACACAGCCAGACAGACCATCTTCACCCAGCTGCTCCACAACCTCGCCAGACACCGCTGCAAAGATCCAGACCTGATCACACTGATCAACGAAAACTACCCCGGCGGCCTCACCCGGTTCGAGAACACCTGGGCCCAGTGGATCCGCCAAAGCTGATGCCACCCCAAGGCACCACAAAACAAGACAACCCCATGCTGAATACCAACCAGTCTCGCCCATTGGCAGACATCGTCCCAGAATGTCTGCAAAATCCCGGAATTACAGTGATCCAGAAGGCGGGTTAAGCAGTCTTGGCGCAGACTGAAGTCCGGCCTGTGTATGCGCCTGGTACATCACTGGACTCCGCACCGCATTCACGCCCACATCTCGCTGACGGTACCAGCCCTGTTGCTGGAGCATGTCGCGGAGCAGTCCTGCGGGAATACTTGGCAGAACGTACAGGCAGGTCTGCGAGGGATAAAACTTGCTGTTTGGCCCAGCAGGTATGGCAGGCAGCAAAGATCCAGCCATCTTCCCGTAAACGATTGAAAATACTGAAGATAAAGACTCCACCGCCGATTCTTGGCCTGGCTTACGGCCTATTTGAGGCTGTGCTGTAAGTTACTGATTTATATATACAAATAGTGTTCTTGTGTCTATTGAGGTGTCGAACTCGGAGCACAAAGCTCCGTTTTGTGTATGCAGGGCTTGTACTCCGATACCACAAATCATGGTACAATCGCCCGGGCATTGGCTCTGCGGAGTTGTAAAGACTGTCGGAGACCTGCTTTCAGTCTACAGATGATAGGGAGGAGTGGCGTGACGCGTATCTTGGACGCATTGAACAAGGCTAACTTTCGGTGTGTCGCGACAAGATTGCCGGACACCTTGGTGGGTCTTCAAGAAGACTTGAGCCAGCAAGGTGTATCATACCCGGCCTTTGAAAAGCCAGTTCCACAAGAGGCTACATTGTCGGTTGACCCTTTGGATTCGGAGACCGAGAGCTTATTCAAGTACTTTATTGATGGTTCAGAACGTACGACGACGATTGGCTCCATTGTTGATCCCCAAAATCAATATTTTCCTCTTTTTGTTGCACAGATTGGGGTTGCAACTACGAAAATGGAAGAAGGGCTATTGAAATTGGAGAATTATCACCATGAAAATATCTTGTTAATGCCAAGCACTTATTCACCAGAAGACTTGCGATGCGCCAAGAAAGAAATCAAAAAAGTGGAAAATCTGTCTCGCATGACACTCAACTTGAAAGTTTGCACCTACGATGTGCAAATCGATAATCAAAAGGATACAGTTGCAGAAGCGAGAAAAGTTATTCTCAAGAAAATGCATATATGCGAGATTGATGAGATACAGCGGCTTGTTTCCAGCAAAAGCGTGACTAGAGACTCACTGCTTATGATCGATGGAGCGTTGGAGTTTTATGAACAGTTTAAACATGAAGACTTCCGTAATGTGGTTGGCGTCTCCAAGCAATTTAACACAAATAAATTCTTGGGGAGGGGGGCCAAAAAGAAACATGCAGGCTCCATTGTGTCAGCCCTAAAGTCCCAGCATAGAACTCCTGCGTATAAAATTGAACATCGGAATCTCGCCATTGCTTCGTGGTATCTACGATTGCAAAGGGCAGATATTTTGAGAAAACCGGAGGACGGTGTTGTAAAAGTTGAGGTTTTCCCGGAGAACCCATCAAATGCTGACAGCATGGACAACAGCCTTTGTAGTAGTTTCTCTAGTCATATATTGGCGCTGCGTCACCCAACCACACCAGTGACTGATGGGCGATGGGCCAGCCATCTATATCCAGTCTATTTGACAGAGAGATATGCAAAGACTCAGTTTCAAAAATCAGAAACAATTGCTGCATATTTTTGATTCGTATATCTTGGTTAGCAAGCATAAAAAGGGAACATGGCAGTGAGTACCAGCAAATATGATAACAGCGCATCCATAGGATGCGTCACAGCAACGGAAAAAGCTCCGACAACAACCGGAAATGTGCGTTTTTGGTTGGAGTCTAAAACACGACTTAAGCCGTTTGATATAGTACGATTAGTCCCGCCTAATGAAAATGATGGAGAACCTAATGAAAATGATGGAGAATTTTATGTTCTCATTCAAGAGATTTCTGAGGTTTCCGATGAGACCAGTCCCTTAACTGGCTTTATCTCATCCGACTTTGGACAGTCAAACATAAAACCAAGAGTCAAGCGTGTGGTCACCACATATGCGGAGGCTTTGGTGTTGTATAACACAAAGGGCAACGAAATGCCCGTCCCTTATGGTTCAAAAGTTCACTGGCCTGATCCGGAAGGTGTTCGTCGTGCTCTTGGAATTGATGATTTTAAAAGAAAAACACCCGCAGGTTTTATAACTATGTCTGGGCCGGATAACCAGCCGTTGGAAATACCGATAGATATGGATGCGGACTACTTGATTGGCCCTGAGGGTGGACATCTTAACATATCTGGAATCTCTGGATTGGCGACGAAGACATCTTACGGAATGTTTCTTCTTACAGCAATTCAACAAAAACAAGAAAATGATTGGCCCAATGAAGATGAAAAAGCCTCGTTCGTAATCTTGAACGTCAAAGGTTCTGACCTTCTCAGATTAGACATTCCAGAAGAAGACATAGACACAAAAACAAAAAAGGGGTGGGAAAGATGTAAACTGCAAGCCAAACCATTGGAGAATGTTACCTACTTTTATCCGTTTGCGGATTCTTCCTCAAGCCAGGTTCACGTCCAGACCTATCTTGATGATGAAAATGTAAAAGACCAGTTCAATAAAGGCATAGCGTATCGATATTTTTATGACATTAAAACTGCTATCCGTCAGATGCGGTTCCTGGTTGAAGATATTGAAGACCCTACTCAAACACTCACCAGCTGTGTAGATTGGGTTAGCACCCAAAGAATTGCTTCTTGGGGAGCATATAGAGGCAATCTTAAAGACTGGCGTGAAAGAAGTCCAGATAAGAAGATACAGATCAACTCTTGGCGAAGGTTCATTCGTTTGACAGAGCAGCGTATTAAAAATCCTATTTTTACAGATAAAGGAAAAGATGCAGAGAGTCTCCATCAAATTTCGTTAGGTGATTTTCTGAAGCATTTGCAACCAGGAAAAGTGATTGTTATTGACATTGCCAAATTGCCAGACTATCTCCAGAGTTTCGTCGTCAGTGATATCGTTAATACGATCAGAAATGCTAAAAGTGGTGTCGCTGATATTTATTCAGAAATTGAATTTGATGACGACGAGCAAGACAATTATGAACGAGAGCTGGGAACAGTAATTTTATTTGCTGATGAGCTGAATAAGTTCGCTCCAAAACATCACACCCAACGTTCAATAACGAGGCACTTGCGTGAGATCAGTGAACGAGGCAGGTCTGAAGGAATCATAATGTTTGGAGCCGAGCAATTCAGGACCGGTGTAGAGGGAGTGGTAACAGGAAACTGTGGCACGCAGGTGATCGGGCGTACAACAGCCTCTGAGTCCACCCGAGACCCAGAAATTACACATCTACCCAAAAGTCAGCAGCAGCGGGTTCCCTTTCTTCAAAAAGGAGAGTTGCTGGTGCAGCATCCTAGGTTCAGTGCGGGAACACTAAAGATAAGATTTCCCAGAAACGCATACAAAACCAAGTAAAAATGAAAGATAACGAACCCACATTGGGAGTGCATCTGCTGGGCACCATCACTACTGGAATGTACAGCAATCCTCTGGATAGTATAAGGGAGTACGTGCAAAACGGATATGACAGCATTCGTACTGCACGCAGAGAGGCGTTATTGCAACCTGACGAGGGCACAATTTCTATTTCTATAGATTCTGATAAAAACAGTTTGCACATTTTGGACAATGGGATGGGATTAGACCCGGAAACAGCCGCAGTAGTACTGCAGGATTTGGGAAATTCAAGGAAGGCAGAATCTGCAACAGGGTCGGGGAATAACGCTGGATTTCGCGGCATTGGCAGAATGGCAGGGATGAGCTATTGTGATGCACTGCGCTTCGAAACTTCGGACGGAAAAGGCAAACTGACAGTAGTTGAATTCAATGCAAAAAAGATAAATCAACTGACCAGGGCCGGGCAAGAGCCGACAACAATCGCCAAGGCAATTAATGATAATTGCAATATTCACGATGAAATTGATAATCGAAAGACCCATTATACAAAAGTAACACTGGAAGGGTTAAAAAAAGATTCGCCATTTCTCGACAGGGAAAAATTAAGTGCATACCTTGGGAAAGTGGCACCGGTGGATTATGATCCGAGGGATTGGAGGTTTATTCAGAAAATACGTTCTATTGCCAAGGATGCGGGGGGTATAGAATCTCTGAGCCACATCAAACTGGCAATAGTAGGAGCTGATGGGAATATACTTGATGATGTTAGAAAACCATACAAAAACAAGGTTCCCCGTACAGGCAACAAGACTGTTAGTGTCAACAGTATCATACCTCTTCCACTAATGAGAGGAGATTCTGATGGCTGGTGGGGATGGTTGGCTGAGCATAATTGGGAAGGACAATTGACCGATGCAGGGTTTGCGGGGCTGCGCATTCGTATGCATAATATCGCAATTGGAGATCATCAAATTGTTCGTGAATTGTTTAAAACACACAATTTGTCGACATGGTGTTTTGGTGAAATCTACATTACAGATTATAAAGTAACGCCTAACGCTCAGCGCAATAATTTCCAGGAATCCAATGAGTGGGATTCCATCAAAGAGCAAATTAGTGATGATGTGAAAGAAATAACAAGGAAGATTCGCAAAGCATCTGCGGAAAGAAATGCTCGCCCAAGTAAAATGATTTCACAAGCACATAAAAGGATTCGTGAGGCTAAAAAAGAAATATCCACGGGAATAGAATCCAGACAGGCCAAAAATACACTGATTGAAGAATTGAAATCGCAAGAAAAGAAAATAATTTCCACCATGAACAAAAGAAATAGGACCGAAGCAGAAAAAAGAATATTGCAAGATGCTAACGAAGCATTGAACGAGACAGTTGAAGAAATTAGATCAATCAATCGTTTTAGAACAGACGAAGCTATGGCACACTTGGATAAACGAACGCGCAGAGTTGTGAACAGGATATATGAAGTCCTCAAGACTGAACTGGATGAAGAACTCTTTTCTGAAATCCAGAAGAAGATCAACAATGCCCTAAAACTTGGACAATAGTGATAAGTCAATCGCTATGAAGAATATTTTGCTTATTGAGCCCAGCTACCCAAATAAATATCCCCCACTGGGCCTGATGAAACTGGCAACCTACCATGGCCCCCAAGGACGTAGAGATAATGTCAAATTTATCAAGAGCGAGGATAAGTCAGTGCTTCTCCAATCTTGGGACCGAGTGTATGTGACAACGCTTTTCAGTTTTGAGTGGAAGCGCACTGCAACAATAATTGACTTTGCTATCAAGGCAGCTGGCGGACAACCGGAACGTGTTTTTGTCGGTGGGATTGCGGCATCATTAATGTATGACGAGTATTGTAATGAACAAAGATGGACAGGTGTTAGATTCATCAAAGGCCTGTTGGATAAGCCTCCTGCATTAGCGCTACAGTTGTCATCTGAAGATGGAGATTTTGGGGCTGTAGATAGTGAAGGGACTCCAATTGAAGAATTAATACCTGACTACAGCATTCTTGAACAGGTTGATTACAAGTATCCTGTGTGTGATGCGTATTTTGGATACGCATCTCGTGGCTGTATTCGCAAATGTTCATTCTGTGGAGTTCCCAAGCTTGAAGGCGCACAACGAGAAATGCCTCCACTCTCAAAACTTGTTCATGGTATTGATAAAGCACATGGTCCTAAAAAAGATTTAGTGCTCATGGATAATAATATTACTGCATCGTCCAGATATAGAGAGGTTATGGCAGAAATACGTGATCTTGGATTTACGACAGGAGCTAAGTTGGCAAGAAATGGGAGAAGGTCCATTAAGCGTCGTGTAGATTTCAACCAGGGGGTAGATGCCAGGATACTGGTTAAATCAAAGATATACTTAAATGAGATGGCGACTATCTGTATTAGTCCATTACGAATTGCCTTTGACCATATTGGATTAAGAAAAGTCTATGAAATTGCCATTCGTATGGCTGCGGAAAATTGCATCACTTCGTTATCCAATTATATGCTCTACAATTTCATGGATACCCCTGAAGACTTATTTGAGCGTATGCGGCTTAACATTTCGCTGAATGAAGATTTAGGAGTCCGCATCTGGTCTTTTCCAATGCGTTATCAGCCTGTGACGCTAAAAGATCGATCACACGTCGGCAAACATTGGAACCGGTACTATTTGCGTTCTTTTCAAATGATGTTACAAGCCACACACGGAGTTATTAGTGGAAACCCAGCATTTTTCATGCGTGCATATGGCGAAAACAAAGATGAGTTTAAAAGACTGCTTGGTTTTCCACACGCCTTCATCTTTTACAGAGAGTACTATGAAAATGGAAATGGTAGGCCTATACTGGATGAGTATGAATCTTTACGTGGCCGTTTATCAAAAAGTCAGGAGGATGAGTTGCTATCTATTCTTTCAGGCCCTGCAGACGCATTGGGTTTAATGCCATCTCGCTATAAGAAATTAGCTGAAGATAGTAGTATCGATCCACTTATTAGACATATATTACGTTATCATGCCTATACGAAATATGAAGGGACTGCTATGAATAAATCCCATGTTATACCAATTTTTTCGGAGCTGAATCCGGACCCTGTGATGCCTGAAGAAGAGGTTGTTGAAGATGCAGGTCTATATGAGAATGAGAATGAAGAAGAAATAAATACCAGGAATCTTCGCAAAGCTAATAATTAAGGCAACTGAAAATATAGAATTATGCAAAATCAGCTTGCATTAAGCGCGTTAGTTGGGAGTGATATTCTCAGCCTAATTACCACAGGAATGTATGATACCCCTATGGCAATATACCGAGAATATGTACAAAACTCCGTAGATTCTTTTTCATCGACTTGTGATATTCAAGATATGAAGATTGAAATCACCCTTGACAGAAGAGAACGTAGTGTGCGAATTCAAGACAATGGCTCTGGACTGACGCACAAGAAATCCTTGCAAGAACTATTACCTATCGCAAAAAGTGATAAGAATCGAGAAAGTAACAGGGGATTCAGAGGTATTGGTAGATTGTCTGGTCTTGCTTTCTCAAAATCTGTCGTTTTCACTACACGAGCCAAAGAAGAACAGCAAATCACTCGTATAACATGGGATGGACATGCTTTACGCAATGCCATAAGTAAGCGTGAATCCATAGATCTCGCGATTAAAGAATGTACTACGGTAGAAAAATTCTCATCTGATGAGCATCCATCTCATTTTTTTGAGGTGGAAATAATTGGCATTGAGCGACACGCTATTGGGCAAGTTCTTAACCACGATATGGTAAAGAATTATATTAGTCAAGTCTGTCCTGTTCCGTTCTTACCTGACTTTCCTTACGCTACAGAAGTTGGAGAAATATTGAGAGAATGTAAGTGCCCATTAGAACCAAAAGTTATATTAAATGGAGCCAGGATTTTTCGTCTGCACTCTAAACAATTGGTTTTTTCGGAAAGTAGGTATGATTTTCTTTCAGAACTTGAAACTATTCGATTGTCTTCAGCAGACAGTGATCAGCCTTCTGCTGTCGTTTGGATTACACACTCCAATTATCTTGGGGCGATTCCAAAGGCTCTGGGGATTAGGGGCATCCGTGCACATGCAGGAAATATCCAGATTGGAGATGAAACAGTTTTCAACCACTTGTTTCAAGAAGAGCGATTTAATTCCTGGTGCATAGGAGAAATACATATACTAGACCACAGAATTGTTCCAAATGGCAGACGAGACTACTTTGAGCCTGGGGCACACCTTAGAAACTTGGAGAACCAGGTCAGTGCGATTGCCAATCAAATAACAGTCAGGTGCAGGACAGCATCTCATGTACGCAATCAAAACAAAAAGTTTTATGCTACACTACAGAGATTGGAAGATACATATCAACTTGCCACATCTGAATATATATCTAATGACTGTGCTAGAAATATCACAAAAAGATCTATTGATGAAATATGTGAACTTCGTAAATATATAAATTCATCTAAAGAAAATGCCTTGGGTGAAAAAACAGAAGAAATACTAAAAACTCTTGGAGATAGATTTCAAAAGTTCAGTCCACGTGGAGGTCGCCCCAAGGGATTCAAAGGCATAAAGGCCAGTGAAATCCCAGTCTACAGAAATGTGTTTTCAAATCTTGTTCAAGTAGTCCCCTCTCCCCAGACTGCTGAAAAAATAATTAAAGCTATTATCAAGGAAGCACAGAACATCCAGAATTAGCAACAACTCTACTGCCCCATCTACTGCCCCACGATCTAATTGGACACTGTCTTGTACCATAATGGGCTCACTGTGCTGATCCAGGGTCCACCGGGAGTCGGCAAGACTCACCTTGCAGTAGCGTTGGAAGTAAAGGCGATAGAGAGTGGATTTGGCGTGACATTCTACCGACTGGAGGAGTTACTGTGTTGCTTGCGTGTAGATGCTGCCCTGCCCCCCCAGAGACCGCGCCGAAAGAAATCCCTGAGTACAGGACTGTTGATCATAGATGAGCTGGGGTTTGATCCCATG
>DKIB01000088.1:0-19367 GCA_002454015.1 Proteobacteria bacterium UBA6729
AAACACGGGCAGGAGTAGCGCCATCAGTGTGGCGAAGCTGATATGAAGCGGTTTCCTGTGCATCTTGCTTATCCCCTACTCTGTCTGAATACTCCACAGGCGTCTCCCCGGGGCCCCCCTGCCATTCTGCCCCCATGCTACCCCATAATCAGGATGCAGGTCAAATCCGGAGCCTCCGGCACAGGGTCGCCATGTTGCTGTGCAACACGGCCCCGGGGGCAGGGGGCGGGGCAGGGTCAGACCTCCGGGTCGCCTTGACAGGGACTACAGCCCGCACAGTAACACGCCGCTGACGAATATCGGCGCGGCGGCCAGCAGGCTGTCCAGCCGGTCCAGCACCCCGCCGTGCCCGGCCAGCAGGCGACCACTGTTCTTCACCCCGGCAGCGCGTTTCAGGGCACTCTCCAGCAGGTCGCCCACGATTCCCCAGCCCCCGCTCAGCAGGCTCAGCAACAGCAGGCAGACCCACTGCTGCCCGCCCAGTTCCAGCCACCACCCGGTTGCCAGACCAAGCCCCGGGACAGCCAGCAGCGCGGCATACACCCCGGCCCGGGTCTTGCCCGGACTCAGGGTCGGTGCCAACAGCCGATGCCCCCAGCGTCGTCCGGCAAAGTAGGCCACGCTGTCCATGGTGGCAATCAGCACCAGCAGATACGCCAGCAGTACGACATTCCGGCTGTGCAGGAACATCAGGCTTGCCCAGCACGGCAATACCACCAGCCAGCCCAGTAGCGCCCCGGGCAGCCTGCCGCCGGGTCGCAGATACAGCCACAATGGTGCACCCACCAGCCACCACCCGGCCACCGGCAGCAACAGCCAGGCCACCCGTTCCGCTGCCAGCAGCCAGGCCGACAGACCCAGCAGCAGCAGTGCGCCCAGCACATAGCCATACCGCCAATATCCGCGTACTCCACACAGGGCAGCCCACTCCACGATGGCAGCTACAGCGCAGGCCCCCAGAAAGATCGCGGGCAGCCAGCCATTGGGCCACGCCACTACCGGCACCACCAGCCCGATCAGCACCAGTGCCGTGACGACCCGCTGGCCGGTCATGGCTGCAGCCGTGCGACTGTCAGCGCTTGATATGCTCAATGTCGGTATGGCGGACGTCTTTGCCCTCCGTGCAGTAGACGATGTATTCACAGATATTGCGCACATGGTCAGCAATCCGCTCCAGGGCACGGATGACCCAGATATAATCCAGCATGTCTTCCTCGGCGGCAAACTGTTTCTGCATGCGGTTACGCAGCCGGTCCGACTCGGGTTCCCGGGCAGCGATAGTAAAGGCCGCATCGGTATCCAGCCCGCCCAGCGCAGCCATGACATCATGCGTCATGCCCTGCACCAGTGCCCCCATGGAGATGATGCCCTGCACCCGCTTGAGGTCCAGACCGCCGGACAGTTTGGCAACCTTCTCGGCCTCATCAGCGATACGCTCCAGGTCGTTGATCACCTTGATCAGGACAAGGATCAGGCGCAGATCACCAGCGGCAGGATGGTGGCGGGCGATAAAGGCCAGACACTGCTGATCCAGGCTCACCTCCAGGGTATTGATCTGCCGCTCCCCCTCCAGCACCCTGCTCACCACGGTCGGGTCCGGACTCAACAACAACCCCAGTGCTACGCCCAGCTGCTCCTCAACCAGCCCCCCCATGGCCAGCACCGCGCTGAAGACCTTGTTCAGGTCTGTGTCAAAACCGCTGGAGATGTGCGTACTGAGCATCAGCCATAGCGACCGGTAACGTAGTCTTCGGTCATTTGCTCGCGCGGGTTGGTAAACAATGCCTCGGTCTCATTAAACTCGATCAATGCACCCAGATACATGTAGCAGGTGTAGTCGGACAGGCGCGCCGCCTGCTGCATATTGTGAGTGACTATAACCACGGTATAGTCACGTTTCAGTTCCTGTATCAATTCTTCCAGACGCAGGGTAGAAAGCGGGTCCAGTGACGAGGCCGGCTCATCCAGCAACAGCACTTCCGGCCCAACCGCCACCGCCCGGGCCACCACCAGACGCTGCTGCTGGCCACCGGACAGACCCAGAGCACTGTCGTGCAGACGATCCTTGACCTCATCCCACAGCGCCGCACCCCGCAGTGCCTGTTCTACCGCGTCATCCAGGACTGACTTGCCACGCACCCCCTGGATACGCAACCCGTAGGCCACATTCTCGTAAACCGATTTGGGGAAGGGATTGGGCTTCTGAAAGACCATACCCACGCGCCGCCGCAATGTGGAGACATCGGTAGCCGCTGCGTAGATATCCAGATCATCCAGCCAGGCCCTGCCGCTGATATGGGTGCCATCGATCAGGTCATTCATCCGATTGAAGCAGCGCAGCAATGTGGACTTGCCGCAACCGCTCGGGCCAATCAGCGCAGTGACCCGGTGGCGGGGCACCACCAGATCGATATTATTGAGTGCCTGCGTGGCATGGTAGTACAAACTGAACCCTTCCATGCGCAGACAGCTGTCGGAACTACTCACTGCGGGTACCATATCTGCGTTGTAGTGTATTACGAATGCGGATCG
The DNA here is from genome assembly GCA_002454015.1 of Proteobacteria bacterium UBA6729. Lineage (GTDB taxonomy): Bacteria > Pseudomonadota > Gammaproteobacteria > Porifericomitales > Porifericomitaceae > UBA6729. The sequence continues at coordinate 2,533 of DKIB01000088.1, forward strand.
CGGTCAAATTCAGGGCGATGATCAACAGCACCAGCAGGAAGGCAGTCGCATATAACAGGGGACGGGTACTCTCGGCATTGGGGCTTTGAAAGCCCACATCATAGATATGAAAGCCGAGATGCATGAATTTGCGTTCCAGATGCAGGAACGGATAGCTGCCGTCTACAGGCAGTGCCGGTGCCAGCTTCACCACGCCCACCAGCATCAGTGGCGCCACCTCACCGGCGGCACGTGCCACTGCCAGTATCAGTCCGGTGAGGATGGCTGGCAGCACCGCAGGCAACACGATGTACCACAGGGTCTCTGCCTGGGTTGCCCCCAGCGCCAGACTCCCTTCACGCATCGCCTGTGGCACACGGGTCAGGCCCTCCTCGGTTGCCACCACCACCACCGGCACCGTCAACAGGGCCAGCGTCAGGGCTGACCACAGCAGGCCCGGGGTGCCGAACACCGGGGTCGGCAACATATGCGGGAACAGGACGCGGTCCAGATGGCCGCCCACAAAATACACAAAAAAGCCCAGTCCAAACACCCCGTAGACCACTGAAGGCACCCCGGCCAGATTGTTCACCGAGATACGCACCAGCCGGGTGAGCACCCCATGCCCTGCATATTCATGCAGGAACAGCGCCGTGATCACCCCGAAGGGGGTCACAATAATCGACATGATCAGCACCAGCAGCACCGTGCCAAAGATGGCCGGAAACACACCGCCCCCGGTATTGGCCTCCCGCGGCTCGGCACTGAGAAACTCCCACAGGCGTTCCAGATACAAGGCTGTCTGACCCACCAGGTCCAGCGCATTGGGCTGGTAGGCGCGCACGATGTTGGCCAGTGGCACCTGTACCTCACGGTCGTCTGCGAGGGCCAGCAACAGGCGCGGTGCCCGCAGCCCGGCATACAGTGTCTGCAGGCGGGTACTGAGCACGGCAAACTCACTGTGCAGTGCCTGCTGCTGCGCATCCAGCCGGGTGGCAGACTCGCCACGCCGCTCCAGGCGACGGCGCTCTATACGCAGTCTCTCCAGTGCCGCATTGATGCGCCCCATGCTGCCACGTTCGATGTTGTCAATGCGCTGCCGCAGAGCAGAACTGTGCTGCAGTTCACGCTGCAGTTCGGCATGGCTGAACGCCGTTGTAAACGGCTGCTCTGCCTGTGCTGCATAACCCCGCAGGTACCCATACAGCCGACCCCACTCACGGCGTTCCAGCACCATGATGTCGTGCGGATATTCCAGATTATGAATGGCCGCATCCTGCGTCCATACAAACTCCTGCGCTACATATTCGCGGTTGCCACGCCGCAACAGGGAGCGCTGTATGGGGTCGGCATCACCTGCTGCGTCCGGCACCCGGGAGCGCGGCACCCGCTCGTGAGCCACAAACTCACCGGCCAGGCGAGGCCCCTCTGCCCCCGGATAATTGAATGCCACCACGGCACGCGGCACAAAGTGCGCCAGACCCTTGTAGCCGACCAGGCCGATCAACCCGAGGGTCATCAACATACAGGCCGTGACCGCTGCCGCTGACAGCCACAGCTGCGGCACCCCGTAGCGCAACCACTCACGCAGGCCCATCATAGCCGACTGTACTGGTAACGCAGGCGACGACGAATTGCCTCTGCCAGGGTATTGAATGCAAAGGTAACGATAAATAACAACAGGGCTGCCATAAACAATATGCGATAGTGCGTACTGTTGACCTCTGCCTCCGGCATCTCCACCGCGATGTTCGCAGACATCGCACGAAAGCCCTGAAAGATGTTCAGGTCAATGATCGGTGTATTGCCGGTTGCCATGATGACGATCATCGTCTCCCCCACCGCACGCCCCATCCCGATCATGATCGCTGACAAAATGCCCGGGCTCGCGGTCAGCAGCACCAGCCGTAGCAGCGTCTGCCACTGCGATGCCCCCAACGCCAGGGAACCGGATGCCAGATGGCGAGGCACACCATAGATGGCATCCTCACTGACCGAGAAGATCGTCGGAATCACCGCAAAACCCATAGCGATACCCACCACCAGAGAGTTACGCTGTTCATAGCGTATACCCAGCTCGTTATACAGCCACAGCGGCAGATTATCGTCAAAGAATGCAGCTTCGATGCCATTGCCCAGCCACAGCGACAGCATGCCACCTGCCACCAGCACCGGGATGAGCCAGACCACCTCGCGACCGGTCGGGTTGCGCCGCCAGGCCGGCCAGAGCGCCGCGACGGCGAGCACCAGCAGGGGCAACACTATCACCATGCCCAGAATGCCGGGCAGATTACGCTCCACCAGTGGGGCAAACCAGATGCCTGCCAGAAATCCCAGGATCACGGTGGGCAGGGCCTCCATGATCTCGATGGACGGCTTGACCAGGGCACGCAGGGAAGGGTGCATGAAGTACGCCGTATATGCGGCACCGAACACCGCCAGCGGAATCGCAAACAGCATGGCATACAGGGCCGCCTTCAAGGTACCAAAGGCCAGCGGGGCCAGACCGAACTTGGGCTCAAAATCATCGCTTGCGGAAGAGGACTGCCACACCCGTGCCGGACGGTTCCGACCCTCGTACCAGATCGACTTCCAGACCGCAGCCAGCGAGAACTCGGGGTGCGGATTATGGATGCGGGCCAGATGTACATTAGCCCTGCTGTCCTCATACAGCACGGCATCGGCGCGGGGGGCAAAATGCAGTGCCCTGAGGGGGGCCGCCAGGGACATGCTGTATAACTGGCGATTGGCCGTTGCTGAATAGAGTGTGGCAACTCCCCCGGCAGCAACCATAAACCCCTTGCGGTAATACTCCACGGCCAACGCCTCCACGGGGCCGGACTGCGCGGCAAAAACACGCAGCCGCGCCAGTGTTTTGTGTGGCTCCTGCACCGGTGCCCACTGGGCCACCTGACCCGTGCTGTCACCGACCAGCAGGGACACCCCACCACTCAGCAGACGCATGGCCGTGATGTGGGCACCCGGGCTGACCACCGGTACCGCCTGCACCAGCTGTGGCGGGTCGGCAGCGATATCGTAATAGTGCACGCTACCGTCCGCATGGGCCGCAAAGGCATTCCACAGACGTGGTTCCAGGGCCAACCGGGTGAGCGCAGCGGGCGGCCCGGTGTAGAGCGTGTGCAGGCGTTGCTCCTCGATCTCCAGCTCCCCCGCCCCGTTCTCCGCCAGTGACAGCTGCAACAACAGCAGACGGCCATCTGCGGTCCACGCCAGAATGCCGGCCCGATCCTCGTCCAGCTGTACCGCCAGCCGGGTCAGGGCCTGCCCTGCCGGGTCTACGCGTAGCGGCTCCGCCCCCAGCGGATAGTGCAATGCACCCCGCACCTGCATACGCCCCTGCGGGTAAGAGACCGAAAACTCGGCACGGACCAGCACTGCCGTACCCTCTCCAAAACCCAGGCCATACACCCGGCTGGCCGCCTCACCCAGAGCAAAGGAGTGGACCTGGGCCGGGGCAGCGGCCGGATACCGACGGTACTCACGCCCGGTAGCCGGTGCAAACAATGTCGCTGTACCCTCCGCGTCAATGCGCACCCCGACCCGCTGGTGCTCATCCAGGATATAGCCCAGCGAGGCGGTGGTCGGCCCGGGCACCGGATATGTGGCAGAGAGCTGCACCGTGGCCGGGCGGAACAGCGGATACACCATCACCACCAGGAATACGAAGATCAGCGCTACCGACAGGATGATCCCCACCCCGCCGACGCTTACCACAACCCGCACCGCCGTATCCATATACCGACGGCGACGATGCAACAACCGGGACATCAGCGCAGGCGACTCAACTCCTGCGCAGCCCGGGCAGCGGGCAGCGGTATATAACCGTCCTTTACCACCACCTCCTGACCGGTGCGACTCAGCACCATACGCAAGAACTCCAGCACCCGGGGCTCCAGCGGCTGCACCGGATGCTGATTGATATACACATACAGAAAGCGACTCAGCGGATAGTCCCCGGACACCGCAGCCTGCACCGTAGGCAGCACATAGTTATCGCGTTTGGCGAGCGCCACACCCCGCACCCCGGAAGTACGATAGCCGATGCCGGAATAGCCGATGCCCTGCAGGTCTACCGTAACACTCTGCACCACCGCCGAAGAGCCGGGCTGCTCATTGACCGTGTCCTTGAAGTCTCCCTTGCACAAGGCCTTCTTCTTGAAGTACCCATAGGTGCCCGAGACCGAGTTGCGACCGTACAACTGCACCGGACGACTCGCCCATGCCCCCTCCAGTCCCAACTGCCCCCAGATCGTGATCGGCTCCGGATAACCACAGCGGCGATTATTGGAGTAAATGGCATCCACCTCCGCGATGGTCAGGCGCTGCAGTGGATTATCCTTGTGCACATACACCGCCAGGGCATCAATGGCCACCACCACGGCAGCAGGCTTGTAGCCATGCCGCCGCTCAAAGGCCTGCAACTCTCCCGCCTTCATCGCACGACTCATCGGCCCCAGGGAGGCCGTGCCCTCGGTCAACGCCAGCGGGGCGGTAGACGAACCCGCCGCCTGCACCTGTATGGTGACACCTGGATACAGGCGCCGGAACTCCTCCGCCCACAACGTCATCAGATTTGCCAGGGTATCCGAGCCGGCACTGATCAAACTGCCCGATATACCCTGCACCCGGCTGTACTCCGGAAGCCCCGGAGCCGCGGCCCCCACCACTGCGACAGGCAGAAAAGTCAATAAAAATAAGGCATTACGCATGGTGCGCCTCCACTCCAAACCCCGGCCAATATACCAGAAAACCCCGGTGCCCGTGTAGCGGCCCCCGGGTCGGGGCCACGGCTGGCCCGGGGGCCACCGGGGGGCAGCTGCGGATCCGGTCGGCGGGATGCATTCTACCCGATTCATGAATGCCTCAAAATCCCGTGCAGAAGGGATGTACACCGCGCATCATCCGACTATACTGCGTACCAGTTCCCATTCCGGGGACTGCATCATGCGGCTCCTGCACGGGAGCCGGAGAAAGCAACTACTGAAACAAGGAGGTAATTATATGTTCAAGATGCTATTGCTTGTTGCAGGCCTGCTGGCCCTGCCATTCACTGCCCTGGCGGCGGATACCGTGGATATCAATACTGCGGACCGTGAAACCCTGGTGCAGATGCTGAACGGCATCGGGGCTGCTCGCGCGGATGCGATCATCGCATACCGTGAGAAAAACGGGCCATTCATGAGTGTTGAAGAACTGACCGAGGTGCGCGGCATCGGGCCGAGCATCCTGGAGAAGAACCGGGACATTCTCACCATAAAACCCGCTGTCGACATGCCGACGGCGGACATGAAAGACATGGGGATGTAGCAGGCGTCTGCATGTCACTTCCCTGTTGTTAGTTCCTTCCGCAGTATACAGGCGGAAGATCCATTCCCGGGTTTGCGCCGGACCGACGTAGCGGTTACGCATCTGTCGGGCGGCGCAGCCGGGTTCAACCCGCAGCCACGCCCTGCAATCTCCGCTGCGCTTCCAGATAACGCTGCGCAGTGCCCCGAATGACCTCGGCAGGCAGGGGCGGTGGCGGTGAAGTTTTGTCCCAGCCACAGGATTCCAGGAAGTCACGTACATATTGCTTGTCAAAACTCGGCGGTGAACTGCCGGGCTGATACGCCTCCACGGGCCAGAACCGCGATGAGTCCGGCGTCAACAACTCATCGATCAGGTACAGGGTGCCTGCCTCATCCGTGCCAAACTCCAGCTTGGTGTCAGCGATAATGATACCACACGCACGTGCACAGGCAGACAACTCGCTGTAGATACGCAGGCTGAGTTCGCGCACCCGGGCGGCCAGCCCGGAACCGAGCAGTGTTTCGGTACGGCCATAATCAATGTTCTCATCATGTGCCCCCTGCCCGGCCTTGGTTGAGGGTGTGTACAGGGGTTCCGGCAGACGCTCTGCCTGACGCAACCCTGCTGGCAACGGCATGCCACACACCGCTCCGGTACGCTGATAATCTCCCCAGCCGGAACCCGCCAGATAACCGCGCACAATGGCCTCCACCGGCAGCGGCTGTAGCCGCCTGACGACCATGGCACGGGCACAGAGCTCCGGACCGGCACCCGGTACCGCTGCAGCCACATCCACCCCGGCCAGGTGATTCAGGACCAGCCCGGCACTCCGCTGAAACCAGAACATTGACATCCCGGTCAGCACCTCACCCTTGCCGGGGATCAGCTCAGGCAGCACCACATCAAATGCCGAGATGCGATCTGATGCCACCATCAACAGGTGCTCCGCATCAATGCGGTACAACTCGCGCACCTTGCCCTGCCCGACCCGCTCCAGACCGGGCACCCCGTTGGTGACGGGATTCATCCCGTACAGCTCCTCACCCGGGAGCACCCGAAACCATTTGCTCTCGTGGTATCAGTCTGTAGTGTCTTTCGTCCGCCACGCCCAATTGTAGCACATCGTCGTTCTCAGTAATCGTCAGCTCAATAACCGCCACATCATCCACACCCGGAAACTAACGTTCTGGTATCAATGTCAGTGGTCTTGATTTTGAGGCATTTAATGAGCTCGTCTCCGATGGCTTTCGCCAGTAATGGTGGTACGGCATTCCCGAGCTCCCGAAAACCATGCCATATCGTTCTGTGAAATTGGCACCAGTCAGGGAATCCATGAAGGCGTGCGGCTTCACGGACAGTAATGCAACGAGGAATCGTGGGGTGAATCGGTCTGGGGGCAGTATACGCCCCCTTGTCACTGGCGGTTCCAGCACGGAGTGTGTGGCATGGCTGGTCAGGATGTAGCTTGAAAAATCTACTAATCTTCCCGGTTTCTCCGGGTTGAGTACCTGCGAAGCTCTGCATGGAGGCATCCGTATGCGTGGAGCCAATATGCCCCCAGATCACCTTCTCGGTTTCCCGCCTGTGACACAGGGATAGATGGCCTCTCGGCTCAAAATCATAAGCTTTTTTAGACCCGTTATATGCTTTTTTCTGGCATCAATCCTGGCGTCTCTGCCAATAAGGTCCGCAATATTTTCCAGGTCCGATATTGCATCAAAGCTACTTGTATGTGGAGAAATTGAACCAAACAGCTCATAATGATTATCAGGATTCCCTCCGTGCGCAGGGTCAGGATAGCAAGGTGCCTCCATATCCGACCACTATCCAGGAAGGATCAAACGCTCCCGTCTTTGGGGAACCCCAAAGGTTGCAGCATCAAGGATCCTGCTATGGCCACACAACAGCATAACCACTATGCTCAAATTCAGAAACAAGCCCCATAAGAAAGCCTTTATGGCGTCCAGTTGCAAGCCCCGGTACGTTCTCAAATACAAAGTATTTGGGCTGTAACTCTCGCACTATTCTGTGGCACTCAAATACCAGCCGATGCCGCTGTGAGAAAAGCCCTGACATGGCGGCCCGCAGACGACCACATCAACTGTACCACTAAAGCAACTCTCATGGAGGCCATCGTATATATCTCCTGTGGAAACCGCCGAGATATCATTGCATATAGTGGCCGAGTATGGAAAGTTCACATGATGCACCGAGCTGTGTATGGCATCGTACTCAGTGCTGGCAGCTATATCAAAACCAGCCGCTTCAAATCCCGGGGACATGCCGCCACAATCAGAAAACAAATCAACAACTGTCGGTCGTTGGGTCATGGGCGGGCAGTGTACCACCCTTTTGCAGGAATTGTGTGCCCCCTGGCCTGCTCAGCCCTGCCCGGGCGGTATTGCCAGTGACGGGTGGTAGATCAGCTGCACCGTATTGCCAGCCGGGTCGGTGCAGTAGAAACTGCGGGCACCATCCCGATGCGTCTGTGGGGCCGCCCGTATCGGCACCTGATGGGACTGCAGGAAGGCATACCATTGATCCACGGCATCCGGTGCATTGATGACAAAGCCGATATGGTCCAGGGCAGGTCTCGCCGAGGCAACCTCGGCAACACGGTGCAATGCCAGATTATCGCTGCCGGAACTCAGGTAGACATTATCCGCATCCGGGCGCCACTCGACCTGCATGCCAAGGATGGCCACATAGAAACGTTCACACTCTTCCAACTGCACCACATTCAGGGCCACATGATGCAGGCCCAGCATATTATCCGGTCTGGCCATGTGCTCAGACAGCAAATTCCGTGCACCAGGCAGCTACGGTCATGGCAGCCATATGCCCCTGTTGATTGCAATCTGCATGCTCATACCCCCGGTCTGTCATTCCCGGGTCGGCACTGCGCCTCCCCAGGGCCGCCAGTCGACACCAACGCCATCAGAAGGCCACCTGCGTGCGTAGCTGGAAGGCAGTGGGCGTACTCCGTCCATCCGCACCGAGCACACGCACATAGTTGGCGGAGCCGCGGATGTTGGGGTTGGCATACCAGTTAACGCCCAGCATCAGCGCCCCCACATCAATGCCGACATTGTTGCCATTATAAATGTCACCCAGTCGCAACGCATCGTAGCGTACCGCCAACTCCCAGGCACCCCGTGGCTCGACAGGTTCGACATTGCCAAAACTGCCGGTAGCCACCTTGTAGGCGCGTCGATCATGCGGGGTCAGGAACCAGCTGCCCTGTATGTAGTAACCATCGGCTTCGGCAGAGGTCCATGTGGAATCATAGTCGGCCCGGATATACTCCGCCTGCATGGAGTAAGGACCAACCAGCGCTGCCACCTCCAGGCCGATGGTATACAGGCTATCCACGGAGAGGTCTCGCCGGGCGTCACCCACATATACCCCGGCCAGTCTGGTGCCCAGATGAGCACCATAGCGTTGAGCCGGGTCCAGTCTGCCCATGCCGGGATAGTTATAGTATTGCAGGCTGAGGCCACCATGCAACAGGCCGTCCTGACCTAGGGCACGGGTGCCGGTGCCACGTCCGGCCAGACCATAGCTGCTCGCCTTGTAGCGTTGATTGCCGTCAAACAATGCCAGGTTGAGTCTCCAGTTGGAGCCCTGCGTGGTCACGCCGACCCCTGTATTACGGGCAGGAGCAAAGGTGTTCACGGCCATGGAGCGCTCCATGAAGGTGATATGTTTGGAGCTGGTCATCTGCTCCAGGCTGAAGGGCTGCTTGAAGTGGCCTACGGTGATTTTGACAGGCCATCCAGTGTAAACCAGATACTGATCATTGTAATCAATAGCATCTGCAAAATCGATCTGGCTTTTGTATTTCCAGTGTTCCCAAAGCCTGCCTTTGACATACAGGCGTGCCTGGCGCAGTTCAGTATGTTGCTCTGCCCCGTCATCATTATCAAAGACAGCAAAATCAACCTGCAGACGACCGCCGAGTTCTGCGCTGAAGGTGGCCTCACTGCCGAGCTGTATGCCAGCCTGCGTTGCTGGCACGAGCCACAGCATGCAGAGCGCAAGACAGAGCGCAAGAATACCCGGCCCGGGCTGCGATGCCACGCTACTGACCCTGTTGCAGTTGAGCAGTCCTATCGACCAGTTCAACCAGCGCAATGGGAGCCTGGTCGCCCGACCTGAAGCCGGTCTTGAGAATGCGCAGGTAGCCCCCGGGGCGCTGCCGATAATGGGGACCCAGATCGGTAAACAGGCGGGTCACCGTTTCCCGATCACGCAGTCTGGAAAAAGCCAGCCGGCGATTGGAGAGGCTGTCAGTCCCGGCCAGAGTAATCAATGGCTCAACAACTCGCCGCAGTTCCTTGGCACGGGGCACAGTGGTGGTAATACGACCATGGCCGAGCAGAGACACCGCCATATTGCGAAACATGGCCTTGCGGTGGGAACTGTTACGTCCGAGTTTCCTGCCTGAGCAACGATGACGCATCAGTCACTCCCTTTTTGATCTTCGTCGCTGCGGTGGTGCGCCACCGGCAGATTCTCCGGTGGCCAGCCCTCCAGGGTGGTGCCCAATTCCAGGCCCCTGGAGGAGAGCACCTCGGTGATCTCATTAAGAGACTTGCGCCCCAGGTTGGGGGTGCGTAACAATTCACTGCGGGTCTTCTGCACCAGGTCGCCAATATAGTGTATATTCTCGGCCTTCAGACAGTTGGCGGAGCGTACGGTAAGGTCCAGTTCGTCCACGGACTGTATGTACAGGGCATCAAACTGCGGGACCCTCACACCAGCCTTGTCCTGTTGCAGCTCGCTGACATTGATATCCACGAAGGTAGACAACTGCTCTACAAAGGTACGCACCCCCTTGCTCACTGCATCCTTGGGACTGAGGGTACCATTGGTTTCCACCTCCAGGATCAGTTTGTCCATGTCGGTACGGCCCTCAACACGGGTACTCTCTACGTTGTAAGAGACCTTGCGCACCGGCGTGAATGAGGCATCCAGACCCAAGTCACCAACGGTAACAGCACTGCTCTCTTCTTCCGAGCGAGTTTCTGCAGTTGGTGCAGGCTGGTAACCAATACCACGCTGTACCGTCAGTGTCATACGCAGTGTGATCGGCTTGGTAAGATGCGCGATAACATGCTCCGGGTTCATGACCTCAATATCATGGCTCGTGGATACATCCCCGGCAGTCAACTCGCCGGGACCCTGTTTGCTGACCTCCAGTTCCGCCTGATCACGTACCTCCATGCGTACCACCACATTCTTCAGGTTCAGTAACACATCGGTAACGTCCTCCTGTACCCCTTCCAGCGCAGTATATTCATGCAACACATTGTCTATACGCGCCTTGACGATAGCGCAACCCGGCATGGATGAGAGCAAGATCCTGCGCAGGGCATTGCCCAGGGTATAGCCATACCCCCGGTCCAGTGGCTCAACAATCAGCCTGGACCAATTTGCTCCCAGCTCCTCAATCTGGATACAGTTCGGCCTTAAAATTTCCCTCACTGGCGCCATGGTTCTCCTCCGAATATCATCACTTGGAATAGAGCTCAATGATCAGGCTCTCGTTAATTTCATCGGGCAGCTCACTGCGCTCCGGCCGTCGCTTGAACTTCCCGGAGAGTTTGTTGGTATCCACATCAACCCAATCCGGAAATCCCAATTGCCCGGCACAGTCCAGCGAGAACTTGATACGTGCCTGCTGTCTGGCCTTGTCCCGCACGATGATCTGATCATCCGGATTGACCTGACAGGACGGTATGGTAACGGTTCGGCCATTCACTGCTATCGCCTTGTGGCTGACCAGCTGCCGGGCCTCGTTACGCGTGGCCCCAAAACCCATGCGATAGACCACATTATCCAGACGCCCCTCCAGCAGCTGCAACAGGTTTTCTCCTGTGGAACCCTTGCGCCGGGCGGCCTCACGGTAATAGTTGCGGAACTGACGCTCCAACACGCAGTACATGCGCCGCAGCTTCTGCTTCTCACGCAATTGCAGGGCATAATCAGAAGGACGACGCTGCCGGGCCTCGCGCTCGCCAGGCGGCTTGTCAATTGCGCACTTTGTTTCGATCTGCCGGGTGCGGCTCTTCAACAGCAGGTCCGTACCTTCACGACGGCTCAATTTGCAACTGGGTCCGGTATATCTTGCCATAACGATGCCTCCACCTACACCCGGCGCCGCTTGGGTGGGCGACAACCATTATGTGGAATGGGGGTGGTATCTGTAATGCTGACGATCTTCAGCCCGGATGCATTCAGGGCGCGGATAGCGGATTCCCGCCCGGGGCCCGGCCCGCGCACATGCACCTCCACACTCTTCAGACCATTATCCTGCACCAACTTGCTGACATTACGCGAAGCCACCTGGGCAGCAAACGGCGTGCTCTTGCGGGAACCCTTGAAGCCACTGCTACCGGCGGTTGCCCACGCCAGGGTATTACCCTGCTTGTCGGTAACCGTGATCACGGTGTTGTTAAACGTAGCCTGGATATGCACGATACCATCGCTGACATCACGGCGGATCCGCTTCTTGCCCGCAGTTGACTTATGCCGGGCCTGCTGTTGCGGCTGGGTCTTCCGGGCTTTCTGTCTGGACATTCCTCAGGCCTCTCTCTTGCGATTGCTGCGCCGCGCCTTGGGTCCCTTGCGGGTCCTGGCGTTGGTACGAGTACGCTGGCCATGCACCGGCAGACGCCGACGATGCCGCTGTCCACAATAACAGCCGAGATCCATCAACCGCTTGATGTTCATGCCGACAATGCGACGCTTGTCGCCCTCCACCTCTCGCTTGTCAACCTCGGCACGCACCTGACCGACCTGCTGTTCAGTCAGTTTGCGCAGCTGGGTGGCCGGAGTCACACCAACGGCCTTGCATATATCCAGTGCCGTAGCCCGGCCTATACCGTAAATGTACGTCAACGCCACCCCCAGATGCCGGTCTGCCTGCAGATTTATGCCCGCTATTCTGGCCATACGGATACCCTCCTCAACCCTGCCTTTGCTTGTGTCTGGGATCTTTGCAAATCACCAGCACCCGCCCATTGCGCCGGATGATCTTGCAATCTCTGCAGATGCGTTTCACTGAAGTTCTGACCTTCATGGCTACCCCGTCGGCTCAGCGACGCCTCCCACCCTTCAGATTGGCTTTTTTCAGCAGTGAGTCGTACTGGTGCGACATGAGATGCGCCTGTACCTGGGCCATGAAATCCATGACCACCACTACGATAATCAACAATGATGTGCCGCCAAAATAAAACGGCACACTCAACTTGTACAACAATAATTCAGGCATCAGACAAATTGTGGTGATGTAGACAGCACCCGCCGTTGTCAGCCGCAACAACACCTTGTCCAGGTACTGGGCGGTCTGGTTGCCCGGGCGCAACCCTGCCACAAAGGCACCACTACGCTTCAGGTTATCCGCAATCTCGTTGGAATCAAACACCAGCGCGGTGTAGAAGAAGCAGAAGAAGGAGATGCCGAGGGCAAACAGCCCCATGTACAACGGATTGCCGGGTTGCAACATGGTTGCCACATCCTGCAGGAGCCCGGGGCCACCACCCTCACCAAACCAACGGGCTACAGTGGACGGGAACAGGATCAGGCTGGAGGCGAAGATCGGCGGAATCACCCCGGCCATGTTCAACTTCAGGGGCATGTGGTTGGCCCGGCCTGAATAGGCACCCCCCGGCATCTGTCGCTTGGCATAGTTGACCGGGATGCGACGCTGACCCATCTCAATAAATGCCACCAGTGCCGTTACCGCCACTGCCAGTAACCCCAGACCGAACAGCAGGGGGATACCCAGTTCGCCGGTACGTGCCAGCTCGGCAGTACCACCGATGGCAGCCGGGAGCCCGGCTACAATGCTGGCGAAGATAATCATGGAGATGCCATTCCCTACACCGCGCTCGGTAATCTGTTCACCCAACCATACCAGAAACATGGTACCGGTCACCAGCGATATGGACGCGGTAATACGAAAGCCCGGACCCGGCTCAAGCACCACGGGCCCACTCGCAGTTGGCTGGATGGATTCAAACCCGTAGGCCACAGCCATGGACTGCATGACCGCCAACAGCACCGTCAGATAGCGCGTGTAGCTGGTAAGTTTGCGACGCCCTGACTCGCCCTCCTTGCGCAACTGCTTCAAACGCGGTTCTACCGCGGAAAACATCTGCACCACAATGGAGGCGGTAATGTAAGGTACCACACTCAGCGTGCATACCGAAAAGCGTTCCAGGGCACCACCGGAAAACAGATTGAACACATCCAGAATGGTGCCCTGATTCTGTTGCAGGAAATCGCCCAGCGCCAGGGGATTGATGCCCGGTACCGGAACATGCGTAAAGACGCGGTAGACGAACAGGGCCAGCAACAGAAACAGCAGGCGCTGCTTCAATTCGGTAAGCTGACCAAAGGCCCCACCACTCCGTGCCCCCCGTGTCACTACCGAGGCTGCAGCCGCCGCCATCAGCCCTGCTCCTCCACTTGACCGCCGGCGGCCTCAATGGCGCGACGCGCCCCGGCACTGACAGCCAGGCCACGCAACACGCAGGCACGGCGGATGCCGCCCGAGGCAATGATCTTCAGCTTGCGCAAGCGCTTGTTCACCAGGCCGGCTGCCTGCAGGGTGGCCAGATCCACCAGCTCTGCAGACAGTGGCTCCAGGGCATCCAGACGGAGTTCACCGCACCGCCGCGCCCTCGGCGAGCGGAACCCGAGCTTGGGGATACGGCGTTGCAGGGGCATCTGCCCACCTTCAAAACCGGGCCGCACCCCACCGCCGGAGCGGGAGTTCTGGCCCTTGTGTCCACGCCCACAGGTCTTGCCCCGACCACTGCCGATACCCCGACCGAGTCGTCTGCGTCGAGTCACGGCACCCGATGACAGTTCATTCAGGCGTATCATTCGACTTCTCGCACAGTGATCATAAAGGCGATGCGATTCAACATGCCCCGAATCTCCGGGCGGTCCTGAACGCGTACGGTATGGCCGATACGACGCAGTCCCAACCCACGCACACAGTGGCGATGGTTCGGCAGGGTACCGATCCCACTCCTGATGAGGGTCACCTCCAGCATACCGATATTCTTCATGCGGACTCCTCTGCAGAGGTCGGTGTGGCAGATGATACGGCAGTATCTGGCTCGGCCACAGGCATCAGGGCGGCATCCCCCGTATCCTCCGGCGCGGCGGCCGGGGGCTGTGCACGGGACGACGACTTCCTGCCGAGCTTGGCAGCCACATAGCCGGGCGACTGGACTCCCTGCAAGCCCCTGATCGTGGCCCGTACTACATTGATCGGGTTGTGTGAACCGATGGACTTGGCCAGCACATCACGTACGCCCAGCACCTCAAATACCGCCCGCATCGGCCCACCCGCAATGATGCCGGTACCCTTGGAGGCCGGTTGCATGTAGATCCGCGCAGCACCATGCGTACTCTCGATGGCATAGTGCAGGGTGCCTGCCTTCAGGGGCACCTTGAACATACTGCTGCGGGCATTCTCCATACCCTTTTGTACCGCTACCGGAACCTCGCGGGCCTTGCCACGCCCCATGCCAACCCGACCCTTGCCATCACCCACTACGCACAGGGCGGTAAAGCCAAACTGACGTCCCCCCTTGACGACCTTGGCTACACGATTGATATAGACCATTTTCTCAAGCAACTCTTCATTGCCGGTTATCTTGTCCGTCATTGCCATCTCAGAACTCCATGCCCCCGGCCCGCGCTGCATCTGCCAGGGCACGCACCCGCCCGTGGTAGCTGAAACCGGAACGATCGAAGACGACCTTGCGTATACCTGCTGCTATGGCCTGCCTGGCCAGACTGCCACCGACCTGCCCGGCGGCCGCTATATTGCCACCGCCCTTTAATTTATCCCGCAATGCCTTGTCCAGAGATGAGGCACTGACCAGGGTGCGTACGCCCTCGGCGTCCAGCACCTGCGCATAGACGTGACGTGGCGTGCGGTGCACACACAGGCGACACACCCCGGCCGCACGTGCCCGGCGCCGCAGACGCAACACACGCCGCCGCCGCAGCGAACGCTTGTCTGTACTCCTGCCCCTGCGAACTGCCATAATCAGACCTTTCTCTTGGTTTCCTTGCGCCGGATCTGCTCACCGGCATATAACACACCCTTGCCCTTGTAGGGCTCCGGCGGGCGCAGGGCACGAATTCTGGCTGCCAGACTGCCCACCGCCTGCCGGTCCGTACCGCGCACAATGATCTCTGTGGGGGCTGGAGTCTCCACCTCAAGCCCTGCCGGGATGTCCATGGTAACCGGATGTGAAAAGCCCAGCGCCAGATTCAGTACCCGACCCTGGACCTGGGCGCGGTAACCCACTCCAACAACCTCCAGCCTCCGCTCAAAGCCCTGACTGACCCCACGAACCAAGTTGCCCAGTATAGCATAGGCCGTGCCTGCCATCGCTCGCGGCAAGGTGCTGCTTCCCGCCGCAACACGCAACCACAGCCGACGCCCCTCCACCTGTATCTCCAATTGTTCCGGCAGCGTGAAGCCCAGTT
The DNA here is from genome assembly GCA_002454015.1 of Proteobacteria bacterium UBA6729. Classification (GTDB taxonomy): domain Bacteria; phylum Pseudomonadota; class Gammaproteobacteria; order Porifericomitales; family Porifericomitaceae; genus UBA6729. The sequence goes on from DKIB01000088.1 coordinate 18,343, forward strand.
TCCCATTGGCACCATCGACCTCTACCTGCCGTCCGGTGCAGGACACCTGCACCTGCTCAGGCAGTTGAATGGGTTTACGCAGAAATCTGGACATCAGGACTCAGGCCACCAGACACAGTATTTCGCCGCCCAGCCCCAGGCTTCTGGCCTCCCGGTCGGTCATCACGCCACGTGATGTGGAGATCACCGCCATCCCCAGGCCATTCCGCACCCGCGGCAGCTCCGAGGCTGCCGTATAGACACGCCGACTGGGTTTGCTGGTACGTTGCAACATATCGATCACCGGATGCCTGCGATGATATTTGAGTTCCAGTTGCAACTGCCGCTCCCACCCTTCCCCCAGGATCTTGCAGGAACGGATGTAACCCTCCGCCTGCAATACCCCGGCAATCGCTTCCTTGTGACGTGAGTACGGCACACAAACCTCCGGCAGATAGCGACGCTGGGCGTTACGGATGCGGGTCAACATGTCCGCTACAGGATCCTGCATGGTCATAATAATTTCACCAACTGGCCTTGGTCAGACCGGGAATATCACCACGCATGGCATACTCACGCAGCTTGTTGCGACCCAACCCGAACTTGCGATAGAAACCATGGGGCCGCCCGGTAATGGCGCACCGATTACGCAGGCGTACCGGACTGGAATCACGGGGTAGACGATTCAGGGTCATGCGGGCCAGCAGGCGTTGCTCCTCAGTCAGTGCAGAGTTACGCACATCGGCCCGCAAGCGTTGACGTTGCTCGGCATACTTGCGAACCAGCCGACCGCGTCGGCGTTCCCGATTGAGTACGGATTTCTTTGCCATGCTATCCTCTCAGCGTACCGGAAACCGTATCGCCTTGAACAGCTGGTAGGCCTGTTCGTCGGTAAACGCACTGGTGGTGATACACACATCAAGACCACGTATGCAATCAATCTTGTCGTAGTCGATCTCCGGAAAGATGATCTGCTCACGCACCCCGAACGACAGATTGCCACGACCATCCAGTGATTTGCGGGCGATACCGCGAAAATCACGAAT
>DKIB01000088.1:19389-28706 GCA_002454015.1 Proteobacteria bacterium UBA6729
CGCAGGGTCACCTTGCAGCCGACGTACCAACCTTCGCGTATCTTGAAATTGGCAATCGGCTTGCGGGCTTGTGTTGCCACACAACGTTGACCGGCAATGCGTGTCAGGTCTGCAATGGCGTGTTGCAACACCTGCTTGTCGGTGGTGGCCTCACCCACTCCCATATTCAGGGTCACCTTCAGCAGGCGCGGCACCTGCATCACCGACTTGCAACCCAGCGTCTTGCGCAGTGCCGGGCGAGCCTCCTCGTAATAATGTTGCATCAACCAGGACATCGTCGTATCTCAGTTGTCGACGACCTCGCCATTGGATTTGTAGTAACGCACCTTGCGATCATCACCAAGCATCTTGAAGCCGACCCGATCCGCCTTGCCGGTAGACGGATTGATCAGGGCCACATTGGAAACATGCAATGGCGCCTCCTGCTCAATCATGCCACCCGGCTCGCCCAAGTCCGGACGCGGTTTGCGATGACGCTTCACCATGTTTGCATTTTCCACGATCAACTTCATGCCATCATCCAGCACGCGCCGTACCACACCGTCCTTGCCCCGGTCGCGGCCAGCCATAATCATTACCTTGTCGCCCTTACGAATTCGTCGCATGATATCCAGACTCACAATACTTCCGGTGCCAGTGAAACTATGCGCATGAATCTGGCGGTGCGAAGTTCACGTGTCACCGGACCAAAAATACGCGTGCCTATAGGCTGCAACTGACTGTTCAGCAACACTGCCGCATTGCTATCAAAACGGATCAGGGAACCATCACTACGGCGCACCCCCTTGCGGGTACGCACCACCACGGCATTGTAGATCTCGCCTTTTTTCACCTTGCCGCGTGGAATGGCCTCCTTGACCGTAACCTTGATCACATCACCGATACCAGCGTAGCGGCGCCTGGAACCGCGTAGTACCTTGACGCACATCAGGCGCCGGGCACCACTATTATCAGCGGCATGCAACATTGTCTGCATCTGTATCATGACAAGCTACTCACCATCACGGGTCACTACGCTGTGCAGCCGCCAGGCCTTGCGCTTGGACAAGGGACGTGAGGACTGAATGCGCACTACATCGCCAACCTGACACTGACTGTCTTCATCATGCACCAACAGCTGCGTGGAGCGCCGGATTAATTTGCCATACAGCGGATGCTTCATGCTACGTTCTATACGTACCGTCACGGTCCTGTTCATACGCGTGCCAACCACACGCCCGGTCAGGGTGCGGGTTGGTGCCACAGTAGCCGGATTGGCAGACGTGCTCATTGCGTATCCCCCGCGTTCAACTTTGTCAGCACCCGTGCCACCTCATGGCGCACTCGGCGCAACTCGGAGGGCTTGGCCAACTGCTTGAGCTGCAACTGCATACGCAGATTGAAATGCTCACGGCGCAACTCGGCCAGTTGTTGCAACAACCGTGCCTTGCTCTGTGCTGTCATGGCCGGGCTCATGTGGCTACAGCCCGTGCTGTAAATGCGGTACGCATCGGCAGTTTTGCACCGGCCCTGCGCATGGCCTCACGGGCCAATGCCTCCGGTACACCCTCGATCTCATACAACACCGCGCCGGGACGAATGATGGCCGTCCAGTACTCTACATTGCCCTTGCCACCTCCCATACGCACCTCCAGTGGCTTGCGCGTCACCGGGTGATCAGGGAATACACGTATCCACAGCTTGCCACCACGACGCACATGCCGGGTGATAGCACGTCGGGCAGCCTCAATCTGGCGCGAGGTGAGTCTGCCCCGGCGCATGGCCTTCAGGCCATATTCGCCAAAACTGACGCGGTTACCGCGATGCGCCAGACCGCGATTGCGGCCCTTCATGCGCTTGCGAAAACGGGTACGCTTAGGTTGCAACATCCTTGTCTGTCCCCGGTTTGCCGGTTTTGGAAGTTGTCCCGGGCGTGCTGATCGCGGCCTTTGCTCCAGCGGGCCTCCTGCCGCCGGCTTCCTCTGCACCCTCCCCGGCACGCGCTACAGGCCTCAGTATCCACACCTTCACGCCGATCACCCCGTAGGTTGTGTGCGCCTCCTTGAGCCCGTAGTCTATGTTGGCACGCAGGGTATGTAACGGGATACGTCCCTCGCGATACCACTCACTGCGGGCAATCTCTGCCCCATTGAGGCGACCGCTGATCAATACCTTGATGCCCTGTGCGCCCAGGCGCATGGTATTGGTTACGGCACGTTTCATGGCGCGTCTGAACATGATCCGGCGCTCTATCTGTTGCGCGACACTTTCTGCCACCAGATAGGCATCCAGCTCCGGCTTGCGAATCTCTTCAACATTGATCGTCACCGGTGCGCCCATAATCACCTTCAGCTCCTTGCGCAGCTTCTCAACCTCCTCCCCTTTCTTGCCAATGACGATCCCGGGGCGAGAACTGTGCACGATGATACGGGCATTATGGGTCGGTCGCTCAATCTCAATGCGACTGACTGAGGCCTTGGCGAGTCGCTCCTGTAAAAACTCGCGCGCCCGCAGATCCTGTTCCAGGTATTTGCGATAACGGGAGGACTCGGCATACCAGCGCGAATTCCAGTCGCGCACTATACCGAGCCGAAAGCCTATAGGATTGACTTTCTGGCCCATGATTACTCGGGGGCCTCCGCCACGACTACGGTGACATGACTGGTGGGTTTCAGGATCAGGTCAGAGCGCCCTCTGGCGCGTATCCGCCGCCGTCGCAGGGTAGGACCAGCATCCACCGTTACCCGGGTGACCCGCAACAAATCCACATCGGCGGCATCGTTTTCCACCGCATTGGCTACTGCAGAACCCAATACCTTGTAGAGTATGGCTGCGCCCTTGCGCGGATTGAAAGACAACAATGCCATCGCCCGATCTGCCGCCATGCCACGCAGCCAGTTTGCCACTAAACGCAGTTTGAGTGGCGCAATACGCGCATTGCGCAATGTCGCTCTGGTTTCCTGTATCATTACCCTGTCACCGTGTCTTGCGATCACCCGAATGTCCCTTGAACACCCGTGTCATGGCAAACTCACCAAGTTTGCGCCCCACCATATTCTCATTGATATAGATTGGCACATGCTGGCGACCATTATGCACTGCAATCGTCAACCCCACCATGTCCGGGATGATCATGGAACGCCTGGACCAGGTCTTCAATGGGCGGTTATCGCGATCCCGCCGGGCGCGCTCCACCTTCTTCAGCAGGTGATGGTCTATAAAAGGACCCTTGCGTATGGATCTGGGCATGCTGGATACCGTTTATCTGCGCCGACCACGCCGGGCTGAGCGACGACGCAGTATCATCCCGTCAGAACGTTTGTTCTTGCGAGTGCGATAACCCTTGGTGGGAAAACCCCACGGGGTGCTCGGATGACGCCCCCCGGAGGTGCGACCCTCACCACCGCCGTGTGGATGATCCACCGGATTCATGGCCACTCCACGCACCGTGGGGCGGATCCCGCGATGGCGGCGGGCACCCGCCTTACCCAGCACCCGCAGGGAGTGACCGCCATTGGAGACCGTGCCCAGTGTAGCTCTGCAACGCACCGGCACAGTGCGCATCTCTCCGGAGCGCAAACGCAAGGTCGCGTGCCCGGCCTCACGGGCAATGAGCTGCACCCCGGTGCCCGCACTGCGTGCCAGCTGTGCACCCTTGCCGGGTTTCATCTCCACACAATGCACCACCGAGCCCAGCGGGATATCCTGCAGTGCCATGCAATTTCCAGGGCGCACCGGCGCGCCCTCACCGGACTGCACTACATCACCGGGCCTGATATCTTGTGGGCTGACTATGTAGCGACGCTCGCCGTCATGGTACAGCAACAATGCAATATGTGCCGAGCGATTGGGATCATACTCAATACGCTCAACCCGGGCAGGTACGCCATCCTTGCTGCGTTTGAAATCAATGATTCGATACAGCCGACGCGCGCCACCGCCACGATGCCGTACGGTAATGCGACCACGATTGTTACGACCGCAGATCCGCGTCCGGGCTTCCACCAGCGCCCGACAAGGCCGCCCCTTGTACAGTCCGGAGACTTTCAGGTGTACCGTGCCGCGCACACCGGGTGAGGTCGGTTTGGCTTTTACCAACATCGTCAGTTACTCCCTATCCGCCCGCCAGCTCGTCTATAGTGAATCCGGTAGCCAGCTGCACATAGGCCTTTTTCCAACCACTGCGCCGCCCACGCTGTCCCTTGAATCGACGCTCCTTGCCGGGCACCGTCAACACCCTGACCGAAGCCACCTTGACATTGAAGGCCAGCTCCACGGCACGCTTGATCAGCGGCTTGGTAGCCGCAGGGGCAACCCGAAAGGCATACTGTGGGCGTGGTCCACGCCCGCTCGCCTTCTCCGTACTCACGGGCGCACGCACCAGCTCCAGCAAATCACCAGTCGCATACATGATTACTGCCACTCCTTCATGAGAAGCGCTTCTCCAACACCCGCAGTGCCTGCTCGGTTATCAGGGTCTTGTCATGCGCCAGCAACAGATACGGATCAACCGCATCGGCCTGACGCAGATTCACATCCGGCAGATTGCTGGTGCCGCGCCGCAACTCCAGCGTCAGCTGATCCACCAGAATCAACACATCCCGCACCCCCAGACGATCCAGCATTGCCTTGGCACTACGGGTTCTGGCATCGGCGGGCTGCAATACATCTACCCCGACAAGGTACCCCTGACGCAACAATTCAGACAGAATGGAACACATCGCACCACGGTACATCTTGCGATTCACCTTCTGTGCATAGTTACGCGGCCGCGCAGCGAAGGTAACCCCCCCGCCACGCCACAACGGGCTGCGCAGGGTACCGGCACGAGCCCGACCTGTGCCCTTCTGCCGCCACGGCTTGCGACCACCACCACGCGCATCGGCACGGCTCTTGTTGGCCTTGGTACCAGCCCGCAATCCGGCCCGATGGGCAACGATTACCTGTTGTACCAAGGGCCCCTTGTAGGGCAGGGCAAATACATCATCCCGAACCTGCACGGCATAGACATCCTGCGTAGCAAAGCGATTAAATTCTATCTGCATGTCATTCACCCGCTATCGTGTGCATTGCCGCGTCTTTTCACCGCAGGCTGTAACACCACACGACCACCACGTGCACCCGGCACCGCTCCACGCAATAACAGCAGATTGCGTTTGACATCAACCCGCACTACTTCAAGGCTCTGCACGGTACGCCAGGCATTGCCATAATGGCCCGCCATCTTCTTGCCTTTCATCACCCGCCCGGGGGTCTGGCACTGCCCTATGGAACCCGCTGAACGATGCGCCTTGGAACAACCATGGCTGGCATCACCACGACTGAAGCCGTGGCGCCGTATTACCCCGGCGAACCCGCGTCCCCGGGTGGTGCCACCGACATCAACCCGCTGACCTTCCTTGAACAGTTCTACCGTGCACTCGCTGCCGACTGCAGGCATGGCTTCAGTAGCGGCCGGGCGGAACTCCCGCAGACCGACCCCCGGTGCAACCTCACCGGCCTTGTACAATCCCTGCATCGGTTTATTCAGCCGCCGGGGCGCACGACTGCCCCAGGTCAGCTGCACCGCCTGATAGCCATGCCGCTCCACGTCACGCACCGCCACTACCCGGTGGGGCTTGGCCTCAACCACGGTCACCGGTATGGAAGTACCGTCCGCCGTGTAGACCCGGGTCATGCCACGCTTGATGCCTACCAGTCCAAGTGCCATTGCCCTACTTGCCTCCTTCCCTGGATAACGCTGTCGCGGCGTCTACAGAATCGGAAGAGTTCAACAATTTCAGTTGCACCTCTACACCAGCAGCCAGATCCAGCTTCATCAACGAATCCACTGTTTTGTTATCTTCTCCAGGGTCCACAATGATATCCAGCATGCGTTTATGCGTGCGTATCTCGTACTGGTCACGGGCATCTTTGTTAACGTGTGGTGATGTCAGCACGGTAAATCGTTCCCGGCGCGTTGGCAACGGGATCGGCCCCCTGACCTGCGCGCCGGTACGCCGGGCTGTTTCAACAATCTCCCGCGTCGACTTGTCCAGCAGACGATAGTCAAAGGCCTTCAGACAAATCCGTATCACCTGCCGTTCTTTTGTTGCTGCCATCCTACTCGCCTACTCAACAATTCTGGTCACCACGCCGGCTCCCACCGTGCGCCCGCCCTCGCGAATCGCAAAACGCAAACCGTCCTCCATCGCTATCGGTGCAATCAACGTTACACTCAACTCCACATTGTCCCCCGGCATCACCATCTCCGTGTCCTCAGGCAACTCTACCTGCCCCGTCACGTCCGTGGTCCGAAAGTAAAACTGGGGCCTGTAGCCCTTGAAAAACGGCTTGTGACGGCCGCCCTCCTCCTTGCTCAGCACATATACCTTCGCCTCAAACTTCCGGTGTGGCGTGATCGAACCCGGCGCACACAGCACCTGTCCCCGCTCTACCTCCTCACGCTTCGTGCCGCGCAATAACACCCCCACATTGTCCCCCGCCCTGCCCTCATCAAGCAACTTGCGGAACATCTCTATGCCCGTGCAGGTCGTCTTCCGAACCTCATCCTGAATCCCTACAATCTCTACCGCCTCGCCGATACGAACCCGACCCCGCTCCACGCGCCCCGTCACTACCGTGCCACGCCCGGAAATCGAAAATACATCCTCGATGGGCATCAAAAAAGGCAACTCCACCGGACGATCCGGCACCGGAATAAACTCATCCATCCGCGCCACCAACTGCTCAATGGAGGCAACCCCGTACGCGCCATCGTCGCCCTCCAGCGCCTGCAACGCAGAGCCCACCACCACCGGCGTTGTATCCCCCGGAAACTCATACTTGTCCAGCAACTCCCGAACCTCCATCTCCACCAACTCCAGCAACTCCGGGTCATCCACCTGATCCGCCTTGTTCAGGTACACCACAATGTGAGGCACCCCCACTTGGCGCGCCAGCAGAATATGCTCGCGCGTCTGGGGCATCGGACCATCCGCTGCACTCACCACCAGCACCGCACCATCCATCTGTGCCGCCCCCGTGATCATGTTCTTCACATAGTCCGCATGGCCCGGGCAGTCTACATGGGCATAGTGCCGCTGTTCCGACTCGTACTCTACATGCGCCGTCGCAATCGTGATACCACGCTCACGCTCCTCCGGTGCATTGTCAATCTGATCGTAGTCGCGTACCTCACCCCCATACCGGGACAGCACCCTCGTCAGCGCCGCAGTCAACGTGGTCTTGCCATGATCCACATGGCCGATGGTGCCCACATTCAGGTGCGGCTTGGTCCGCTCAAACTTCGCTTTAGACATGGCTGCCAATACTCAGGTCTGGATGATCTGCTCAGCGATCCCGGCAGGAACCTTGTTGTATTTGACAAATTCCATACTGTAGTTGGCCCGGCCCTGACTGTTGGAGCGCAAATCGGTGGCATAACCGAACATCTCCGACAGGGGTACCTCGGCACGCAACACCTTGCCGCCGGGCGATTCTTCGGTCCCCAGCAGCATGCCACGCCGTCGATTCAGATCACCATTGACGGCACCCAGATACTTCTCGGGAGTCACCACCTCCACACTCATAATCGGCTCCAGCAACACGGGAACTGCCCTGGACACACCCGTCCTGAAGGCCTGCGCCCCGGCAATGCGGAAGGCCACTTCACTGGAATCCACCTCATGAAAAGAGCCGTCATACAGGGTCACCTTTACGTCAACCATCGGATAGCCGGCAATAACGCCGTTATTCATCTGCTCACGGATGCCCTTGTCAACCGCGGGAATATATTCACGAGGGATACTGCCCCCCGTGATCTTGTTGACAAACTCGTAGCCTGCCCCCGACTCACGCGGCTCCAGGGACAACACCACATGACCGTACTGGCCCCGCCCGCCACTCTGGCGAATGTACTTGCCCTCCGCCCGCTCCAGCTTCTTGCATATGGTCTCCCGGTAGGCGACCCGGGGGCGGCCCACCTGTGCAGCCACATTAAACTCACGCTTCATGCGGTCCACGATGATCTCCAGATGCAGCTCACCCATACCCGAAATAATGGTCTGCCCGGATTCACGGTCCGATTTAACCCGGAAAGAGGGATCTTCCTGCGCCAGTTTCTCCAGCGCCAGCCCCATCTTCTCCTGATCCGGCTTGTTCCTGGGCTCCACAGACACCGAGATCACCGGCTCCGGAAACTCCATACGCTCCAGGACGATGAGCTGTTTGGGATCACACAAGGTATCTCCGGTGGTAACGTCCTTCATCCCTACCGCTGCAGCGATATCACCGGCACGCACCTCCTTGATCTCCTCGCGACTGTTGGAGTGCATCTGTAACAGTCGCCCGGCGCGCTCACGCTTGTGCCTGACCGAATTGTAGAGCGTGTCGCCGGAACTCAGTACACCAGAGTAAACCCGCAGGAAAGTCAAGGTGCCGACAAAGGGGTCTGTGGCGATCTTGAATGCCAATGCAGAAAACGGCTCATCGTCTGAAGACCGCCGCTGCACCGCCTGCTTGCCACTACCGTTGGCCACCAGACCCTGCACAGGCGGCACCTCTTCGGGGGAGGGCAGGTAATGCACCACAGCGTCCAGCAGGGGCTGCACCCCCTTGTTCTTGAAGGCAGCGCCACACAGCATCGGTACGATCTCATTGGCCAGGGTACGCAATCGCAGACCCTGACGCAGCTGCTCCTGGCTCAGGTCACCCTGCCCCAGATAGGACTCCATCAACTCTTCACTTGCCTCGGCAGCTGCCTCCAGCAGTTGTTCCCGCTGCCGCTTGCACTCCTGCATGTACTCGGCCGGTATGTCCTGTTCCTCAAACTTTGTCCCCAGCGACTCATCCTGCCAGACAATGGCACGCATACGTACCAGATCGATGACCCCCCTGAAATCATCCTCGCAACCGAGTGGCAACTGCACCGGTATCGGTACCGCCCCCAGACGATCCCGTACCTGCTCCACAACATGCATAAAATCCGCGCCCTGCCGATCCATCTTGTTGACAAAGGCCAGCCTCGGCACCTTGTACTTGTTGGCCTGGCGCCAGACCGTCTCCGACTGTGGCTCCACACCACCCACGGCACAAAACACTGCACAGGCTCCGTCCAGTACCCGCAATGAACGCTCCACCTCGATGGTGAAATCCACGTGCCCGGGGGTGTCGATGATATTGATGCGATGCTTGGGCAGTTCCTCCCACATGCCCTGCCAGAAACAGGTTGTCGCCGCAGCCGTGATCGTGATACCACGCTCCTGCTCCTGCTCCATCCAGTCCATGGTAGCGGCACCGTCATGCACTTCACCCAGTTTGTGTGATATGCCGGTGTAATAGAGGATGCGCTCAGTCGT
>DKIB01000024.1:0-7063 GCA_002454015.1 Proteobacteria bacterium UBA6729
TGTCCAATCCACCCTACGGCAAGAACTGGAAGGCCGACCGGGAACGCATGGGTGGCAAAACAGGCATCAGCGACCCACGCTTCATGCTCCAACACGCAGATGACCCCGAGTACTCCCTGGTGACCCGCTCCAGCGATGGCCAGATGCTGTTCCTGGCCAACCTGCTCTCCAAGATGAAACGCAGAACCAAACTCGGCAGCCGTATCGCAGAAGTCCACAACGGCAGCTCACTCTTCACCGGCAGTGCCGGACAGGGCGAGAGCAACATTCGCCGCTGGATCATCGAGAACGACTGGCTTGAGGCCATCGTCGCCCTGCCCCTGAACATGTTCTACAACACGGGCATTGCCACCTATATATGGGTATTAACCAACCGCAAATCCGCACCACGCAAAGGCAAAATACAGCTCATTGATGCCACCCGGTGGTATCAACCCCTGCGTAAAAACCTGGGCAAGAAGAATTGCGAACTCGGCGAGGCTGATATCCAGCGTATCTGCAAGACCTTCCTCACCTTCAAGCCATCCAGGCAATCCAAAATATTCAAAAACGCCGCATTCGGCTTCTACAAGCTGACCGTGAAGCGCCCCCTGCGCATCGCCGATATTGACCCCAACCGGGTCTACACCCCCAGGGAAATCAAGGCACTCAAGGAAACCCAAAAACGCGCCAAAAACGCGCCTCCCGTCATCAAAAAGATCCACAAGGCCAGACCAGAGCCGCTCTACGGCCTGTTCCCCACCACCATCCACGGCAAAGCTGCCACAGTCGAGTACGCGCCCGACCCCAAGCTACGCGACACCGAACAGGTGCCACTCCTTGAAAAAGGCGGCATCAAGGCCTTCCTCAAACGCGAGGTCCTGCCCTACTCCACCGATGCCTGGTACCTCAAGGACAGCGTCAAGATCGGCTATGAGATCAGCTTCACCTGCTACTTCTACAAACCCCAACCCATGCGCACCCTCCAGGAAATCCGCGCCGACATCCTGGCACTGGAGCAGGAAGGCGGGGGCCTGCTGGCCGAGGTTATTGGAGAGCCATCCCGATGACAACCCAGCGCTATTCCGTCACCCCACACCCGATTGATACCCTCTTGACCTGGGTCAAATCCGGGGAGATCGCCATACCCGAGATCCAACGTCCCTTCGTCTGGGACAAGAGCAAGGTGCGAAACCTGCTTGATTCGCTGTACCAGGGTTACCCGGTCGGCTACCTGATTGCCTGGCGTAATCCCACGGTAAGATTGAAAGACGGCACGCCCTCTGCCGGTAAACGCATCCTGATCGATGGTCAGCAACGGGTCACGGCCCTGATGGCAGCGCTACTCGGTCGGGAGGTGCTGACCAAGGACTACAAGAGGGAACGTATCCGCATCGCCTTTCATCCGGGCAAAGAAAAGTTTGAGGTGCATAATGCCGCTATCGCCAAGGATGCTGCCTGGCTTGGTGATATAGTTGCCGTCTTTGATCCGGGTGCCAGCCTGGTTGAGCTGACCGATACCTATGCCGGGAAAAATCCCAACATGGACCGCAAGCACATTTCCAGAATCTTCGAAAAATTACGAGGCATCACCAACAATCATGTTGGCCTGATTGAATTGGCTGAGAATCTGGACATTGAGACCGTCACCGAGATATTCATCCGGGTAAACTCGGCGGGCACCGAACTGTCTCAAGCAGATTTTGCCATGTCAAAGATCGCAGTCAATGAAGAGCATGAGGGCAACTTGTTGCGCAAGGCAATTGACTATTTCTGTCACTTGACTGTCGCTCCCGAGATGTACTCCCATATCAAAGAAACAGATACGGCCTTCGCGAAGTCAGAGTTCCTGCCCAAAATGAGCTGGCTGAAGGATGTCAACGATGATCTCTATGACCCCACATATACCGATATGCTACGGGTGGCTTTCACCTCAGAGTTCGGGCGTGGCAAGTTACAGGATCTGGTTGCTATGTTGTCAGGCCGCAACTTTGAAACCATGCAATATGAAGAAGTCATTGTTGAGCAGTCCTTCACTCAACTAAAAAAAGGTATCCTGACTTTCATGAACAAGACTAATTTTAATCGCTTAACAATGATCTTGCGATCATCGGGATTCCTGCTCAATCAACTTACCCGTAGTCGAAATGCCATCAACTTTGCCTATATTCTTTACCTGCAAGGACGCACAGAGAACCTTCCTGCGGATGATATTGAGTACATAACCAGACGTTGGTATAGCATGTCAATCCTGACTCGACGTTATTCTGGGAGCCCTGAAACAGCTTTTGATGTTGACATTCGCCAGATCAGAGCACAAGGCGTAGCATCCTACGCAGCATCAGTGATTGAGAACGAGTTGCCCGCAACCTTCTGGACAGGGATGCTACCACAGTCAATGAACACTTCCTCATCCACCAGCCCCTACTTTATTGCTTACCAGGCGGCCCAAGTTTATCTGGGAGACAAAGGATTCCTGTCAACCGACATCACGGTGCGAGACCTCTTGCTGAACAGTGGAGACAAACACCATATATACCCACGCAAATATCTTCAGCGTCAAGGCATGAATCGTGGCCTCTACAATCAGATTGCCAATTTCGTGATCGCTCAAAGTGAGATCAATATTGCTATCAGGGACAAGGAACCTGATCACTATTTCAGAGAACTGATCAAACAATGCAAAAACGGCAAGAAACTCTACGGCGGTATTACTGATCTGGAAGAATTACGAACAAATCTGGAAACCAACTGCATACCCACAAGCATGATTGATGGCACAGTTCCTGACTACAAAGACTTTCTCGCCGAGCGGCGCAAACTGATGTCACTCAAGATCAAGACATGGTTTGAATCACTATAATGATCACCGTTCTCAAGCCCTACCCTGCTACGAAGAACTCCAATATTAAATGGTTAGGAGAAATACCGAGACATTGGGAAGTGTTACGTCTACAGAATGCAGTTGAGATTCGTATCAGCACAGAAGATATTATTGATGCTGATGGAGAATTGCTTCATGCTGCTGAACCTGAAGCTGATTATGAAACGATAAAGTAAGTTTTATTCAATGTCAATGCCCAGGAAACCAAAGATATATCACATTGTGCATGTGGATCGGTTGCCATCTATTCTACAGGATGGTTTTTTGTGGAGTGATGCTGAGACGCAGAGACATGATTCATCCGGAACTTCCATAGGCATGGACGGAATCAAGAAGCGACGCCTTAATGAATTGAAATTAACCAGCCACCCGGGATTACGGGTAGGAGACTGTGTGCCATTTTACTTTTGTCCACGATCAATCATGCTTTATCTGATATATCAGGGAAATCACCCTGGATTAACCTATCATGGTGGACAAAATCATATTATTCATCTGGAGGCTGATTTGTATAAATCTGTTGATTGGGCTGTTAAAAATCAGAAGCGTTGGGCTTTTACCTTGTCAAATGCAGGGGCGTCTTTTTTTGAAGATCGATGTGATTTGTCAAGACTTCCTGAAATCGACTGGATAGCTGTTCAGGCAACTGACTGGCGAGGGCATAAAGATGGCAAGCAGGCAGAATTCCTGATGGAGGAATGTTTTCCGTGGCAGTTGGTAGAGCGTATTGGAGTACACTCCTCAAAGATCTGTCAAAGAGTGACTGGTGTGCTGGCTACGGGATGCCGTATATGTGTTACAATAGAGAGTAATTGGTATTACTGAGGTTCGTCGCGATGATCAAGTATAGAAGTGGAAATATTCTGGAGGAAGGAGCTGAGGCACTTGTAAATACAGTCAACTGTGTTGGCGTCATGGGTCGTGGTATTGCATTGCAATTCAGGAAGGCGTTTCCAGGGAACTTCAAGGTCTATGCTGAAGCTTGCAAGCGGAGGCTGGTTAAACCCGGAAAGATGTTCCTGTACGAAACAGGCCAATCAGTACACCCACGCTATATTATCAACTTTCCTACCAAGCGACATTGGCGTGGTGGCAGTCATATGGAAGATATTGATGCTGGACTCAAGGACTTGGTAGAGGTTATCCGTACTCGTAATATTCGATCAATTGCTCTCCCTCCGTTGGGATGTGGCTTGGGAGGGTTGGATTGGAATGAGGTCAGATCGCACATTGAAGATGTGATGGCAATATTGGAGGATGTGCAAATTATTGTTTATAAGCCTTCAGATGCTCCTATAGCAGATACAGAGCATGTGCAAGGGGTCTTGAGAATGACTGCTGGTAGAGCAGCTCTGGTTACCTTGATGCGTCGCTATCTGAATGGTCTGCTTGATCCCTCAATTTCACTACTGGAGGTGCATAAATTGATGTATTTTCTGCAGGAGGCAGGTGAGCCCTTGCACCTGAAATATCAAAAGGCATATTATGGGCCTTATGCAGAAAATTTGCGCCATGTGTTGAGTGCAATTGAGGGCAGTCTTGTGTCTGGCTACGATGATGGTGGTGATGAGCCTTATAAAGAACTTGAGCTGATGCCTGGTGCGGTGGAAGATGCGGAAGATTTTCTTGATGGTCATGAGCATACACTTGCCCGGTTTGATAGAGTGTCCAATCTTGTAGATGGGTTTGAATCTCCTGTGGGATTGGAGCTGCTCTCTACAGTGCACTGGGTGTTCAAGGAGGAAGGTGCTCGTTCCAGAATTGATATCGTGGAGCAGGTTCATGGATGGAGTAAGCACAAGCGACAATTTACAGAACGCCAGATTGGATTGGCAATTCGTGTGCTGGAACAAAAGGGCTGGATGGATCTCGGGAAATGATAACTCCCCTGCCCTGCAGGGAAGAATAGCAATGGCCACTGATACTTCTGAGCGTGGTCTGGAGCGGTGGATCTGTACGGCGTTGACGGGCTGTCCCTGTGACCCGGCGGGTATAGGTGAGATGGTGGAGCCCCCTGCCCGCTATGGGGGTGTAGGTTGGGTCTGTGGTAACCCACGGGATTATGATCGGGATTATTGTGTGGATCTGGTGCAGCTGTCGGCCTTCCTGAGGGCAACTCAGCTGGAGCTTGCCGAGCCATTGAGGCTGGATGGGTCCCACACAGCGCAGGGTTTTGGCTCGTTTACGAGGGGAAATCTCCAAACGTGGGGGGTGTACTGCGTTCTGGTCTGTAAGCATGGGGCGCACAGTCTGGAGTTGTTCCAGGGCACAGCATCGGTTTGTGTACCGGATGGTTGGTATACCTGTGGCATTGCCCATCCTGTTCTGGGTACTTCTGGATCACTCCGGACAACTCGGCAAGATTGAGGGCATGTCTACCGCACTGCAGACCGTAGTTGCCAATCAGTCTGCTCAGGCAGGTATGGTAAGGGCTGCTCCGGGCTCGGTGCGTTGCTTTTGGTGGTGGCGGCTACAAAAGCGTAGTAGACTGGCGGCATGGGCACCTTTGAAAAACTTGAGCATGTAGGGACTGCCCTGGAGGCTATCAGGGCAAGGGATATTGATAAATTGCTGGATGCGTTCTATCAGTTCCCCGAGGGTCTGGATGCGGGCTACGATAATTCAGCATTGCTGGTAGCCGCGGTGCGCTGTGACTTCCTGCCCGGCATCTACGCCTGTATCGCTCGTGGCGCAGATGTCAATGCCGGTGCAGGGGCAGCGTCCCTGGCGGCCCTTGAGTCGGGTCATATCACTGGGGGTTCCCGTAATTTTAGCGGCCTGAAGCATCTGGTATCCGTGTTTTCTGCGGATCCCAATGGTGCTGGTGGGGAGCTGGCTTATCAGGTAGTCAAGCGGGGGACCGCAGAGATTCTGCGGAGTCTGATGCCCCGTCTGGACATCGCCAGGGTTGGTGGCGTAAAGCGGCTGAGCGAGATGATGCTGGTGGCACTGCAGGAGCGCTCTAACAGGACCGCGACAGTGATGGTGCATCTGTTGGTGGAGGGGGGTGCCCGGTTTATGCCGGAGGCGATGGGCAGCTATGCGTACAGGGCTTGCCGAAAGGGCCTGATCGGCCTGGTGGGAGACTTTCTGCGCTCGGGCATGAATCCCAATCTGCCCCCCAATACCACGAAATTGCTGATGGGGGAACCCCCCACCCAAAGCAAGTGCCTGCTCTCTGCCGCCATGCAATGCGGGTCAAAGGCCAAGCGGGTAGCGATTACGGAGATGTTGATTGACAGTGGTTCCTTTGATATTGACGCTGAGGCCCGGAAGATGGCGGCAAAGTGCGGGGACAAGATCCTGGTACAGCGCCTGGACATGATCTCGGCGGCGGGGATGAAGCCGCCTGCAGACACCCTGTCCAATGTTTCGGACAAGCACACCGCCGGGCTGTTGGGCAGGCCGGCAAAAAAGACAGGCGGACGGAAATCCGATCAGGAGGTTGAGGCCGATTTGATTGCAGAGGTTGAAAGGTACAGGCAACAGCGGCCGGATGATGAGGAACTGGAAAAGACCACGTACAAATGACTGCCCTGCCAGTGGTTACTCCAGGGCCTCGATCCGTTCCTCCAGGGAAGGATGCGAATCCCACCAGCTGCCCCCTCCTCCCCCTTCATATTCCTCCAGTAGCAGCCTGAAGCTGTCGGTCAGATCGGTGGCAGAGTTGCCGGTGGATTCCAGCAGTGCAGCCGCGTAGACATCTGCTTCCGCCTCAAAGCCGCGGGAATAGGCGGCCTGGGACAGGCTGACCACCAGCACGGCAAGTTCTTCAATGACCTCCTCATCAGTTCCGACCACTGCTGCGGTGAGCACGATAATCCCTATGGCTCTGGCGATATTGCGTATGACGTGGCGTTCCTCTATGTGCCCGAGTTCATGTGCCAGTACCGCATTGATCAGCCGTTCATCTTCAAGCAACTCTACCATTGCATCGGTTATGACGATGGGGCCTCCCGCCAACGCAAAGGCATTGGCTCCGAATCTTTCAGAACCCCGGAAATGCAGTGCGGGTTCTGGAGTCAGTCCGGTCTCACTCAACAGGGCCGCATAGCCCTCTGCTATTCGCATCTGCACGGAGGGTGCCAGCCCGGATGGCTGCAGTGCCCCTTTATCCATCAATTTGAGGGCTGCGGACCCCACTGCCCGATCCAGATCGCGGGGGAGATGGGCCACCAGTGCATCGGCGGCAACCGGTAG
>DKIB01000024.1:7154-13750 GCA_002454015.1 Proteobacteria bacterium UBA6729
ACCGCATCCGCCATCGCAGTGTGTGGTTCAAAGGTGCGCCCGTCCTGGAGATGAATGCGTTGTGGTACCCTGCCGACCGCTGCCTCCACACTCTCCAGCTGTACGGGCTCCTGTCGCCCCCCGGTGAGGGCCACGTACCAGGAATGGCCGACCCGTACGAGCTCCGCCTCCTCCCGCTGTGAGGAAGACTGTTGATACAGGTGACCAGCAAACTTCATGAAAACAGATCGATATCCATACCCTCAAGATCCACAAACTCCGAGCCCAGCGCACCGCCGGCCTCATGTTGCGTATCCATGAACGTACGACCACCATCCTCGGTGATGACTGAAGTGGTTTCAACCTGGTATTTATGCAGGCGCACACTTGCCCACGGGATAAGCAGACCCACGCTCAGCAGGATGGCGATCAGGTTGGAGAGCACGAGCCAGACGTAGGTGTATGGGTTCAGGTTCGATGCAAATTGGGCATGTTCCCCGAGTACCAGATTCTGCAGCAATACCTTCCGTCCCGTTATCCAGAAGATCATGTATGCAAAGTAAAATCCCAGAGGCAGTGCTATCACAACAACAATTCCTGCGATGAGGGGACCTGCTGAACCCGGTTCCTGTCTTTGCACATGGAACACAAACATGATAAAGGCAACACCAACTGAGAGCATTATGAGCAAGCCCTGCAACAGGACCATGTAGAATGGGCGAGTGGAACAGCTGGCCGCAAAGCGCACATTGCCGAGACTGCAGTGCTTGCCGGTGTGCCGCACCAGATTCTGCATGAACCCTGGAAGCAGAAGCCCCAACGTCAAGACTGCCAGGAATGGATAGATGACTACCGCCCACGCCGTGGAGCCGTATGTGCCATGCCAATTGAAGCGCACATTGCGCCATGAACTCATGCGTGCATTGAACAGACGACTACGGTTGAATGCATACGGCCATAACAGCAAGATTGTGGTGGATGTGAGAAGGTTGACTGTGAAACTGTACTGATCGGCAATGGAAAATATCCCAAGGATGCACAGCACGAGCAAACGCCCTCTCAGGATCTGGCGCCCTGTTGCGTGGTAGGCAAAGCGGTCTCCCAGCAGTAGGGTATTCCCGTAAAAATACTGCCTTTTACGCACCTTGGCCCAAGCAGAGTAGATGCCGAGCGTGGCAATGCTCAGCAGCACATTGACAATCCAGATGCCAAAATACTCGCCCGCGGAGCCGGTGAACTTCAGTCTATTTTCCACACTTCCAGCATGATGTTGGCCAGTTTACCCTGGCGATCCTCAACTGAGCCCGCGGACCACTTCTGATAATTTTCCAGGGTCTGGTTGCCCTTGTAGTTTGTCCCCACCAGCGGCTTCTTCCGGGGATCAAATGGGCGTTGGCTGATGTTTTGATTGCTGATAGAGTTCAACAAGGCCATATTACCCAGGCGTTGATTGCAGTGTTCCCGGTCGGGACCGAAATAATCTGCTGCGCTGCGCTTTTTACTGTTGCCTGGCAACTTCCTCAGGCCTTCGGTCCGGGGATTGAGTGTGGTACTCACAGCATCAGTTCGGTTGAGCAGAAAGGAGCCTCAACACAGTATGGCAGGGGGACTCACTGTGTCGGTCCACTGGCAGCGGCATGGGCACCGTACCTCAGAGCAGCTTCGACTGGCCCTGGTTGACTTGAGGGTCGCGGCTTGATTGGCGTGCCTGTAGTGTCCACAAAATCGAGGGCAGCACGTAGTCTGTACCGTCTGCATCCGCTGTAGCCGGGTCTGCATCCACCCCCGGTGTGTAGTGGACCGTGAGCGTTGATACATGTGTCCAGCGACACCCGGATTGCCGGGTTTTCCCGCCTGAGGGGAGCCTGCCCGAGGCCTTGGCAGGGCCTCCGGGCTCTCGGCCCGGGGGCGGGGTGTACGGGGTGTACGGGGGTTTGCGCTCATTTGCCTGAGGGGTTCCAGACGCCATCCCAATCTGCGCCGGGAGGGGTTTGCTGCCAGACTTCGATCCGCTGCATCATGATTTCATAGTAGCCGATTAACTCCCCGGCAATGGCCATGCATTCCGTTGCCCGGCGCAGGGCCATTTCCCACTCCTGCCCCCGATAGGCCTGCAGGAATTGACTGTGCAGGGGCTGTAACTGCGCAAATGCCTCTTCAGTCATTATCCACTGTCGGGTACGGTCCGGCTGTGCCTCAGTCCTGCCAGGGCCTGCACAGAATGTCCTGCACAGCCATCCTCCCTTGCCATTGAAGCGTCTGCACCACCAGGCATGCTGCACGATGGGCCTGAACCATTGGCGTCGCTCCAGCACTGTATAGATGCTCTCGGGGGTGTTTTTGCCCACTACGCGCACCCTGTCCAGTTCCAGTGTGCGGCAACCGCGGGCCAGTGCCGCGGTATGCTCACCGGTAATGATCGATACGCGATACTGCTTGGTGAGTCCCTCCAGTCTGGAGGCCAGATTAACAGGGTCGCCGATCACGGAGTAGTTAAAGCGCTTTTCCGAACCCAGATTGCCTACACAGCACTCCCCTGTATTCAGCCCTATGCCGATGCGAATTTCCACATCAAACTGCGGCTTGAAGGTCTGCTCATTCAGCAGCTGCAGCCTTGCCAGCATATCCAGTGCAGCGTGACAGGCCCGGGTGGCATGGTTTTGTTGCGGGAAGGGAGCGTTCCAGAAGGCCATGATTGCGTCGCCCATATACTTGTCCACACAGCTGCCCATGTTCTGCAATGTATCGGTCATCGGAGTCAGAAACCGGTTCAGTAAACGGATGAGTTCATTCGGCGAGAGTTTCTCGGAGATGCTGGTAAAGCTGCGGATATCACAAAAGAACAACGTCAATTCCTGCAACCTGCCCCCCGGTTTGGAGAGTTCCGGGTCTTCCTTGAGCGCCTTCCATACCCGGGGGTCCAGATAACGTCCCAGGCTGCGCTTCTCAACCTCATCGCGGACATAATGGGCTGTAGTCACGACCAGAGCTACCAGATAGACCACCAGGGTGGGATAGGCTGCATCCAGCAGCAGTCCCTTGTTGTAAAATGCCAGCCAGGACAGGAGCGGTGCCCACAGGCTGACCAGAATTACAATGCTGCTGCTGCTGGCTGCCGAGAGTCTGCTGATAATCAGCCCCAACACCAGCAGCCCCAGCATGATCTGCAACAGCAACTCAGCCATCATGGCCCAGTCCGGACGTTCCAGATAGACCCCCAGCCGGAGCTGCTCCAGCAGCTGTACATGCAATCTGCCCGCATCGGTTACCGGGTGCAGTGGTGTAGCCCATCGGCCCCCCAGCCCCTCTGCACTGACCCCGATCACCACCAGATGATCCTGGAACTGCCGACTCGGACGCGCAGGGTCTTCCTGCAGCACTTTCCAGGCGGGGATATGCCGTTCGGGTGCGGCCTCCGTTTCGTACAGCCAGAGCTGACCATCCGGGGTGGTGGGGATTTGGAAGTTGCCGAGCTTGATAACCTCAGGCCGGATTGTCCCATCACCGTCTTCAAAGGTGCGCACCGTGTAGGAGCGTTCCCCTTCTGCGACCCGCAGTAACTCGGCAGTCAGGCCCGGGACAGGCTCTGATACGGCGGTCACCGAGGTCAGCAGGGGCAGGCGCCGCACCCCCCCATCGGCATCCGGCACCACCGAGAGCATACCCACCCCTGCGGTTGTTCGGTGGAGTATGGGCAGATTGCACACCGGCGAATTGAACCGGGGCAATGCCATGGGTGAGGGCCTGCCCGCCGCCGAGTATACCCAGCCGGAGTTGCGAAAGTTCTGTAGCAGCGTTATGCAGCCCCCCTGCTGGTAGGCATCGGCTATACCAGTTACGCCGAGCACTGCCCGTTCGGATTGTCTGAGGGCCTCTGCGAACTGCCCATCCGGGTCCGGCAGGCTGAGCAGCTGACGCTCCACAGCCGCAGACACAGGCCCCACAGAGTGTAAATGCTCCAGTATCTGGCGTGGCGAGTTCTGATCCGGGTCGGGGAACAGCACACTGAAGCCGATGGCTGCCACTCCCAGTGCTGTCAAGCGCTCCACCAGTTCTGCCTGGCGGGTGCGTGGCCAGGGCCACTGCCCCAGACGCTCAATGGATTCTTCGTCTATATCCACCATGAGTACCCGGGCCTGCGGATCATAGTCACGCGGTGCCAAGCGTTGGTACAGATCAAACTGTGCGAGGCGGAGCTGCTGCAGTGGGGCCGGGTCATACACGCGCAGTAACAGGGTGCACAGCAGGGCCAGCACGCCCAGTAACAGGGGGGCCTGTCGCACCGTATGATGCCGAAGACGACCCCAGCGATCACTGATTTCGGAGGTGGTGTTGCTCATACTGTCCTGCCCGGGGAATCCCAATCCGCATCCGGCTCGTGTTGCTGGCAGTTGTCGACCCGGTCCAACCAGGCACTGTAGAGTGGCCGCAGCATCTCCGGGGCGCGTTCCCGGCATACCGTCATCAGTTCCCGGGCCGTGTCCCAATCCCGCTCTCTGCAACTGTACAGCGCCCGCTCATGCAGCTGGCGCAGCCGTTCAAAGGGCTCAGCATCCAGCATCGCAGCATCCAGCAGGGTATGGAATTTCCCGGTGCTGTCCCGCCCCAGTTCCAGAAATCGACAGCCCCCGGCAAGGTCCACGGTCCGCTGTCCCACGATGATCGGCACCGGGTATCGCTCTGTGTGTTCTCCCAGCCGCCTGACCTGATGGATGGCATCACCGATGGCCGAGTAGCTGGAGTAGCGTATCGGCCCCAGGTTGCCTATACAACAGTGGCTGGTATGCAGGCCTATGCCGAGTTGTATCCGGGCATCAAATCGGGGCCTGAAGATCTCTGCATTCAGTTGCCGCAGCTGTGCACGGGTCTGCAGGGCGGCATGGCAGGCCAGGGTAGCATGATCTTCCTGGCGCAGTGGTGCATTCCAGAAGGCTGTGATGGTATCGCCGGTGTACCTGCCGAGGGTGCCCCCTGCCTCCATCAGGGTATCGATCACCGGCTTCAGAAACTCGTTCAGCAGGCCAAACAGTTTCGTGGGCGGAAACTGTCTGGAGATGTCCGCAAAGCCGTGTATATAGCAAAACAGCAGGCTCAGTTCCCGCAGCTCACCGGCCAGGTGCAGTGTCTCCGGGTAGGCCTTGGCCTCCTCCGTCTGTTCCCGGGACAGCTGGCGGCTCAATCCGGCACGGGCGTTCTTCTTCTCCAGCTCCGTCCATACATAGCGCCCGGTCACCACCGTCAGGGCTACCAGCCAGACCGCCAGGGCCGGGTAAGCGGCATCCAGCAGTAGCCCCTGACTGTCGAACATTGCCCATGACAGGCCCAGCGCCAACAGGCCCACACCGACCACCATGAGGCTGCTCCATACCGCAGGAAAGCCCACCACCAGGGTGATTGCCACCAACCCCAGCAGCAACAGCCAGAGCAACTCCGCCCCCATTGCCCAGTCCGGACGTTCCAGGTAGGCCCCCAGTCTCAGCTGTTCCAGCAGCTGGGCGTGCAGGCTGTGGGCATCAGCCACTGGATTCAGGGGCGTGGCCCACGGGCTCCCCAGCCCGGCAGCACTGACCCCGATGATGATCAGATGATTCTGTACTTTGCGCTTCAGCAGGGCATCATCCGCCTGCAGCACTTCCCAGGCAGACAGGCGTCGGGCCGGAGCAGGCTCCGTCTGGTACAACCAGAGTTCTCCCGTGCGTGTGGTCGGGATATCGAAGGCGCCACTCCCCACCGCCTCTACCTGAGGGCTCCCCTCCCCGAAGGTACGCAAGCGGGTTGAGGAGGCACTCTGGGCAACGCGCAGCAGTTCCAGGGCCAGTCCGGGCACGGGTTCTTCAGGCAGGCTGTCGACCCAGGTGGGCAGGGGCATGCGGCGTACCACCCCGTCTGCGTCCGGAATTACGGAAAGGATACCTACCCCTGCTGCCGCCTCATGCAGGGCCTCCAGATTGCATATCAACTGCTGGAATCGGGGCAACGCGGCTACCGCCGGCCGGCCGGCCCCCGTATATGCCCAACCGGCCTTGCGAAACTTCAGCAGGCGCGGCGTACAGCTATCCTGCCCGCCGCCACGGATACCCGCCACACCGAGCACCACCCGGGACTGCCGCAGCGCCTCCGCCAGCTGCTGGTCCGGGTCCGGCAGGCTGAGCAGGTAGCGCTGCACCTCTGCAGGTACGGTCTGTGCCCCGGACTGCAGCAACTGCAGGATTTGCTGCGGCGAGTTTCGGTCCGGTTCGGGGAACAGCACACTGAAGCCGATGGCAGCAGCCCCCAGCTCATGCAGGCGTTGCACCAGCTCTGCATGACGGGCGCGTGGCCAGGGCCACTGCCCCAGCCGGGCAATGGAGGCCTCATCGATATCCACCACGCGCACCTTCGCCCGGGCATCATAGTTGCGCGGAGACAGCCGTTGATACAGGTCAAACTGCGCGAGGCGCAACTGTTGCAGGGGGGCCGGGTCATATACGCGCAGTGCCAGCATACACAGCAGCACCAGCAGGCCCAGCAACAAGGGCACATGTCGAGCCAGCCGCCGCCGCCGATAACGCAGCCGCTGTGTCCAACTCCAGCGTGCCTGCCGGGTCTCATCCCTTGCCACAGGCGCTGCATGACCG
>DKIB01000024.1:13793-14002 GCA_002454015.1 Proteobacteria bacterium UBA6729
TCAACGGTATTCATGGTGCGGGCAGACCCTGCCCGAGCCGGGCACAACTGATGCCTGCGCTCAGGGTCCTGTAATTTTTGTGACCGTTCTCCTTCAATTTTATACAGGCTTTCTCCACTGCACATACCGCCGCTACAGCGATGCTTTCACAATGCTGCAATAAATCAGCGCTGAGCCGCTGGTTTCTCAACATCCTGATTCCAGCCAGG
>DKIB01000024.1:14076-16733 GCA_002454015.1 Proteobacteria bacterium UBA6729
GCTCTTCCGGACGCACGGCTACCGCAGCAACGACACTGTGGCAGGGCGGGGGCTACGCGGAACCGCCACCCCCTCGGCATCCCCCGGGCGTGACCATCGCTGCCCCTGCACGGGCCTGCACGCGCCCATTCCGGACCGTCTGTGGCTGGTGATTGCCGACGTGCTCCGCCTCAGCGCTCCCCGGCAAAGGTTCCCACCGCCCGGTAATCATCGCCGTCTATCCCCACCCCCCAAGTACCGCCTACCCCGGCGACTGGATCACCGAGGCTACCGGGGCTGGAGTAGAAGGAACCCTGCAGCCGTCCATCAACACCGCTACCCGAAAGCTTGCCACCAAAGGAGGACAGCCGCGCGCCCTCCTTCACATCATCTGCCACAAATTTACGGCTATCATCAAAATCATCAATACTTGCCGTGCCTGTACGGGTCGCGAAATTCCAGCCCATGTTGAAGCCGCCTGCCGCCAGGTAGCGATGCATAACACCTTCTGCATCGGTACGTGCCACATCCCCCACGGCATGGCCCGCATAGCTCGCCTTACCGGAGGTTGGCAGCTCTGCAGAGGGGATATCCCCGGCCACCCAGGTGCCCATGTGCATGGCGATAAATGTATCACTCTTACTCTGTGCATAGGAGCCACCCCAGAACCCCCATTCCAGAAATGCACACTCACAGTAGTCCTCTGCCGACAGCCCCAGGCCGGACAGGGCGGTCTGCTCGGCGGTCCGGGCATTATCCCTGAAAATGGCCCCCACATCACCGATAAAATACATCGACTCTCCCGCCGCATTCAAATAATCGCCGTCGCCACCCGATACCGCGACATACAGATCATCATGGATGAATACAGAATTGGCGGGATCAAAGGATGGGGTAACGGGTAAGGATGGGGTAACGGGTGTGGTACCAAATCCGGCATCCAATACCATCCTGATGTCGAGCGTGGAACGAACCGCATCAAAACGCATATCGACCCCTGTGTTGTCGTCGTCTGAAGACAACTCCCCGGGAACACTGTTATAGCCCGAGCCCATCCAGTCAATGCCCGCAGAGAACATACGCAACTCTCTGGATGTACGCCCAGATGCAGTGCCACTGACAGGGGGTTCCGTACGCTGCGCCACATGCCAGGTTTCCCCGGGGGTTTCAATGGGGACAACCCCATCCTCTTCCTCAAACTGCCGATCCACAAAGACGAACCAGTCGCGCAGGGGATCTGCGCCACTGCCTGGGCCGAACAGCAGATTCTCCCGCCCGCCATAGGTAGGTCCGGGGGCATCCAGGGTGCTGATGAAGCCATCATGGCTATACATGGCTGCTGTTGAACGGGTGCGTGCACTCCCCCGGCGAAGGGCATTGAAGGCGGGCACCGCAGGGCCTGCGCTCCCTGCATTGACAGACAGAAATGACCGTTGTGCATCCCCCTCGCCCCGGACCAGTACCGAGTACTGCAAAAATACCGAGCGTCCCGGCTGGGTATCGCCAACCCGGCCCTCAGTCTGCTCCAGCACATGCAGATCTGAAACAAAGGCCTGCCTCTCATCGGCCTCGTTGAACAAGACATCACTGAACGGGAGCCGGGTCGCAAAATCTTCATCGGGTAGCAGCCGATAGTTTCGGAGCAGCCCTGCGCCCTGCCAGTTCGGATCATCTGCCTCCCCCACCACGATGATCAACTCCCTGCCATCGGCCTGCAGGTCATAGTAGTAGAAGTCGCCTTCCGGGGAGGCATAACCATATCCATCCGCTGTCCCGAAGGGGGTCTCCACGGTCTCCACACTGAAGCGAACCAGTCCGCCCAGGGTGGCATCCGGTCGGTCCTGGGCAGCAGGCCCGGGCAGGCGTACGGACTCATGGTCGGTTTCCTCGGCAAAGATCAGTACCACCCCACTGCCTGCAGGGTCTGCCGTGATACTCAAATCCTGCCTGGGTCCGCGTACCACCAGTCTGTCATCCGCATCCCGCTCCAGTGCCCCTATCGAATCCCGCGTATTGCCCAGCAACAGCCGCCCACTCAGCGCACCTACCCGCTCCATGGCGGCTACTTCGCTCTGCGCATCCGTGCCCACCTGCTCGGCATCCCCGGCGGTATCCTCCACCGCCGCAACAATCTCTATGCCTGCAGGTGCGGCAGCCTCAGTAACCGCCTCACTCCCGGAGTTCACCTCCCCCAGTCCACTTTCTTGCAGTGCCGTGGTTACCTCTTCCTTGTCTGGAGGGGCAGCCGCAGTATCTCCTCCCGGAGAGGACTCTGGCCCCGTGCCCTCTCCCGAGGCTGCCTCTTCCTCCGGGGCTGCGACAGCGGCTACGGCCTCGGCAACCTCTGCCGTGCTCGCCTGTACAGGTTCGGACGGGGCGGCATCCGCAGATTCCACCGTCACCTTGAAGCCGGGACGTTGCACATCCACGGTGCCCTGCTCCGTGCGCACGGATAACGTCCCAAAGCCCAGTATTGCCACGGTCTCCCCGGTATTGCTCACCCGCACAGAGGCAATGCCCCCGCGTATCCCCACCGTGGCGGTCGGTGTTATCACTCGCACTTCATTCTGTTTGCTGATGCGCCCGCCTACAAAGCGCATAAAGCCCTTCGTCATCCGCACCACCAGATTGCCGATGCCCGTATTCGGGTTGTAGACAAACTCATCGATCACCACCTC
>DKIB01000024.1:16803-17406 GCA_002454015.1 Proteobacteria bacterium UBA6729
GTGCGGGTCTGCACCGCCGTGGCGTTGCCTGCCTGTTCAGGCTTGGCAATGCCGATTTGTGGACTCAGCGCCAGCAACAGCGCCCCCAGTACAACTCCTTTCTTCATCTGTCTGTCCCTCCTCAAAATTGCCGGGAGATACCCAGCGTGACTCCCCAACTATCATATTCGTAAATGGGCACATTGGAGCTGCGCCGACTGTATTCCACACTGCCCATCCCGGACCAGTGCCGGGTAAAC
This sequence comes from Proteobacteria bacterium UBA6729, assembly GCA_002454015.1. Taxonomy (GTDB): domain Bacteria; phylum Pseudomonadota; class Gammaproteobacteria; order Porifericomitales; family Porifericomitaceae; genus UBA6729. The sequence continues at coordinate 17,043 of DKIB01000024.1, forward strand.
AGCAGGCGTAAGGAGGTGCCCACCCGCACCTCATTATCACTGCGGGTACGACCCCGCTGTATCATTGGATCCGGGCTGTCGTAGCCGGCATGTATGAAGCCTGCCGTGGTGCGCAGTAGCGCGGGTGTCCCCGACGGCAGGGCAAACTGTCGCCCGGCGCCCAGCTGCAATTGCCACTCCTCAAAACTGTTGTGCGCGGTGTCGGCGCGGTAACTGCGCAGGGCCATGCCTGACTCCAGCCGCCAATCCTGCACCCCGGCCTGCAACTGCAGGGTACCCCGATGCCAGTCCCCGTCCCGATCCGTCACGGTAGCCCCTGGCGTGTCCTTGTGACGGCGCACCCGGTACTCATAGCTGGCCCGGG
>DKIB01000024.1:17497-18265 GCA_002454015.1 Proteobacteria bacterium UBA6729
ATCGTTGTAGTGCACATGACTGCCCACCACAAAGGGGCGCAGCACACCGGGCAGCCCATGGCGACCCAGCCCCAGTGCCGGGCCCACCGACACATCCACCACCCCCAGATTCAGTGCGGTCTGGTCCCGATATTCCTGGGCAAAGACCCGCAGTTCCACCTCCAGGGCATCGTCCCATGCGTTCTGCCAGTCATAGCGCCCGTTCAGGCTCCCGGAGAACTGCAGGCGCTGGTCTCCATCCGGATCGGTATCCGTGATTACAGGCAGGTCTGCCACGCCCAGATTCACGGTGGTCCCCTGATCCGCCAATGCCGCCGGGTTGCTCTGGTGAGACAGGGCCAGTGACAGCCCACCCCACACCCGCAGGCGTTGGGTCTGCTGGTCTATGGCCAGCAGGATCTCCCGCACTCGATCCTCCACAACCGCATCCGGTTCCTGCTCCAGGGCCTCCAGCACCTGTTCCAGGTAGGTACGTGCCAGTGCAAATGACTTCAGGCGAAAGTACAACGCCCCCAGTTCCAGGCGCACCCGGGGCAGATCCGGATTGAAGATCAGCATCCGCTCCAGTGCCCCGATGGCCGCCTCATAATCCCCCGCATCCACCGCCACACGCGCCAGCTCAAACAGCACATCCAGATTGGCCGGTTCCTGACGGGACCGCTCGAACAGCCGCTCCAGTTCAGCCTGTCCCGGTGTGGCTTCCTGTGACAGCACAGCCGGGCACACCAGCACCATCGCCACCCACATCAGGCCTGCCCTGCCCCAACC
>DKIB01000093.1:0-3640 GCA_002454015.1 Proteobacteria bacterium UBA6729
AGGGCACATACCTGAGACAGGCGTACCCGTAGCGAGTTCACATTCCACGTAGCAATCTTGAAGTTATGCATAACAGGCCGCACCGCAGGCCTTGCCAGCCCCGGCTGCCGCGTCACATTGCGGGCAGTATAGCCGGCCTGCGGGGGCCGTTGTCAAGGCTGTGGCGGGGCTGCAGCAGCCGATTTCTGCAGTGCATTGGTACCTGCCGACGCTGCGTATAGCCGGGCGATACGGGCCAGCACAGCGGTACTGGTGCCTTGTGCTATGGATTCCCGGAGTTGGCGCATCAGGCGCTGATAGTAGTGCAGGTTGTGTAGCGTGCCCAGGCGTGCCGCCAGCATCTCTCCGCAGCGGTCCAGATGATGCAGGTAGGCGCGGGATGACGTGCGACATGCCAGGCAGTCACAGTCGGCATCAACAGGGGCCGGGTCGTCGCGGTAGACGGCGTTGCGTATGCGCAAGATCCCGGTAGAGGTGTACAGGTGGCCATTGCGGGCATTACGGGTCGGTAGCACGCAATCAAACAGATCGGTTCCGCAACACACGGCAGTGGCAATGTCCAGTGGTGTTCCTGCGCCCATCAGGTAGCGTGGCTGTCGGGCGGGCAGGCGAGGCAGTACATACTCCAGTACGGTCAGCATCTGCTCACGGGATTCGCCTACGGACAGACCACCGATGGCGTAGCCATCAAGGCCCATGGCCAGTAGCCCTTCCAGCGAATCCTGTCGCAGTTGCGGGTACATGCCACCCTGTACGATACCGAATAGTATGCCGTCCGGCCCGCAGGCCCGCTGACTGCGTTCAGCCCAGCGCAGGGAACGCTGCATGGATTCCCGGGCCTGCGTCTCGGTAACCGGGTAGGGGGTGCACTCATCCATAACCGTGCGTATATCCACGCCCAGCAGTTGCTGTACCTCCATGGAGCGTTCCGGGCTGAGCATGAACTCACTGCCGTCAACAGGGGAACGAAAGCGTGCCCCGGTCTCCTCTATGTGGCACTGCGCTGCCAGGCTGAAGGTCTGAAAGCCGCCGGAGTCGGCCAGGATCGGCCCATCCCAACCCATGAATGTATGCAGGCCACCCAGCCGGGCGATGCGCTCAGCCCCGGGTCGCAGCATCAGATGGAAGGCATTTGCCAGGATCAGGGTGCTGCCCGTCTGCAGTAGATCCTCCCGATCCAGTGCGCCGCGCACTGCACCGCGGGTACCCACTGGCATGAAGGCTGGGGTTTCCACGGTGCCATGTGGCAGCTGCAGGCGACCACGGCGTGCCTTGCCATCCTGGCCCAGCAGTTCAAAGCGCGGGCCTGCAGGGGAGGGGGTGGTGCTCATTGGGTTTGTCGATGCACAAACATCGCATCTCCATAACTGTAGAACCGGTACTCGTTACGGATGGCATGCCGATAGGCCTGCATCATCGGACCATAACCGGCAAAGGCCGCCGCCAGTACCAGCAACGATGAGCCCGGCAGATGAAAGTTGGTGATCAGGCCATCAACGATGCGGAATCGGTAGCCGGGTCTGATATAGAGCCGGGTCATGCATTGCCGGGGTTCAAGGCCGACCAGCGCTGCAGATTCCAGTGCCCGCAGGCTGGTGGTGCCGACCGCGATTACCCGATCCCCAGCCCGACGTGCCGCAGCCAGCCGGGTGCATAGTTCTGCATCCAACTCCATCCACTCTTCATGCATGGTATGTTCCTCCACGGTTGCAGTGCGGATGGGTTGAAAGGTGCCAGAACCTGTATGCAGGGTCAACCAGGCCAGCTGAATGTCGTGTTGCCTGAGCTGCGTCAGTAACGCCTGCGTGAAGTGCAGCCCGGCGGTGGGTGCGGCCACGGCCCCCGGTCGCCGGGCATACACCGTCTGATAGCGCTCGCGATCCAGCGGCTCATCCGCACGGCCCAGATAAGGTGGCAACGGCACCCGGCCCAAACGTTCCAGCAGCCCGGCATAAGCCACCCTGTTATCGGCAAGGCGCAGCACCCAGAACTCTCCCTGACGGCGTTCTGCGTACAGGGTCGGGGTCGGAGCTGTCCCGGCATCCAGATGGATCGTCCCGCCCTCTCGCAGTGGCCGTCGGCAGCGTACCCGGGCCAGGGCCAGCTGTGGTTCCAGTATGCGTTCGATCAACAGCTCCACACGCCCGCCTGTGGGCTTGTGACCGAACAGGCGGGCCGGGATCACCCGACTGTCATTGAATACCAGCAGGTCCCCGGGCCGCAGCAGCTGCGGCAGCATTGCAAAGCGGCAATCGCGGCGTGCATTCCGCTCCGGGTCCAGCCACAACAGACGGCTGTCCTCCCGGTGTGTGGGTGGATAACGTGCGATCAGCTGCGGGGGCAGCGGATAGTAAAAGTCAGCAGTCTGTAAATTTCCGGATGCCACGCACGCTATTGTAGTATCCCCTGTGCCGCTACGTGCATTCCGGACTATAATGCTCCCCTTGCCGGCACCTGCCGGGGTGGCGGAATAGGCAGACGCGCCAGACTCAAAATCTGGTGAGGGTAACCTCGTGAGAGTTCGAGTCTCTCTCCCGGCACCACTTTTGGGAGCCCGTACAAGACGATACAGCGCTGACTCAGGCAGTACACATGAATGATCCGGATGCCCCGGCCCGCAGGGCAGCATTTGCAGCGTTGCGGCATTTGCAGGCCCTGCAGGGCGAGGTGCTGCCCTGGGCGACCATTGCGGGGGGTTTTGCGCATCCTGCCGGTGGACGTACGCACTTTGCATCCCGGGCTATCGGCATCTTCAAACCGGATGGCTGGGCGGGTGTGCTCAGCATCAGAACCAGTATCCCGCGGGGTACCCGGCCCGAGCGTTATTCTGACCAGGGCCTGTCCGTGTCACTGGATGGGCAGCCCGTTCCCTATGCATTGCAGGCCACGGGTCCGCACGCAGCAGCAAATAATCAGCACTTGCGGCAGGCGGGCATCCAGGGGTATCCACTGATCTATTTCCGGGGGGTCAGCCCGGGGCACTACCTGCCATTATACCCCGTGGTTATCCAGCACTGTGATACACAGGCTGCCTACCTTGTTGCCGTACGGCTGCCGATGGTGGAGGGGCCGCTACCTGCAGCCGAAGCGCCTGCAGGGTACCTGCCTGTGCCGGAGGAATCCCGCGATCTTACGCTACAGATGAAGGTGCGCTTGCATCAGCACCAATTCCGGACCATGGTCCTCGAGGCCTATGGAAACCAGTGCATCCTGAGTGGTCTGCGGGCCGTTGAGCTGCTGGCCGCCGCACACATCAAGCCGCATGCAGAGCAGGGTCCCGCCACGATCCAGAATGGCCTCTGTCTGTCGCATCTGCACCATGCGGCCTTTGATGCCAATCTTGTCGGTATAGACCCTGACTTCCGGGTGCACGTGGCAAAGCGACTGCATGCCATCCGGGACGGGGTGATACTGGAATCCCTGCAGGCCCTGCCACAGCGTAACATTACCCTTGCAGCATTGCCTGAGGCATACCGTCCCTGCAGGGATTTTCTGGCGGAGCGATACGAGCGCTTCGTACAGGCAGATCGGGGAGTCCGCCCTCGCTCAACAACTCTGTCTTGAGCGGTCCACGGGCAGCGGGTAGTGCCGGGTGCCCCGACCTGCACCAGCAGCTACCGGAGCCCGCACGGCGGGCAAC
>DKIB01000093.1:3762-5397 GCA_002454015.1 Proteobacteria bacterium UBA6729
TACTTGGACAGGCTCCTAGTGACACGCCTTCAAGTTGCGCTCCAGCAACCACCAGTTGATCGGCCACGCCGCCAAAAAACCAGCCGGGATTGCCGCCGCCAAACCGATCCAGAATATCGGTTCCAGAAGGCTCGCCGCCTGCACCCCGCCGACTAAATAATCCACCAGATTCATGGCAACCTCCATGATACCGATGGAAATCGCTTCACCTATCCAAATGATCTTCAGCGCGGCGATAAAACCGATATGTTCTCTGCGCATAATCGGCACCACACCCAGTGCAAAACCGGTCAGGTAAGCGAGGGTAGTTGCCAACCCTATAGTCCGCCAGACGCCCAACCCCAGGGCAACGCCGATCATTAAACCGATGACTTCACCGATAACGCAACCGACAAGGCAGTGCAAGGTTACCTGCGCCGAGATGAGCCAGGGACTGCTGGCACGGTGTTCGGGTTTATCCATACTTAGGTTGCCTCAGGCGGGTCAATACGCGCGCTTTTTATCGGGTAACCTGATACACCTGCATACGGTCTTTCAGAACCGGTGCCGTTACCCCCGGCCAACACCCACTCCAGCCCCGGCGTGGCCTCCACCAACGGTGGCCTGGACAAGCCTTGCTCAGACATGGGGTACGGCCTCAAACATCCCGCGCAGTATACCACGCCCTGGCGGGGATTGATGCCCGGGTTTGACAGCATCCACAAGAACGCTACTCCTGTATATCCACCAGTAACTTGCCGCACAGCCCCAAAAACCGGTCGCGTATCCAGGGGTCCGTCCCGGGAGTGCCTGCCAGGGCCACCCGATGCGCATTTTGCACAAATCATTCGCGGTTGCTCCTGTCATGCTGCGTCGGGCGGAGGGATACGAGCGCTTTGTGCAGGCAGAGCCGTGAGTCCCGGGTCAGTCGCCAGAGAAGCCGCGCTGCAATTCGCCTTCGCTCAACTTGCGGAACCAGTCCTGTGCCAGTGAGTGGGCACTGTCCAGCCAGCCGGTGAAACCGCCCGGCAGCTCCGGAATCTGGCGACTCCGGCTCTGTACCAAGAGCTCCCAGATCAGGGCCGGGGCATCGCGATGTCGTCCGATGCCAAAGCGCAACGTGACTATCCCGGCTGGCTGCTTGCCCGGGAATGCAATCTGCCAATTGAATATGTGCGTATGCCTGTCTACCCGGCCGTCTGCATACAACTTGTCAGGCAGCTCGATGTGTATCTGCATGCGGTCTTTCAGGAAATGCCGTATATCTTCCTTCTGGAAGTCCTGTGCTATCGCATTGATGTAGCGCAGGGTCAGCAACTCTGCCTTGAGCAGTGCCCTGGCTGGATGGGCATCATACAGACTGTTGATGAGCTTGACGGCACGGGGCTTGAAGTCATTCCACTGGTAGTTGGTGGTGGCGTTCAGGGTGGCCAGGCCCGGCCCGACCTGTACCAGTGGCCACTCGTCTCTGGCCTGCCTGAAGCGATGTTGGGGGGCATGGACAACCAGTGTATCCGGGGCCTGCGCGGCGGGTAACTGTTCATGAAAGGGATAGTCCTGTTGCAGGCGCTCAGACAGGCGACCCAGTAGCAGCTTGTAGTGAGCGTGGGCATCGCCCCCTCCGGTACCGTTACCCTTGGGCAATGCCCACTTCAG
>DKIB01000028.1:0-1737 GCA_002454015.1 Proteobacteria bacterium UBA6729
CTGACAACAGGGCCGGGGCTACGGTTACTCCTACGGTGTGGGTGCCCACTGACTCCGCTGCCGTGCTGGCCGCTGTGGCAAAACTCACCCGATAGGGGTCCTGGAACTGCACCACTGTCATGGCTGGTGTGTCTGCACGCACCCCCCTCGGCAGGGTGTCGAAGGCAAGGGTCACCCCCTCCCCGGATTCCGTTTCTGCATCTGCCAGTGCATATACCTGCACGGTCTGTTGGGTTTGCCCTGTCCCGAACACGACGACGGCACCCCTGTTCGGGGCCGCCTGATAATCCCCGGCTGTCGCCCCGCCAGTCAGGGTATGGGTCAGGGGGATGGTGATCGGGGTCACCGCTGCCGGAGTCAACTGTAGCGGTACCACGGCCCCTGCTCCATCACAGCCATCGCATTCCCGGGCCACGTAGCTGGCGGCTCCAAAGGACACCCTGCGCTCCGGAACCGGAGCCAGCACCTGGTGAGCCACAGCATCGCTTTGCACAGGCACGGTCAGGATGGCCGCGTTATCCGCACGATCTGTCAGACTGCCCCCATGCAGGCGCAGGGCCTCTGCCGCCCAACTGATGCCATCACTGTCTTCGTCCCCTTCCCCCACCGGATAGTGGAACACCAGCGTGCTTGTGCTCCGGCCTCCAGCGCTGTACAGGGCCTCGCGCATGACCGTACCCACCTGCAGCGCCAGCCCGGGTCGGCCTGTGGTGGTATCTACCCGCATGGTTTTATCAAAGAACAGCGTGACTGCAATCACCTCCCCCGCCGCATAGCGCTGCCCCCGGGTCGGAGTGGAGCTAATGGCTGCGCTGGTGATGGTGGGTGCAGCGTCATCCGTCGTTGCAAAGAGCACCAGTGGATCACTGCCCAGCAGTTGCAGTCCTGAATAGTTGTAGGGCAAGGCAGGGAGCTCTCCCATGCTGATGAGGGTCGTGCCCGAACCCCTGACTGTGAAGGGGTCACTGGCTATGGCTCCGGCAGCAAGGGTCAGCTCGCTGAGCGACAGGGCGCCCCTGGATACCGCCAGGGGTACCCTGACAGCACTGGGTATGCCCTCAACCAGTCGGAGCCGTACCTCGGCTGGACCGGCTGCGCCCGGAGCCGCATCGGTACGCTCCAGTTCCACCGTCAGTGGGAATGGGGCACCGGGGTTGTAGTCCAGCCACAGCTCATCGCCCACACGCAGGCCATTGAATACCCCTGCAGACAGGGTCTCCAATTGATTGTGGTCCAGATACAGGGATTCCACACTCAACCCATCAAACACCTCTGCGGGTAGCGTGGTCAGTCGGTTATAAGTCAGAACCACAGCACTGCCTGGACTCAAGCCAGCAAATGCCCCGACGGGTAGCGTGCTCAGCTGATTGCGGGACAGATTCAGGTCACCACCCAGACGCAAGCCATCAAACACCCCTGCAGACAGGGTCTCCAGTTGATTGCGGGACAGGTTCAGGGAGCCCCCTACACGCAAGCCCTGAAAATCCCCCGCCTGCAATGTGGTGATACCGCGATTACTGAGGTTCATGGATCCCGGGATGTCTGCCAGCTGTGCAGCGGTGATATCTGCACAGTCAGAAACCCCGGGGACCCTTCCTGTAATCCAGTCCCGCACCTGCAGGGTCCGGTCACAGACCCCCTCATGGAGGGTAACCACTACCCTCGTTGAGGCGCCCAGCGTATACCCGGCATCCAACCCGGGCCGATCCAGCGTCACGGTAAACACCTCCCGGGGAG
>DKIB01000028.1:1805-10090 GCA_002454015.1 Proteobacteria bacterium UBA6729
ATCTGCAGACTGTTGCTGGCCGTATAATCTGCGCCGTCTGCAGCCTCGGTATGCGGGTCCGTATCGGCACCCAGCGTGTAGCGAATCGTGAGTGGCGAGGTGGATACCGGGCGGATACTCACGGGAATGACCGCAGTTTCGCCCTCCCTGACGGCAGGGGCAGCCAGCGCCAGTGCCACCGCCGGAAGATCACTGGCGGCGATGGTCAGGGTATGCGTGTCGGCCCCTGCCGGGGCGGTGTAGCCCGCTCCGGGCAACAGGGTCAGTGCCACCGTTTCCTCCGGTTCCTCCACTGCATCTGTCGTTACCCACAGGGGCACACTCCCCCCGGCCCCACTGAGCACCAGGGTGTAGGGGTTCCCTCCCGTCACTGCTGCACCAAAGCGGTAATCTGCGGGGGTTGTTGCCGTACCTGCGACCTGGAACGCTACCGTCAGGCTGTCCCCTGACTCCAGGGCCGGGGCTATCGTCACAGGCGCCGTGCGAACGGTCACTGACTCTGCTGCCCTGCTGCCTGCCGTGGCAAAACTCACCCGATGGGAGGGGTCCTGAAACTGCACCGTTGTCGTGGCCGGTGTGCCCGCATGCACCCCTGTGGGCAGGGTGCCAAAGGCAAGGGTCACCCCCTCACCGGATTCCGTTTCTGCATCCGTCAGTGCATACACCTGCACAGTCTGTCGGGTTTGCCCTGCTCCAAACACCACGATGGCACCCCCATCCGCAGCCACCCGATAATCTCCGGCCATCGCCCCGCCAGTCAGGGTATAGCGCAGGGGGATGGTGATCGGGACCACTGCTGCCGGATGCAACTGTAGCCGTACCACGGCCCCTGCCCTGTCGCAGCCGCCCCTGCCAACCGCTTCCGCACTGCATTCCCGGGCGCTGTAACGGGCGGCTCCGAAGGACAGTGCACGCTCCGGGATCGGTGCCAGCACCCGATGATCTTCGAGGAGGTAACGCGCATGGGGAAGCCGCAGGATGGCAGCATTACCCGAACGATCGGTCAGGCTCCCCCCGTGCAGGTCCAGGGCATTCTCATTCCAACGGATCCCCTCAGTCTCTGTGTCCCCTTCCACTACCAGATAGCGGAGCACCAGTCTGTTCGTGCTCCGGCCTCCGGAGACGTACAGGGCCTCACGCCTGACTGTCCCTATCTGCAGCGTGAACCCGGGCCGGCCTGTGGTGGTATCTACAAGCACGAGTTCATCAAAGAATAACGTGACCTCAATCCCCTCCCCCGCTGCGTAGCTTCTATCCCTGAGCGGAGTAGAAGTAGCCTCCGCACGGCTGATAACGGGTGCAGTATCATCCGCCGTGCCAAACAGCACCAGTGGAGCACTGCCCAGCAACTCCAGTCCCCTGTAGAGGTAGGGCAAGACGGGGAGGGTTCCCAGGCTGATGGTTGTAGTCCCTGGACCGCTGACCGTGAACGTGTCGCTGGCCGTGGCGCCGGCAGCAAGGATCAGCTCGCTGAGCGACCCGGTGCCCCCGGATACCGCCAGGGGCACCCTGATAGCGAGAGGTGTGCCCTGAACCAGTCGGAGACTCACTGTAGCCGGGCTGGCTGCGCTCGGGGCAGCATCGGTGCGCCGCAGTTCCACCGTCAGTGGAAATGGAGCACCGGGGTTACCGATCAGCCGCAGGCCTCCGTCCACCCTGAAGCCATCAAACACCCCTGTGGGTAGCGTCTGCAGTTCATTGTCGGACAGCAGCAAGTCGCCGCCGAGGCGCAAACCGGCAAACGCTCCTGCGGGCAAGGTCTGCAGTTGATTGCTGTTCAGCTGCAAGGAGCCACTGAGGTGCAGGCCGGCAAACACTCCTTCGGGCAAGGTCTGCAGTTGATTGCCGTTCAGATGCAGGGAGCCACTGAGCTGCAAGTCGGCAAACACTCCCGCAGTCAGCGTAGTCAGCTGATTATCGTACAGGCCCAGGTAGCTATCCAAATGCAAACCCGCAAACACGCCTGCGGGTAGCGTGCTCAGTTGGTTTTGGCCCAGATCCAGAGTGCCACCGAGACGCAAGCCCGCAAACACCCTGGCGGGTAGCGTGCCCAGTTGATTATCGGACAGCTGCAGATCCCTGATAGTCAACCCCTGGAACACGTTTGCGGGTAGCACACGCAGTTGATTGCCGGACAAATTCAGGAAACCCGTAAGGCTCAAGTCTGCAAACACGCCGACGGGTAGTGTACCCAGTTGATTGCCGGACAGGTTCAGGGTACTGATGCTCAAGCCTGCAAACACGCCTGCGGGCAGTGTGCCCAGTTGATTGCCGGACAGGTTCNNACCATCAAACACGCCCACGGGTAGCGTCTGCAGTTGATTATTTTCCAGCTGCAGGGTACGGATACTCAAGCCTGCAAACACGCCTGCAGGCAGTGTACCCAGTTGATTGCCGGACAGGTTCAGCTGACCGTCCAGCCCGATGATTCTCAGACCATCAAACACGCCCACGGGTAGTGTACTCAATTGATTATCAGACAGATCCAGGGGGCCATCACCGATGCTCAAGCCCTCAAAGTCTCCTGCCTTCAATGCAGAGATACCACGCCCGCCGAGCTCCACACGGCCCGGGATCGCTGCCAACTGTTCAGCGGTGACCCCCGCACAGTCCGCAAGTGCCGGGAGCTGTGCCACAATCCAGTCGCGCACCTGCAGGGTCCGGTCACACACGCCTTCATGGAGGGTAACTGCCGTGGTTGCTGGCAACACCAGTGTGTACCTTGCATCCGACTCGGGCGGATCCAGCGTCACGGTAAATACCTCCCGGGGAGGCTCAATAACATCATCATCCACGATGGGAATGACGATGTCACCACGGTCGGCACCTGCTGCTATCTGCAGACTGTTGCCAGACGTATAATCTGCGCTGTCTGCATTGTCGGTATTCCGGTCTGCATCCGTACCCAACGTGTAGCGAACCACAAGTGGTGATACGGGTTCCGGATTGACATGCACGGCAAGAACCGCATCTGCACCCTCGTTGACAGAGAGCGTGGCCAGCGCCAGTGCCACTTCCAGAACCGGAGCCAACACCTGATGCGCTGCCGTATCGCCTGGCATCGGTAGCGTCAGGATGGCAGCATGATCCGAACGATCCGTCAGACTCCCCCCATGCAGATGCAGGGCATCTGCCGCCCAACTGATGCCATCATCGTCCCTGTCTCCTTCCACTACCGGGTAACGGAACACCAGTGTGTTCGTGCTTCGCCCTCCAGCGCTGTACAGGGCCTCGCGCATGGCGGTGCCCACCCGCAGCGCCAACCCGGGGCGGCCTGTGGTGGCATCCACAAGCACGGTTTTATCAAAGCTCAGCGTAACTTCAATCGTCTCCCCCGCTGCATAGCTCTGGCCCCTGGCCGGAGTGGAAGTAATGGCAGCGCTGGTGATGGCAGCTGCGGTATCATCCGCCGTTCCAAACAGCACCAGTGGGTCACCGCCCAGCAGTTGCAGTCCGCTGTCGGGCAGGGCAGGGAGGATTCCCGGACTGACGGTTGTCGTGCCTGAACCCATGACCGTGAACAGCGCACTGGCAGTAGCGCCGGCAGCAAGGGTGATCCTGCTGGAGGACAGGGTGCCCCCGCCCCCGGATACCCTCAGGGGGACCGTGATCGTGAAGGGCGTACCCTCAACCAGTCGGAGCCTCAGGGCAGCCGGACTGGCTGCGCTCAGGGCAGCCTCAGTGCGCTCCAGTTCCACCGTCAGTGGAAACGGAGCACCCGGGTTGTGGTCCAGCGACAGACTGTCAGGACTCCCGGTAATGCTCAGGCCCGCAAACACGCCGGCGGGCAGCACCCTCAGTTGATTATGGTTCAGCCGCAGGGCCTCCACACGCAGGCCCGCAAATGCCCCCGCGGGCAGCGTGGTCAGTTGATTATGGTGCAGAGCCAGGGAACCCATGAGGCCCAAGCCCTGAAACACCCGGGTGGGTAGCCTCTGCAGCTGGTTATCAGACAGATCCAGGCCGTCACTGAGGGTCAATCCCTGAAACACCCCGGCGGGTAGCGTCCGCAGCTGGTTGCCAGACAGCTCCAGGCGGCCACTGAGGGTCAGTCCCTGAAACACCCCGGCGGGTAATGTCCGCAGCTGGTTGTCAGACAGAACCAGGTTGCCATTCAGGGTCAATCCATGAAACGCCCCCACAGACAATGTCTGCAGCTGATTGTTCTCCAGCCGCAGTTCGCGACGGAGACTCAGCCCCCCAAACACCCCGGCGGGTAGCGTCCGCAGCTGGTTGTCAGACAGAACCAGGGAGCCACTGAGGGTCAATCCCTGAAACACCCTCGCAGACAATGTCTCCAGCTGGTTGCGCTCCAACCGCAGCTCGTGACCGAGACTCAGCCCTCCAAACACCCCGGCGGGTAGCGTCCGCAGTTGATTGCCGGACAGATCCAGGGGGCCATCACTGAGGCTCAAGCCCTCAAAATCTCCCACCCTCAATGTGCTAACAGCACGGTTGCCAAGGTCCAGCCCTCCCGAGAGATGCACCAGCTGTTCGGTGCTGACCCCCGCACAGTCTGTAACCGCCGGGAGCTGCGCTACAATCTGCTCGCGCACCTGCAGGGTCCGATCACACACGCCTTCATTGAGGGTAACCACCGTGGTTGCCAACGCGCCCGGCAGGTACCTTGCATTCGACCCGGGCAGCTCCAGTGTCACGGTAAATACCTCCCGGAAAGGCTCAATGACATCATCATCCGTGATGGGAATAACGATGTCGCCACGGCCGGCACCTGCTGCTATCTGCAGACTGCTGCCAGACGTATAATCTGCGCTGTCTGCATCGTCGGTATGTGGGTCTGTATCTGTGCCCAGCGTGTAGCGAACCGTGAGTGGCGATGCGGGTACCGGGCTGACATGCACGGCAATAACCGCATCTGCACCCTCGTTGACAGACAGAGTAGCCGGCACCAGTGCTACTTCCAGAACCGGGGCCAGCACCTTGTGATGGACCAGAGCCCCTTGCGCAGGTGCCGTCAGGCTGGCAGCATTGCCCGAACGATCAGTCAGGCTCCCCCCATGCAGGCGTAGGGCATGCGCCGCCCAACTGATGCCATCATCGTCCCTGTCCCCTTCCACTACCGGATAGCGAAACACCAGTGTATTCGTACTCCGGCCTCCAGAGACGTACCGGGCCTCGCGCATGACCGCGCCCACCTGTAGCGCCAACCCGGGCTGGCCTGTGGTGGTATCTACAAGCACGGTTTTATCAAAGAACAAAGTGACTGCAATCATCTCCCCCGCCGTATAGCTCTGATCCCTGAGCGGAGTGGAAGTAACAGTCATGCTGATGATAGCAGGTGCAGCATCATCCGCCGGTCCAAAGAGCACCAGTGGGTCACTGCCCCGCAACTCCAGTCCCCTATAGTCGCCGGGCAGGGCAGGGAGGGGTCCCAGACTGATGGTTACAGGACGTTGCCCTCCATGCGGAAGGCTGTTGCTGACCGTGGCGCCGGCAGGGATGGTGAGTGTTGCACTGGATGACAAGAACCCCCCGGATAGCCTCAGGGGTACCACAATAGTATGGGGGGTGCCCTCAACCAGTCGGAGCCTCAGCGTAGCCGGGCTGGCTGCGCTCGGGGCAGCATCTGTGCGCTGCAGTTCCACCGTCAGTGGAAATGGAGCCCCCGGATTATGATCCAACCACAGACGGTCAAGACGAACAACGGTACCCAACTTCCGAAACACGCCCGCGGGTAGCACCCTCAGTTGATTATGGTCCAGCCACAACTGGCTCACGATCAGGCGCTCAAAGACCCTGGCGGATAGCGTGGTCAGTTGGTTGTCAGACAGGTCCAGGCCGATACTGAGAGTCAATCCATAAAACACCTCCGCGGGCAAGGTCTCCAGCTGATTATGGGACAGATCCAGGATCTGCCTGACACTCAAGCCCGTAAACACTTCCGTATGCAACTCCCTCAGCTGATTATGGTTCAGCCGCAGGGCATCCACACGCAGGCCCGCAAATGCCCCCGCGGGCAGCATGGTCAGTTGATTATTGGACAGCCCCAGGTTGTCACCGAGGGTCAAGCCACGAAATACCCCCGCGGGCAAGGTCTCCAGTCGATTGTGCTCCAGCCGCAGATTGCGACTGAGACTCAAGCCTGCAAACGCTTCCGCGGACAGCTCCCTCAGTTGATTATGATTCAGCCGCAACTCGTCCACAGTCAGGCCTGCAAACACCCCCGCGGGCAGCGTCTGCAGTTGATTATGGTTCAGCCGCAAGGCCTCCACACGCAGGCCCGCAAATGCCCCCGCGGGCAAGGTCTCCAACCGATTATCGGACAGCTCCAGGATGCTGCAGGCTGCAGGGAAGTTCAAGCCCTCAAACGCCCCCACGGACAGCGTCTGCAGCCGATTATCAGACAGATCCAGGACGTTGCAATGTGTTATGCTGCGGGGCATGAGGAGACGCAAGTCCGCAAACACCCCTGCGGGTAGTTCCCTCAGTTGATTGTGGCCCAGCCACAACCGGCTTGCAAGCAGGCCATCAAACACCCTGGCGGGCAGCGTCTGCAGTTGATTGTTTTCCAGTCGCAACTCGTCCACAGTCAGGCCCGCAAACACCCCTGCGGGCAGCGTCCGCAGTCGATTGTTTTCCAGTCGCAACTCGTCACTGAGGCGCAAGCCCGCAAACACCCCCACGGCCAGCGTGCTCAGTCGATTATTGTCCAGATTCAATGCCTTCAGACCCAGGCCCCGAAATATCCCCACAGGCAGCAGGGTCAATCGATTATTGTCCAGATTCAATACTCCAAGACTCAGGCCCGCAAACACTCCCACGGGTAGCGTGGTCAGTCGATTATTGTCCAGATACAGGGAGACCCCGGAATTCAAGCCATCAAACACCCCAATCGGTAGCGTCTCCAGTCGATTACGAGACAGCTCAATGGAGCCCCTTATACCCAAACCCTGAAAATCCCCCGCCTTCAATGTGGTGATATCACGCCCACTGAGGTCCATGGAGCCCCGGACATCTGCCAGCTGTTCAGCGGTGACATCTGCACAGTCAGAAACGCCGGGAACCCTTCCTGTAATCCAGTCCCGCACCTGCAGGGTCCGGTCACAGACCCCCTCATTGAGGGTAACCACCACCCTCGTTGACGAGCCCAGCGTATACCCGGCATCCGACTCAGGCAGGTCCAGCGTCACGGCAAACACCTCCCGGGGAGGCTCAACAACATCATCATCCACAATGGGAATGACGATGTCGCTACTGCCGGTGCCTGCGGCTATCTGCAGACTGTTGCTGGCCGTATAATCTGCACCGTCTGCATCCTCGGTATGCGGGTCTGGATCTGCACCCAGCGTGTAGCGAATCGTGAGTGGCGATGTGGATACCGGGCTGACACTCACGGTAATGACTGCAGCTGCACCCTCCCTGACGGCAGGAACGGCCCGCACCAGTGCCACTACCGGAAGCACACTGGCAGTGAGGGTCACGGTATGCGTGCTGCTCCCTGCCAGGGTTGTATACCCCGCTCCGGACAACAGGGTCAGTGCCACGGTTTCCTCCGGCTCAGCCACTGTATCTGCCGTTACCAACAGTGGCAAACTCCCTCCGGCCCCATTGAGCTCCAGGGTGTAGGGGTTCACCCCCCTCACCGCTGCGCCAAATCTGTAATCTGCAGGGGTTGTTGCAGTACCTGCAACCTGGAATGTTACCGTCAGGCTGTCCCCTGTCTGCAGGGCCGGGGACACCGTTACTCCTGCTGTGTGGGTGCCCACCGACTCCGCCGCCGTGCTGGCTGCCGTGGTGAAACTCACCCGATAGGGATCCTGAAACCGCACCGCTGTCATGGCCGGTGTGCCCGCATGCACCTTTGGCGGCAGGGCACCAAAGGCAAGGGTCACCCCCTCGCCGGACTCTGTCTGTGCATCTGCCAGTGCATACACCTGCACGATCTGTCGGGTTTGCCCTGCTGCAAACACCACGACGACACCGCTGTTCGGAGCCGCCTGATAATCCCCGGCTGTCGCCCCGCCAGTCAGGGTATGGGTCAGGGGGATGATGATCGGGGTCGCCGCTGCCGGGTCCAGCTGTAACCGTACCACGGCCCCTGCTCTGTTACAGCCGCCCCCGCTGATCGCTGCCTCGCTACATTCCCGAGCCCTGTAGCTGGCAGCCCCGAAGGACAGCTCGCGCTCCTGAACCGGCACCAGCACCTGGTGGTTTGCCGCATCGCTTTGCACGGGTAGCGTCAGGCTGGCAACATTACCCGAACGATCCGTCAGACTCCCCCCATGCAGATGCAGGGCATCCGCCGCCCAGCTGATGCCATCATC
>DKIB01000028.1:10216-10716 GCA_002454015.1 Proteobacteria bacterium UBA6729
CTGCCCTCCGGCCGGAGTGGAAGTAATCACCGCACCGATGACAGTGGGTGCAGTGTCATCCGCCGCTCCAAACAGCTCCAGTGGGTCGCTACCCAGCAATTGCAGCCCGCTGTAGTTGTCGGGCAGGGCAGGGAGGGAGCCCAAACTGACGATTATCGTGCCCGAACCACTGACGCTGAATGTACCACTGTCTGTAGCTCCGGCAACAATGGGGGTCGTGCTGGATGACACGATCTCTCTAAGTATTGTCAGGGGTACCTCGATAGCGAGAGGCGTGCCCTGCACCAGTCGGAGCCCGAGCGCAGCCGGACTGGCTGCGCTCGGGACAGCATCGATGCGCCGCAGTTCCACCGTCAGTGGAAATGGAGCACCGGGATTATGATCCAGCCACAGTGCATCACCCACACTCAGGCCACTGAACACCCCGGCGGGTAGCGTGCTCAGTTGATTATTGTCCAGCTGCAGGGAGTCTACACGCAAGCCAGTAAACACCCCGGCAG
>DKIB01000028.1:10789-11085 GCA_002454015.1 Proteobacteria bacterium UBA6729
CAGATCCAGGCTGGCACTCAGACTCAGGCCATCAAACACCCCCGCTGCCAATCTCTGCAGTTGATTATCCGACAGGTCCAGGCTACCACTCAGACTCAGGCCATCAAACACCCCCGCTGTCAATCTCTGCAGTTGATTATCCGACAGGTTCAGGGTGCCACTCAGACTCAGGCCATAAAACGCCCCCGCAGTCAACCTCTGCAGTTGATTGTTGGACAGGTTCAGGGTGCCACTGAGGCCCAGACCACCAAACGTCCCCGCAGGTGGCATCTGCAGTCGATTCCAGGACAGGTCCA
>DKIB01000028.1:11090-13906 GCA_002454015.1 Proteobacteria bacterium UBA6729
GATTATGGGACAGGTCCAGGGTACCCCCGGCGATGCGCAAACCACCAAACACACCCACGGGCAGCGTCTCCAGCTGATTATGGGACAGCAACAGGAAGCCGCCAATCCGCAGGCCCTGAAACACACCCACGGGTAGCCTGGGCAGCTGATTATCGGACAGGTTCAGGGTGCCATCAGACCCGGCGAGATTCAGGCCCTGAAACACGCCGACGGGTAGCCTGCTCAGCTGATTATGGGACAACTCCAGAGCGCCCCCGACCCGCAGACCCTGGAACACACCCACAGGCAATGTCTGCAGTTGATTATTGGACAGGTCCAGGCTGCCACTGAGAGCCAGGCCATCAAACACCCCCACAGCCAACCTCTGCAGTCGATTCCAGGACAGGTCCAGGTCGACAGGATTCAACCCGTCAAATGCCCCGACGGGTAGCGTGGTCAGCTGATTATGGGACAGGTTCAGGGTGCCTCCTACACGCAAACCCTGAAAATCCCCCGCCTGCAATGTGGTGATACCGCGATTACTGAGGTCCACCAGTCCCGGGAGCATAGCTGCCAGCTGTTCAGCGGTGATATCTGCACAGTCAGAAACCCCGGGGACCCTTCCTGTAATCCAGTCACGCACCTGCGGGGTTCGGTCACAGACTGCCGGAGCCGATGCTTGTGTCTGTGTCCACCCTGCGGGTGATATGCAGAGCAGGGGAGCCAGTAGCAGCCACACCAACAGTCCAGGGATGGAAGATACATACATCGGGGGAGACCTGTCAGCGCTCCTTCGCTCACTGCCTTCAGGGGGCAGGCTTTGTAGATTTTCAGCCTCAAATCTTGTCATAGGGATAGTATACCCAAAATATGGTATAGAATGGCCCCTGTCCGCCTTCCGCTCAGTCACGCACGTCATCAAAGGCAGCGGACAGCCATTCAACCTGGGGGCGGGCCTGTGCGCCGGCGACCAGTACCGCGTCAAAGCGGCAGGGCTGCGAGGTGCGGGTGCTCAGGTAGTGCGCCCCGGCGGTGCAAAGTCTGCGTTGCTTGGCAGGGATGATGGATTCTGCAGCGGTGGCGAGCCTGCGTCTGTAGCGCACCTCTACGAACACGAGGGTATCGTCATCGTGCATGATCAGATCGATCTCTCCAAATCGGCAGTGGTAGTTACGCTGTACCAGAATCAGGCCCTGTTGTTGCAGATAGGTACAGGCGATGGATTCAGCCCAGCGCCCGCGCCGCTGAGCAGGCGTTTTGCTCACTCATGTGCCCTGACTGCGGGCAGCGGCCAGGCGGCTGTCCTGCGGGGCATGTCTGGAGAAGTGCCTGCGCAGGCCGTGCAGGATCGCCAGGGCGAGTTTTTCCTGATAGCCCGGGTCAGACAGGCGTTTCTCTTCCTGGGGGTTGGTAATATAACCGGTCTCGACCAGAATCGATGAGACATCCGGTGCCCGCAGTACGCTGAAGTTGGCAGACTCCAGAGGTCGCTTGCGAATCTTGCCGATCCGGTTGAGTTCCTGCAAGATGTCCCTGGCAGCACTGACGGCACGCTGCATAACGGCATCGCGTTGCAGATCCACCAGCACGGAGCTCAGCACCGGATCCTTGTCGGCGATGGATACGCCGCCAATGAAGTCCGAGGCATTCTCGCGTGCCGCGAGGATGCGCGCCTTCTTGCTGCTGGCCCCCTTTCTGGACAGCACATACACCGTCGAACCCCGTACCCCGGGGTCTTCAAAGGCATCCGCATGGATGGAGATAAACAGGTCAGCATTGCGACCCGTGGCCCTCTTGACCCGCTCATCCAGACCTACGTAATAGTCTCCATCGCGCACCAGAAAGGCGGACATGCCCGGTTCTTTCTGGACCAGGCGATGCAGCTTGCGACTGATCTGCATCACCAGATTCTTCTCGCGATGTCGGGATGCCCCCAAGGCACCAGGGTCTTCCCCGCCATGCCCGGGGTCTATGGCAACCAGTACGTCTCGCGGGGGGGTCGTCGTCGGCAGGGCAGCAGGCCTGGGGGTCTCGCTCAGGGGAGGAGAAGGGGTTTTGAGATGGACGGTACGATCCACCTGGGAAGCCTCGGCCGTGGGCGTGACTTCCGGCTTGGGGGGTGCCGAATACAGGTCTACCACCAGACGATGACCATAGGTCTTGTATGGGGTAAGCAGAAAACTCCTGGGGCGCACGGCGGTCTTGAGGTCCAGTACAACCCGCCGCCGTTTCTTGTGCACCCCGCTGCGAATCCGCCACAAGAAGCGATCATGGGCGCGGGGCACGGGAAGTTTGGCGTTGAACTGCACATCGTACAGGTCCAACACCACCCGTTCCGGGTTCTGCAGGGTGAACAGCATGTAGTGGACCGGGGCCGAGAGGTCCAGCACCAGCCGCGTACGGTCGGGGGCCGCCCAAGAGCGAATCCCCTTGACCTCTGTGGTGCCTGCCCACGCACAGGGCGACAGCAAGGCTACCAGCAACAGTGCATTCAGTCGATGATGTTTCATATCCCTGTCCAGGAACCCCAATTATAGTACTTTTCTGTTGATTTTCAATGGCACAGCCATCCTGACACGGAGGGCTTTGCTCCTGGATGGGGATACGGCATCCGTGGCGGAGGGTACGGCCAGCCTGTGGAGCAGGTCAGCCCTGTGCGGGTTCAGAGACAACCGGTTGCGGATATCAGCTGCGCCCGGAGAAGGCACATCCGGGGAATTGGGGCTGCCCACGCCTGGCGGCAGGGTCTGAGTGCAGCCTATACGGCCTCCTCTGTGTCTCTCGGGGTGTCATCCGCAGTGGCGACATCGTCCGCGTCCACAGTGACTTCAGTCGGC
>DKIB01000017.1 GCA_002454015.1 Proteobacteria bacterium UBA6729
CCGCCGAGGCCAGCCTGCAGAGGGTGTTGAGCGGTGGCAGCCGTGCGGATGCCGAGCAGCTGGCGGCCGAGTTTGGGGGACTGCTGAGTTCGCTCAAACTGGGCGGTGAGTTATCCAGAATCAAGCTGGCGCACCTGACCGGTGAGGCCCGTGAGACGGCCATCCGCGAACTGGTGGGCGGCAGTCAGCAGGACATCGAGCGGCTGCTGGCGGATGCCCAGCCCGGGGATGCGGCCTGGGAGGCCGGGATCCTGGCCAATCTGCAGCAGCTTTCCAGCCTGCTGCCGCCGGGGGAACCGCTGTTGCAGGATATCAATGCCCGGGTAGCCTCTGCCTATGTGCCCCTGATCGATGATGCTGCCGACGACAATCGCTTTGAGGAAGCCCGCAACCTGCTGCAGAGTATTACCAACATCGCGGGTGCGGCGCAGCCTGTGTTGCAGGAGGCACAGCAACGGGTGGCGACCCTGGAGGCAGAGTTTCAGGCGGCAGAGAAGCGCAAGGCCCTGGAAGCCGAGATCACCGGTCGCAAGGAAGATGTACTGGCACAGTTGGGAGGTCTGGATGTTGCCGGTGCAGCAGAAAACATCACCTTTCTGCGGACCAATCTGACCAGCGAGGATGCCTTCCTCACCACCCTGAATGAGAGACTGGAACGGGCCTATACACAGCGGGCGGCGCAGGCTGCCGGGGAGCAGCGTTATGGGGATGCCCTCAAGGAGATTGCAGCGGGCCGCAAACAGTTACCGGACTCGGCCAGCCTGGCACAGGTAGAGCGGGAGTATACCCGGGACTTCAAGGCCACCCGTATAGATGGCGTGGTGCAACGTTTGTTGCAGGCCCCCGACGGGGTGGGACTTTCCGGATTGCTGCAGACGCGGCAGGAGGATCTGGACTGGTTGCAGGAACAGTTCCCGCAACGTTACTCCGGGTTGCAGGATGATGCATCCAGCCGGTTTGGTCAGGAGATCGGGCGGCTGCGGGAATTCAACGATGCCCAAGCGCGTCTGCTGGCCACAGCTGCGGTCACGCTGTTCCCCGATGTAGGCATACTGCAGAGCCTGAAGCAGTCCCTGGAAGAGCAGCCCTGGGAGGGGCTGGATGATGCCAATGCCGCCCTGGGTGAGGGACGCCTCAGTGCGGTTCGGGATATGGTGGCCCTGGCCCCCGTCGGCAACGCAGAGCTGACCGGACTGCGTACCACCCTGGACGAACGTGTCACTCAGGCCGGGCAGCTCTACGGCAACTTCGAGCAGGCCAGAGGCACTGCGGGGGATGACCCTGCCGCACTGCGGCAATCCAGGGGGCAGCTGCAACAGGCCCTGGCCCTGTGGAGCGATAATCCGGAGTACCTGAGCGTCCTGCAGGAACTGGATACGCAGATTCGCCAAGCGGGCAAAACCACCCGCATCATCCGGCAGGAGGAGGATTTCTCCGTCCAGCAGGAGCCGAGTGCCGATACGGGCACGACGTCAGCCCCTGAGTCGGGAGGGCCGGGAGCAAAGGCTGCCCCGCCAGCAGCGGAGGGGGTCCNNCCAGCAGCAGCGGGGGGTGCAGCGGGAACCGACGCCGGAGCACCGCCGACCCCGGAGGGGGCCACCCCGCCACCTGACAAGGTCGCGGTGGTCAAACCGGCGGCACCCTGGCAGCCCATTTCCAGTGAACGTCCCTGTGAGGCCAGGCTGGCTGGATATGGCAAACGCGCCAAGGCGATATGCTATGACATCATCGGTGGCAAGAGCACACGCGGCCCCCTGCTGGTGGTGATCCCGGTGGGTGGACCTGCCCCGCAGGGCTTTGCGATCAGCAAGTATGAGATCTCGGTGAATGACTACAACAAGTACTGCTTTTTCAGCAAGGTTTGCAGCCCCCTGCAACTGGACAAGGATCATCCGGTAGTGAACCTTTCCATTGCGCAGGTGGAGCAGTATGCGGTCTGGCTTTCGGAGCGCACCGGCAAAAGCTATCGCCTGCCCACCGCCGACGAGTGGGTCTATGCGGCGGAGGCCGGGGGCAAGCAGCCACGGAGGGATTTCAACTGCAGTGTGGTGCTGGGGGAGAAGAAGTTGAAGGGCACCGGCCTGGTCAGTGTCAAGAGCGGCCAATCCAATGGCTGGGGGCTGAGCAATTACATCGGTAATGCCCAGGAATGGGTGCGGGCCGGGGGGGTGTTGAATGTCCGTGGCGGGGCCTATCAGGACCCGCTTTCCAATTGCAAGATCTCATTGTCACGGGAACATGATGGTACCCCGGATGCACGGACCGGCTTTCGCCTGCTACGTGAGGAGACCGGCTGAGCCGTGGCAGCACGATGAGCTGGCGGACAGCTGAGCCGGGAACCGCATCGTGAGAAAGAGTTTGTATGAACTGAGTCGCCTGCATGCCGGTGGCCTGCTCAGCCGGGAGGATTATCTGGAAACCCGGCGGGCATTGCTGGTGGATATATTGTCAGGGCGACAGCCACTGGAGGAGCGCCACTACCCGACATTGAGTTCCCCACAGGACTCCACGGTGCACTATACGAGTACCGACATTCAGGCGCAACGCCGGGATGCGCGACTGCAATACAAACGTATCCAGGAATTTCGGGACTACGCCCGCACCATGCGCCACGCCCGCCGCGTCAAACTGTTGCGCATAATGGCTGCAGTATTGCTGGTGCTGGGGGTGGCAGGTAGCTATGTCTGGACACAGTGGTAGTCCCGAGCCGCAGGCAGAGGAATGCTATGCAGACTCCACCACCGCAGACTGGTGGGAACCACGGGGCCGCTTCAGTGCACTGCAGGTTCTGAATCCACTACGCCTGGCCTGTGTACGGCACTACGCCGACGGCATAGCGGGCAAGTCGGTACTGGATACCGGCTGCGGGGGCGGTTTGCTGGCAGAGGCCATGGCCCTGCAGGGAGCCCGGGTTACCGGACTGGATATCGCCGCAGGTGCCATAGCCGCCGCCGTTGCCCATGCCCCGCCCGGATTGGCGCTGGAATATGTGCAAAGCGATGTGCAGCAATATCTGACCGGGCACCCGGAGCACCGCTTTGATGTGGTGGTGTGCATGGAACTGCTGGAGCATGTGGCAGACCCCGGCGCGCTGGTGCAGTCCTGCCGACAGGCCCTGGCCCCGGGGGGCACCGTGCTCTTCTCCACCCTGAACCGCAGTCCGGTAGCCTATCTGGCAGCGATTGTCGGGGCTGAGTATCTGTTCGGTCTGGTGCCCATGGGCACCCATGACTATCAGCGCTTTCTGCGTCCCGCAGAACTGGCCGCCATGGTGCACAACACCGGTATGCAGGTGCTGGACATACGGGGTATCGTCTGGTTCCCGTTGCTGCGCCGTGCCAGTCTGTGTACGCGACCCGCGGTAAATTACCTGCTGGCGGCGACGTTACCGAAGCTCGCCGGGGCGGGTCAGGGCCAGTAGCCGGGCGCAACCGGGCGGCAACTCCAGCCAGTCCTCCGGCATACGCAGCTGCGCCAGTGTGGCGGTAGGCAGTCGGTTGCCGTCAGCCGGGCAGGGCACCTCCGTGCAGAGCTGGAGCAACAGCCCCTCCAGTCCGGGGTTATGCCCGATCAGCAACACCCGGGCCGGGCTGCTGGCGGCATGACGGGCCAGCACCTCCAGCAGTGTGGACGGGGTGGCATTGTAGAGTGCATCGTCCAGTTGGGGTGGGCTGCCCTGCATTGCCTCCACGACCCGCGCAGCGCTGTCGGCGGCGCGGCGGGCAGGTGAACTCAGTACCAGATCAGGACACCGATCCCGGGCCTTGAGCCATGCCCCCACGGCACGGGTATCGTTGTAACCCCGCCGGGTCAGGGGGCGCTCATAATCAGCCATCGTCGTCCCCCGGTCAGACTTGCCATGGCGCAACAGCAGCAGTTCGCGTGATGCCATGACTAGCACCTGCGGAGGTGTAGACGCAGGTGTTGGCAGACCGTGCGGAGCACCTTGATGCGGGCATAACGTTTGTCATTGGCTGCCACCAGGACCCACGGCGCAACATGGGTGCCGGTCCGTTCGAACATCTCATGGGCTGCCAGACGGTAGTCGCGGCCGCGGTCCCGGTTGCGCCAGTCCTCCTCCGTCAGCTTCCAGCGCTTGTGCGGGGTCTGCTGGCGTGACTCAAAGCGTGCCGCCTGCTCCTCCTGTCCGATATGCAGCCAGAACTTCAGCACCAGTATACCGGCCTCACTGAGTTGTGACTCAAAGGCATTGATCTCTGCGTAGGCGCGGCGCCACTCCTGTGGGGCAGCAAGCTGTTCAATCCTCTCCACCAGCACCCGACCGTACCAGCTGCGATCAAAGATGGTGAGCTGACCCGCCCGGGACAACTGTCGCCAGAAGCGCCAGAGATAGTGTTGAGCCCGCTCTTCCTCAGTGGGTGCGGCAATGGGTGTCACCCGCACGTGGCGGATATCCAGGGCGGATACCAGACGTCGTATGGCACCACCCTTGCCGGCAGCATCCGCACCCTCAAACACCAGCACGGCGGAGAGCCCGGCCTCCACGGCCCTGCGTTGCAGGCGATGCAGTTGCCCCTGATAGCGCAGCAGCAGCCGATTGTAGCGGCGTTTGGACAGACGTTTGTCCAGATTGAGGTGGTCCAGCAGGGTCATTTGCGTATTCGTTGCCGGATACACCACAGGCGTGTCCTCCGCATTGCTGGCAACCACGGTACGACGTTGTCGTATCGCATCACGCAGCAGGGTGCCTGTGGTCAGGGAGCGGTAGGCCGGGTCCTGCCCTTCCACAATATGCCAGCGCGCAGCCCCGGTACTGGTCCGCATGATCAGGCGTTCCGCAGCGATGATGAAGCGATCATAGCGCCGCCAGTTTTTCCAGTCCCGCTTGCCCACGCGCCAGCCATGCAACGGATCCTTGCCCAGGGTACGCAGACGTTGTTTTTGTGCCTGGTGACTCAGGTGCATCCAGTACTTGATGATCAGCGCGCCATCATCGGTCAGGGTGCGTTCAAAGTTGACGATCTGGTCCAGCCTTTCATCAAACCTGGCCAGACTGATCTTGCGGTATACACGCTGCAGCAGGGGTTCCGAGTACCAGGCACTCATGAACAGCCCGAGTGCACCGCGCGGTGGCAGGTCACGCCAGTATTTCCAGAAGGTCGGGCGTTCGCATTCCTCCTCCGAGGCCGGGCCGTAGGCATTGCAACGCAGCCAGCGCGGGTCCATCCATGCGTTCAGCAGATTCACCGTATCCCCCTTGCCAGCCCCGTCCACCCCCGCAAACAACGCCAGTACGGCGAAGTCACGCTGTTGGGTCAGCAGCCGTTGTTCCTGCAGCAGTTCCTCACGCAGCACCTCGGCCTGGTCCTTGAAGTCCGCAGCACAGACCCGGTGCCCCAACTCTGCGGTCTGGAACATGCCCGTCTCATTCACGGCGTCAACTCGATAACCATGCCGTCATACGACACCTCCCAGCCGGCCTGCTCAACCTCCCGGCGTTCCGGACTGTGTTCCAGCAGCACCGGGTTGGTGGTGTTGATATGGATCAGGATCTTGCGGGCGACATCCAGTCCGGCGAAGGCCTGCAGGGTGCCGTTCGGCCCGGACAGGCTGATATGCCCCATCCGGGCACCGGTCTTTACCCCCACCCCGTCGCGGATCATCTCATCATCCTGCCAGAGGGTGCCATCAAAGAACACCAGCGGAGCCCCCCGCAGGCGCTCTGCCAGGGTAGCCGGGAGCTCGGCACAGCCGGGCACATAGTAAAAATGTTCACCGCCCGCCGCCCGTACCTCCAGCGCGATGGTGTCCCCCGCCTCCGTGCCCAGATTCTTGCCCCGGGCCGGGTCCTCCAGCCACAGCGCAACCTTGCCGGGTACCGCGAAGGGCACCACCTCCAGTCCCGCCGGGGAGCCATCCGGCAGTTGCAGGGCCAGCGGGCTCTCCAGCTGCATGGGCACCCGCCTCACAAACTGCGGATTCAGCACATTGAATATCGAATTGGCGGCCAGCACATCCAGCACACGCTGCGTACCGTACAGGCTCAGCGGCTGGGACTCACGCAGGTTCAACAGCCCGGCCACATGGTCCACATCCGCATTGGTCAGCACCGCCCCCTGGATGGGCGAGCAACGCAGTGCCCCCCCGGCTGGGGGTTGCAGGGCAGGGGTGAGCTCGATCTGCCTGCGCAGATCCGGGGAGGCATTGCACAGGAACCAGTGCGTGCCATCCGCGCTCACCGCAATGGAAGACTGGGTGCGTGCCTGCGCCTCTCCATTCCGCGCCTTGCGACTGTTGGGATGATTGCAGTTCCACTGCGGGTAGCCACCCCCCGCCGCCGCACCCAGCACCTGAATCCTCATGCCGCCACCCCGGATCGGGGAGGCGGCACCCAGCGTGCGCCAGCCGGGGTGTATTCCTTCTTCCAGAAGGTGACCGAGGTCTTCAGGGTCTCCAGCATATAACGGCACGCCTGGAACGCCGCCGCCCGGTGTGCAGACCAGCTCGCAACCAGCACAATGGTCTCACCCGGCAGCACCGTCCCCACCCGATGCAGCAACAGCACATGCTGTATGTCATAGCGCTGCACCGCCTCCTCAGCCAGTTCCTGCAACTGACGCTCCGTCATGCCCGGATAATGCTCCAGCTCCATCCGCTCCACCGCATGCGCTCCCCGCATGGCCCCGGTGAACAACGCACAGGCCCCCCAGCTGCCAGGCTCCAGTGCCGCCTCAAAGGCCGCCACCTCAGGGCAGGCAGCATAACGCCCGGGACGCAGACCCGTGTGGATCATCCGCCCGTCATCGGTGGAAAAAAAGCCACCTCATCTCCATCCTGCACACAGCTCTGCGGCGAGACCAGCCGCTGATTGACAGCCACCATAATCTGCTCAGGCCAAGACTCCCCCACAGCCAGCCTCCACAGCTCCTGTGCACTGAGCTCACCACGGGCCTCCAGCTGGTCGCCCTCACGCCCCAGACGCTCCCGCAGCGCTGCAAAGTAGCGTACGCAAATCATGGCCCCAAACATACCCCCGGGGCTTCCCGAATGCAAGCCCGGCCCCCTCTGCGTCGATACCAGGGCAATGCCTCCTGCCAGTGCAAGGGGGTAATGCCAGAGGGAGCACAGGTGTCAGGGAGATGCATCGTTTGGGGAGAGTTGAGAGGCCAGATGAGCCAGCGATGGAGACCTTCTGGAAGGCCGGAGTGCCCCCCTGTCGGCAGAGAAAGGCGGCCACCCGCCTTCCCCTGCCTGGGGATTCAACCTCCCTCAACAGGAGCCTTGCGGTCCCTCAGGGCGGCATTTCCGCAGTGCACCGGGAGCAGATGTTCCAGTGCTGCGTTGAGGAGACTCAGGGGCTTGAAAAGTGAAAGAATTGAGTCTACACTACACGGTCACAGGGAAGATCCTCTGGTCTTGCGGAAACCACTGACAATACAAGGGTTATAGTGACTTCTCCTTCTTTTATCAGTGTTGGCGCAAGAAATGCGGGCTAACCAATGTCAACTCTTGATTTCAAAGGCAAACAAATCGTTTATGCGCATCATCTGGCCGTCCCACCAAGGACGCTTGAGATTGATGCTGGAAAGTCCCTTCCGCTGAAAGGCAAAAAAGCTTCCCTTGATGGCGACCTGATCATCCACGGTGACAACCTGCACGCGCTCAAGGCATTGATGCCCCGCTATGCCGCGCGCGTGAACTGCATTTACATTGACCCGCCTTACAACACCGGCAATGAAAAATGGCTATACAACGACAATGTCAA
>DKIB01000044.1:0-10619 GCA_002454015.1 Proteobacteria bacterium UBA6729
GGTTCAAATCCTGCCCCCGCTACCAATTTATTCAGGAGCACTCGTGGAAGTCATTTTGTTACAGGCCGTGGAGCGGTTGGGTCAGCTGGGTGACACGGTGCGGGTCAAGCCGGGGTATGGGCGTAACTTCCTGATTCCGAAGGGCAAGGCCCTGCCTGCGACGCAGGACAATGTTGCGCGGGTGGAGCGGGATCGTGAGGCCTTGTTGCGACAGCAGGATGAGTTGCTGGCGGGGGCCCGGGAACGTGCTGAGGCGTTGCAGGCACTGGAGCTGGAGATTCCGGTGCAGGTGGGTGCTGAGGGGCAGATGTTTGGTTCCGTAGGGGTGGCAGAGATCGTTGCTGGGGCGTTGGCCGCTGGTGTAGCCATGGCCAAGAAGGAGCTGCGGCTGTCTGTGGGTCGTCTGCACGAACTGGGTGAGCATCAGGTGCAGGTGCGCCTGCATCCCAAGGTTGAACTCGAACTCAAGGTGAAACTGGTTGGGGCCGGGGGCCCCGGGACCTCCTGAGTCGCAGTGGCGGCTGTTGAGCCGGTAGCGGCGGCAGGTCGTACGCCGCCACATTCCCTGGCCGCCGAGCAGGCGGTGCTGGGCAGTCTGATGATGCACCCTCCGGCTTGGGACGAACTGGTCGAGCTGGTTGCCAAGCAGGATTTTTATCATCCGGCCCACCGCACCATATTCGGGGGGATCGCCGCCTTGGTGTCGGCATCGCGTCCGCCGGATTTTATTAACCTTATTGAGTGGCTGACGAGTCGCAGACAGCTGGACGATGCGGGGGGCAGGGATTATCTGGCAGGCCTTGCGGACAATATTACCAGTGCTGTCAATGTGCTGGATTATGCTCGCATCGTCAAGGAAAACTCCATACTCAGGCGGCTCGGTGCCATCGGCATTGATATAGCCCGCCAGGCCAGTGCTCCGGAGGCGGGGGATGCACAGAAGCAACTGGGCCGTGCCGAGCAGGAGATCTTCGAACTGGCACACAGCCGGGGCAAGGCTGGAGACAACGTCAGGTCGATTGGGGAGCTGCTTGCCGATGCAGTGGACCGCATTGAGCATCCTGCTATGGGTCTGCATACCGGCTTCAAGGATTTTGATGAGCTGCTCGCAGGAGGGCTGATGCCGGGTGATCTGATCATCATTGCCGGACGCCCGGCCATGGGCAAGTCGGCGTTGGCGGTGAATATTGCGGAGTATGTAGCGCTCAGGGAGCAGCGCAAGGTGGCGGTGTTCAGCATGGAGATGTCGAGTCAGATGCTGGCGATACGTATTCTTTCGTCAATGGCCAGGATCGATCAGCAGTTGTTGCGCACCGGCAGGCTGAAGGAGGATGACTGGACGCGGCTGTCCAGTGCGGTATCGCAGTTGCACAAGGCTGCCATCTTCATCGATGATACGCCCGCCCTGTCGCCGGGGGTGCTGGCATCCATGTGTCGCCGCATTGCACGCCAGCAGGATGGCCTTGATCTGATCATCGTTGATTACCTGCAACTGATGCGGGTGCCGGGCATGAGTGATAACCGGGTGGCGGAGATCTCCGAGATCTCGCGTTCCCTGAAGGAACTGGCCAAGGGACTGAATATACCGATAATCGCGTTGTCACAGATGAATCGCAGTGCGGATGCTCGCATCGAGCACCGCCCGGTAATGTCAGACCTGCGGGAAAGTGGTGCGATTGAGCAGGATGCTGATCTGATCATCTTCATTTATCGTGATGAGATGTATGACAAGGACACTAAACATCCGGGTGAGGCGGAACTGATCATCGGCAAACAACGCAACGGTCCGACGGGGACAGCGCT
This sequence comes from Proteobacteria bacterium UBA6729, assembly GCA_002454015.1. Taxonomy (GTDB): domain Bacteria; phylum Pseudomonadota; class Gammaproteobacteria; order Porifericomitales; family Porifericomitaceae; genus UBA6729. The sequence continues at coordinate 1,804 of DKIB01000044.1, forward strand.
GTTGACGTTTTTGGGGGCCTATACCCGTTTCGAAAATATGGCGCGGGAGCAGGAATACCCCGAGTATGCGCAGGATCTGCAGCAGTGAGGCGCCCGCTCAGCGTGGTGGTGGATGCGGGGGCCATGCGACACAATCTGGCCCGGGTGCGAGCCCTGGCACCCGGCTGCCGCTGTATGGCGGTGGTCAAGGCTGAGGCCTATGGTCATGGTATAGCACGCGCCGTGCGTGCCCTGGACGGGGCAGATGCCTTTGGGGTGTGCTGCCTGGCAGAGGCCTTGCAGGTGCGTGAGACGGCTCCGCACAGTACAGTGGTGCTGCTGGAGGGTTGTCTGTCGGCTGCGGAGTTTGCAGAGGCCGGTCGCCTGGGTCTGGAGACGGTGGTGCATCACGCTGAGCAGTTGGCCATGCTGGAGTCGGAGCGGCCTGCCCTGCGGGTCTGGTTGAAGATCGACACGGGCATGCACCGTTTGGGTTTTGCCCCCGCGGAGGTGGCGACCGCCTGGGCTCGATTGCAGGTCGCCGTGCCTGGTGCCCATCGTCTGATGACCCATCTGGCTGCCGTTGAGGATGCCACCTTCACCGCCGGGCAGCTGGAGCGCTTTCACCAGGCGACTGCAGGCCTGCACGCCGAGCGCAGTATCGCCAACTCTGCTGCACTGCTGAGTCTGCCGGAGGCCGCCATGGACTGGGTAAGGCCGGGGCTGATGCTGTACGGTGCATCACCGCTACAGGGTGATCAGGGGCAGGCGCACGGCCTGCGGCCAGCCATGAGCCTGTGTTCAGAATTGATCGCCGTGCACGAACTGCGGCGCGGGGACCGGGTTGGTTACGGTGCCGCCTGGGAGTGCCCTGCGGAGCTGCGCGTGGGTATAGTGGCCGCCGGCTATGGTGATGGTTATCCGCGCAGTGCGGCCCCGGATACACCGGTGCTGGTCGCGGGCCGACCCGCCCGCCTGATCGCGCCGCCTTCCATGGACATGCTGGCGGTGCAACTGGATCAGGTGCCGGAGGCACGGCCGGGCGACCCGGTGTTGTTGTGGGGACCGGAGTTGCCGGTGGAAACAGTGGCGGCGGGCGCAGGCACCATCCCGCATCAGCTGTTAAGTGGCATTACTCGCCGCGTAGCCATCCGTGAACATGGCGCGGACTGAGGAACGTTTTCACTGTACGGGTTGTGGCAGTGCGCTGTTGCAGTGGTCCGGGCGTTGCCCTGAATGCGGCGGCTGGAACACCGTGTGTGGCGAGGCGGAGCAGCAGGGTGGTGGGGAGACAGCGGCGAGCATCCAGACATTGCAGGAGTTTTCGTCCGTACAGGAACAGCGTATCAGGGTTGGCATGGGCGAGCTGGACCGGGTGCTGGGCGGTGGTCTGGTGCGGGGTTCTGCGGTGCTTATCGGCGGCGCCCCGGGCATGGGCAAATCCACCCTGCTGCTGCAGGCGTTGGCGGGTCTGGCAGAGCAGGTGTCGGTGTTGTACGTCACTGGCGAGGAGTCACCGGAGCAGCTGGCACAGCGTGCGGTACGTATCGGTGTGCACTGTGAGCACATGAGCCTGGTTGCAGAGAATGATCTGGGGCGCGTGCTGGCTGCCATCAGGACAGCGCAGCCGCAGGCCCTGGTGATCGATTCCATCCAGGCCCTCTATGATCGTGGCCTGGGGGCGGTACCGGGTGGTGTTACGCAGCTGCGGGAATGTGCCAGTGCCTGCGTACGTCTGGCCAAGAGTGCGGGCATTGCGATCTTTCTGGTGGGACACGTAACCAAGGAGGGGGTGCTTGCCGGGCCGCGTGTGCTGGAGCATATGGTGGATACGGTACTGTACTTTGAAGGGGAACCCGGCGGGCGTCATCGTTTGTTGCGAGCCACCAAGAATCGCTATGGTGCGGTGAATGAATTGGGGGTGTTTGCCATGACTGACCGGGGTCTGCGTGGTATAGACAATCCCTCCGCATTGTTTCTGGCGCGGCCCGGAGGCAGTGTGCCGGGCAGTGCGATCATGGTGACCCGCGATGGCACTCGCTCATTGTTGCTGGAGATCCAGGCGCTGGTGGATGATGCCCAGCACAGTGAGCCCAGACGCCTCGCGAATGGCCTGCCTGCAGGGCGTCTGGATATGTTGCTGGCGATATTGCATCGCCATGGTGGACTGCAAACCCGGGGGCGTGATGTGTTTGTCAACGTTGCCGGTGGGGTACGGGTGATGGAGACTGCCGCCGATCTGCCGGTACTGCTGGCGATTGCCTCCAGTCTGCACAACCAGGCCTTGCCAGCGGAGCTGGTCAGCTTCGGGGAGGTGGGCCTGAGCGGTGAGATCAGGCCGGTGCCGGGGGGTCCTGAACGGATGCAGGAGGCCTTGCGGCATGGCTACACACGGGCCATGGCGCCCAGCTCAAACTGTCCCCGGCGCGACCTGCAGGGGGTGCATTCGATGCCGGTGAATCACTTGCACGAGGCGCTGGAGCAGAACTTTCAGGATAACTGATACGACGTTCAGTCCGGCGCTGCACTGTCCCTCCCGGGGGTGGGTCCGGCGGGACGAATCCTGGCCTTTTTCACGGCATTGCCTGCACACTGCGTGACTTCGACGATATAGTCGCCCACGCGCAGGCAGAGACCCTCACGGGGAATGATCTCCAGTTGTTCCAGCACCACGCCATTCAGCGTATGTGCAATATTGGTGGGCAGTGCCCACCCCATCTGGCGATTGATTTCATGGATGGTCAGTGAACCATCTGCCAGCACCTGACCATCCGCCTGATGTTGCAGCTTCTGTTCCTGCTGGGTGCTGGTGAACTCCCCGATGATCTGTTCCAGCACATCCTCCAGCGTTACCAGTCCGATGGCCACTCCGTACTCATCTACAATCAGGCCGACACGCTCCCTGCGTTGCCGGAACTCAAGCAACAGATTGTGCAGGCCGGAGCCTTCAGGTACAAAGTAGGGTTCATGGAGTTGCTCCTCAATGCGTTGCCTGATGGAGTCCCCTGCGGACAGGCCCGGCAGCTGCAAGTCGCGCATATTGATGATGCCGACGATGTGTTCCAGATTGCCCCTGCATACCGGCAGTCTGGAATGCGGACTTTGTTCCAGGACTTCACGCAGGCGAGGCTCCGGGTCATCCAGATTGATGCTGTAGAGTTCCTTGCTGGGCACCATGACATCCTCCACGCTGAGATCTTCCAGTTCCAGGATGTTGAGCAGCATCTTGCGGTGATGTGGCGGGATCAGACCTCCGGCCTCATGCAGCAGGGCACGCAGTTCTTCCTGTGAGGGACCACCGCTCCGCAGCCGGGTGTCGCGCACCCCGAACAGGCGCAACAATCCGTTGGATGCGGTGTTGATAAGCGACACCACCGGCATGGCCAGCCACATCAGCGGGGTCAGCAGGCGGGCGGAGAGTACGGCGATGCGCTCCGGATACAGCACCGCAAAGGTCTTGGGAGCCACCTCCGCAAACAGCAGTACTACAGCGGTCAGCACGAACGGCACCACCACGACGCCGATGCTGCCAAACAGACGATAGGCGATGATGGTGGCCAGCGATGCTGCCAGGATATTGACCAGATTGTTGCCGAACAGGATCAGGCCGAGCAGGCGATCCGGGCGCTGCAGCAGCCGGACCACACGTTTGGCACTGCGGTCGCCCAGACGTGCCCGATGGCGCATGCGGTAGCGATTCAGCGCCATCATACTGGTTTCGGAACCGGAAAAGAATGCCGAGACCAACAGCAGTGTCAGCAGCAGGCCGACCAGTACAGCTAAGGAAATGTCGTCCAAGTAAAGTGGTCAGTCGGGGTCAGGCATCAAGCGAGGCGGCATCGGTGTGGTTCAGCGCTCGGCCCGTCGCTATGGCAGTGCCCGCAGCGAGCCAAAGTAGGCCAGCAGCAGCGTCAGGCTGCCCCACAGGGTCCAGCGCACCGCTACCGGGCCGCGCCAGCCACGCACCAGGCGCCCGCCGAGCAGTGCACCGAATATGATCCATGCCAGCAGGGCCAGCACGGTCTTGTGGACCATGCGGTAGCTGTACAGGTCCGCCGGGTAGGCCAGGCCGCTCGCCAGACTGAGGCTGAGCAGGAAGAAGGCCAGGGTGATCAACTTGAACAGCAGCCCCTCCGACTCCTGCAGGGGCGGCAGTTTGGCTGCCAGCAGACCCGGCTGCCCGCTGTGCAGGCTGCGCTCCTGCAGAAACAGGATCAGGGCCTGCAACCCGGCGAGCACCACCAGGCTGAGGGTCAGCACAGACAGGCCCAAGTGCACCCTGAATCCCAGATCGGTCGCCGTACCCGGGTCGGCGATGCGGGTGATCAGCGGCAGGCTGAGGGCAGTCAGCGGATACAGCAATACGGCCAGCGGGCGGGCCGCCGGCAGCCCCTGTGCCAGGGTAAGCAGCAGGGCCATGGTCCAGAGGGTCAGGGAGTAGATGTTGCCGGAGGCCGACGCCCAACTTCCGGGGAGCAGGGGATACAACTCCACAAAGTGCAGAATCAGCGCGGTGATCCCGAGGGCAATGCCGGGATAGCACAGGCGCTGCTGCTGCCACAGGCTGCGGCCCAGCATACCGGCGGCACCCACGTAAAGCAGCATGGTAAGGAACAGGGATGGAGACATTACCCCGCATTATACGACGCTTGCCACCCCCGGGTGCCGGAGACCGCCGCAACTGCAGTAAAATGCAGGTGTTTTCCGGGCGGAGCAGTATCGTGTCCGGCGCTCTGCCCGGACGTTTGCGGGGGGCACTGCGCCCCCTGTTCGGCAGTGCCCGCCTCAGCCGACAAGGGGCCGGAGCCCCGTTCAGGGCACCCCCCCGGCTGGAGACCGCTGTGGCCCGGTGGGGCCTGCCGTCGTCCGGCAGCCGACCGAACCGGACCGCGGCTATCGTTCGCGTGGAACGCCACGCCCCCCTCTGTCACCGATATCGGTCGGCTGAATGGTTTGCCTCGTCGCCGTATTGCTGCCGGCTCCGGTACCCGCGTGCAGGCCGCCGACTGGCGGGGATGCCGGGCAGGGGATGCAGGCTGACGCGCCGCCGCAACTGATCAACGCAAGCGCCGCTCCAACTGCAGCGCCGGGCAGTCCGCTCAAGGGGCAACAGGGGTCCGGCGCAGGCAGCGTCCCAGCAACACGGCTGACCCCAGCAGCAGCACACTGAAGCCGATCAGGGTCCAGCCGGGGATGCTGATGGAGTAGAGCGTCCAGGCCACCTCGGCACACTCCCCGGAGCCGCGCAGGGCCATCCCCAGGGCCTCACCGAGGGGCAGGGTATCCAGCAGATAGTCCAGCCCCGGGCCGCACTCAGGCACGGCCTCGGCGGATAACTGCTGCAGCCACAGGTGGCGGATGGCCAAGCCGCCGCCGAGCAGGGCCGCCAGCATGGCCAGCCCGGCACAGCCTGCTGCCGCAATGCGCCAGCGTCCCAGCCACACCCCGGCCAGCAGGGGCAGCAGGGTGAGTAGCAGGGCAATGCGCTGCAGGATGCACAGCGGACAGGGCAGCAGCTGCAGGACATACTGCATGACAAAGGCAGTTGCCATCATCGCGCAGGCCAATGCAGCCAATCCCGCAAACATCCACCGGGTCAGTTTCACGGCTGCGATTATAACGCCTCACACAGGCCAGTGATACAATCCCGTGATGCCCACGCTACTGATATCCCGCAAGTTCAGGAGGCGCCTGCTGCTGATACTGTTGCCGACAGCACTGCTGGCGGGCTGGTGGTGGCGGCAGTCATGGCCTGTACCAGCACCCCCACTGCAACTGACCAGCATCAGCGGCGAGCAGCTGTCACTGGCGGAGCTCAGGGGTCGCCCGGTGCTGGTGTACTTCTGGACGCCTGACTGCAGGTACTGCATACAGGAGATGCCTGCCCTGGAACGGCTGTATCAGCGCCTGTCGCCGGAGCTCGGCTTCGTCCTGATCGGTGTGGCCATGCACCATGCGCGTCCGGACCAAGTGCTGCGTGCGGTCAGCCAGATGCAGCTGAGTCATCCGGTGACCCTGGATCCGGTGCGTACCCTGGAGCATGCGCTGGGTCCGGTGCTGGCCACCCCCTACAGCGTGCTCATCGACCCGGCCGGCCAGATCCGTGCGCGCCACCACGGTACATCCAACCTGGAGCGCCTGCAGCAGAAGATCCGCAAGCTGGCAGCCATGCACCCGCCGGAGCCTTGATGGATGTCCGCGCCTGGATACTGGCCGGGCACGTGTTCTTCACAATCGCCTGGTCGGTCGGTCTGCTCTACCTGCCACGGTTATATGTGTACCATGCCCTGTGTACGGATGCGCCGGGGCAGGCTCGCTTCATCATCATGGAACGCAAACTTTATCTGGGCATCATGCTGCCAGCGGGGCTGCTGGCCGTCAGTCTCGGACTGTGGCTGGCGTACGGGTACCTCAGCGCTGTACCCGGGTGGCTGATCCTCAAACTCACCCTGGGTCTGCTGCTGGTGCTGTATCACCTGTACCTCGGCAAACTGCTGCGGGACTTCAGACGAGGTCGCAACCAGCACTCCCACGTGTACTACCGCTGGCTCAATGAAATCCCCGCCGTTGCGATCCTCGGTATCGTCATCCTGGCCATCGTCAGGCCCTTCTGAGACATGCAGTCCATGCAGCAACGTCTGGATGAGGCCAGACGTTACATACCCGGCGGCGTAAACTCCCCGGTACGTGCCTTTACACGGGTCGGTGGCACGCCGGTGTTCATGCAATCCGGCCAGGGCCCCCACCTGTATGATGCTGATGGCAACCGCTACATAGACTACGTCTGCTCCTGGGGGGCCATGATCACCGGCCATGCCGACCCGCACCTCGTAGAGCAGATCCGCATCCAGGCCGGGCAGGGGCTGGGGTATGGCACACCGACCGAACTGGAGACCCGGTTGGCGGCCCGGGTCTGCGCCCTGGTACCGGCAGCAGAACAGCTACGCATGGTCAGTTCCGGCACCGAGGCAGCGATGACCGCCATCCGCCTGGCCCGGGCCTGCACCCGCCGGGATACCATCGTCAAGTTTAGTGGCGGCTACCACGGCCACAGTGATTCCCTGCTGGTCAAGGCAGGCTCAGGCGTGGCAACCCTCGGCATCCCCGACTCCCCCGGCGTGCCGGAGGCCCTGGCTGCCCTGACCCTGACCCTGCCCTACAACGATGCAGAAGCCGTCCGGCAACTGTACGCAGCACAGGGCGAGCAGATCGCTGCCGTGCTGGTGGAACCGGTGGCGGGCAACATGGGCTGCATCCCGCCCCGGCCGGGATTCCTGGAATGCCTGCGCGAGCAATGCAGCCGCTACGGCAGCCTGCTGGTGTTTGATGAGGTGATGAGCGGGTTCCGGGTGGCCCCGGGCGGGGCCGGAGAACGCTACGGCATCACCCCCGACCTGGTGCTGCTCGGCAAGGTGCTGGGCGGCGGCCTGCCGATAGGGGCCGTGGCAGGCAGCGCCAAACTGCTGGAGCAACTGGCTCCGACAGGCCCTGTGTACCAGGCAGGCACACTGTCCGGCAACCCCATGGCCATGACCGCAGGCCTGGCCGTGCTGGAGCAGCTAACGGCCCCCGGCTTCCACGCACGCCTGGAGCACTATGCCCAACAGCTCTGCCAGGAGCTGGCCCGGCTCGCCGCCACCGCCGGGATCCCCTTCCGCTACCACATCGTCGGTGGCATGTTCGGACTGTTCTTCACCGACCAGCCCGTCACCGACTACGCCTCAGCCTGCACCACCGACACCGCAACCTTCAGCAGGTTCTTCCATACCACACTCCAGCACGGCGTATACTTCGCCCCCTCCCCCTTTGAATCCTGCTTCGTCTCATCCGCCCACAACGACCAGACCCTGGAGCAGACCCTGACCGCCGCCAGCAAGGCGCTCCGTCCCTGAGCTGTCTGGTCAATGTCAATCAAAATGGTACACTGAGGAAACCGTGAGCGTCGCATTCTTCAACTACCCAGGCTGCAACCGGGAGACAGAGTTCTGCAATGTCGTCAACGCACACCCGCGGGTCCGTGCCTGGTTCAGAACCCGGGATTTCCGCGTGGGCATCCCCTGCCGCTTCGGCACCAGACCCGGAATCTGCATCGGTGACAACGATCTCCTGCACCTGCTCATCCACATCAAGAGCCATCATAAAAATCAGGCCAGCTCCCCTGCACCAGAGGTAATCCAAAGCAGAGGGGGTCGCTGGGCGGTTGCTGAACTCAACAGCATGTACACGATGCGGGCATGCCCTGTTCCATGCACTGACGGGACAGTCCTCCCCGCAAGAAGTCCAGGCCCGGGCCGCACAATGGCTGGCCGCAGCCGGGGGCACCCTGCCGGACCTTGTGTACATCCCTCGCCGCCGCAGTGCGCTCCCGGACTGAACATGAAATGGAAGACCCGTATCGTGCAGCGGCAAGGCGCACGTGCCGCTGCTGGTGTGCAGTTGACGCTGGTTCCTGAACTGCGTGCCGCACCAGACTCAAAAAACCCTCACCGGGGGAGAGGTTGGACTCCAGACGCTCGATAGTGCTGGATTGTGTGCATGTTGCCATGTTGTTGGCGGCACCAGGGTAATTATGATTCGTAATATAACACTTAAAAATTTCAAAGGCTTCAAAGAGCATAAATTCAATTTTGCAGATTCCGTTGTTCTTGCGGGTCCGAACAATGCAGGGAAATCTACCTTGCTCCAGGGCATTGTGACATGGAGGTTTGGACTTGACCGATGGGTTGCCCAGCGTAAAGGAAGTACTGCATCCAGGCGCTCTGGAGTTTCCATCACACGCGCTGATTTTACTCCAGTATTACTGCGCGAGATGAATCTCTTGTGGGAGGGCCGACGTG